>NZ_DATCSD010000072.1:0-3179 GCF_036568665.1 Ohtaekwangia sp. | reverse complement strand
AACATCAGCTTTACCTCACCACCATATTTACTCTGGTGGTCGCGTATACCGTAACCGTAGTATCCGCCAAAACGAATCAGTTTCGAAAAGCGATCGTTGGTATAGAGTCCCATACCTAAACGTGTTCCTTCATATTGGTTGAAAGAAACTACTTTGCTTATATCGATCTCTGTCCAGCCCGCAGGTATATATCCGGTGGCGAGCGCTTCAAACGCTCCATCGAACCAGCGCACCTTGCGCATCACGGTGTCCATCGCTATAAATGTATTGAGCTCGCGTGTATCCAATGGAGCAATGCGATACTTCGCCAATATAGTATCGTTTATTTCTTTTTTGGTTGATACAAGTTCCAGTTTTATATCGCCAAATTCCCGTGCATCCACAGGCGGATTGATCTTTATATCGCGAAAGAAACTTCGTTGCTGTGCTTTGAGTGTACGTCCTGCGAGATTGAGATTATGAAAATCAAGATCAGTATTGAGTTGTACAGGAAACCAATGTCCATCAATCTTTTCATAGTCTTGCTGAAAACGTATACCCACCATTGCGAGTGAGTCGGACGCAGATGCCATTACGTTTTTGATAGCATAGCCATCAATCGAGATTGATATAATTCCCTCCAGTCCGTTGAATTTTTTTTTATCGCGCGGACTAAACTGGATCACATAAACCGTATCGGTATGATAGTAAGTTGTATCTACTATATAAAAGTCATATCGCCTGAATGTACCGGGTTGTATCGGGTTAATAAACTCTTTGCCAAACAGCGCTATATTTTCTTCGTAGAAAGCGAACGGCTGCGAATCCATGGCAACACTGCTAAAGATAGGGCTCTTGAAACCGGAGATATTATAGGCCAGTAACTTTTCTTTGCTCTGTCCCGGATTCAAAACTTTTTTCTCGGATACCGATTCACTGAGAAACAGGTTAGATGTCTCTGCAAGATTGTTGAATTGTAATATATCCTTTTGATCTTTGGTGAGTTTAACGGAATCGGGCCGATGCTGCCAGGCATATACCAGTGAGTCTGTTTTTCGATCGGGTTCGCTGGGTGTTACCAGGAATTTGGAATACGAAGTATAGCTATAGGATTTTAGATTTCTCGGATCGTTCTCCTTTCGGTGCTCAATCGCTTTGCGTATAATTTTGAAAGCCGGGTTTTCTCCCGAGAGAACGGTTAGTTCCGACAGGAGTGTGGAGTTTTGCCGAAGAGCAATGATAGGTCTGTTGCGGAATGCTGAAAGCAATAGGCGAATTTTCTGATAGCTCACGTGGGAGAGATATACATAGCCGGAGTAACCCGATGGAATGGATAATTTAAAATTACCTTCTATATCGGTGTTCGTTCCATGTCGCCCGCCTTCGAGCGTAACACTTACAAACGCGATGGGTTGTTGTGTAAGACTATCGATCACCCTGCCGGATATAGCGGTTTGTGCGTGGCCGGTATATACCATTGCCAGAAAAAGGAAGAGCAGCGTGTAACGTGTAAGCATGATTCTGTAAGTAGTGTATTGGTATTCTTACAGGGGGATTAACGATACTAAATGTATACAGTTTTGTGATTATTTTTTGCTGTGGTAAGCAATGTTTTTATAAAGTATCTTTCGTAAGATAATGGATCGGAGATGAAAAATAGTTTATGCAAGATGTCCAATTCCGGTAATCTCATTTGTCATAGTAGTGTAACGGATATTGTAAACCATAAACATTAGACACATGCAAGAGTATGCTTTGATTATGAGACATGAAGACGGTAGCAAGGTTGCTTCACCGGAACAAATGCAGCAATGGATGAAACAGACGATGGACTGGATTGGAGGCATTGCAGCGCAAAACAAATTTGTGAGCGGCACGGGTTTGCCGTTTGATGATGCCCGCGTGGTAAAGTCGAACAAGGTTGTTACCAACGGACCGTTTGGTGATGTAAAGGAAACCATCGGTGGCTTTATAGTCGTGCGAGCTAATTCAGTGGATGAAGCCGTGGAATTTGCCAAAGGTTGCCCCGTATTGCAAGGAGAAGGCAACACGATGGAAGTGCGGAAGATCGCGAAAGGAGATGGCGTTCATTAACAACCCGTAATTATACACTGTGCTGTTGCCATGCCGGCCGGCAGCAGCGCAGCGTTTAATGAAGTATGCAACAGGAGCTGATACCACATTTGTTTCGGACAGAGTTCAGGAAAATTACTTCTGTGCTCGGTAAGCTGCTGGGCATTGAACACCTGGAAGTTGCCGAAGATATAGCAAGCGAAACATTTCTGCTGGCGTTGGAGACATGGCCGTATAAAGGCATCCCCGATAATCCAACAGCCTGGCTATACGCAGCGGCTAAAAATAAAGCGAAGAACTATATCAGCCGTCATAATTTGTTTGCCGGTAAAATTACCGGGCAGGTAAAAGAGTCGTCTTCTATTATAGTACACGAAATTCAGATCGATTTGTCGGAGCAGAACATTACCGATAGTCAGTTGCAGATGTTGTTTGCGTTGTGCCATCCTGCTATACCGGCCGAGGCACAAATCGGGTTGTCGCTTCGTATACTTTGCGGATTTGGTATAGAAGAAATAGCGAATGCTTTTCTGACCAATAAAGATGCTATCAACAAGCGACTGTTTCGCGCACGCGAGAAACTGCGAACAGAAAAAGTGCCAATCGAATTTCCGGAGGACGGGGAGATCAACAACCGGCTGGATACAGTATTAACAACACTATATTTACTTTTCAACGAAGGATATTATTCTGAAAGTCAGGATGCCGTATTGCGCGAAGACCTTTGTCAGGAAGCCATGCGACTCACATGCCTGCTGATAGAAAATGATCAAACCAACAAGCCTGCTGTACATGCGCTCTATGCACTGATGTGTTTTCATGCTTCGCGATTTGATGCGCGCAGAGATGAGAAAGGAGAAATGATACTCTATCACGACCAGGATGAAAGTCGCTGGAACCAGGAGCTGATTGCGAAAGGAGCGTGGCATCTTCATCAGGCTTCGCAGGGAAATATACTTTCCAAATATCACATAGAGGCAAGTCTTGCGTATTGGCTTACCATTAAGGCTGACACGGCAGAGAAGTGGGAAGCTGTACTGCAACTATATAATCAACTGTTGATGACGGAGTATTCGCCCATGGCAGCACTCAACCGAACGTATGCATTGGCAAAAGTAAAGGGTAAC
>NZ_DATCSD010000071.1:0-5076 GCF_036568665.1 Ohtaekwangia sp. | reverse complement strand
CTCCTGGGTAAAGTCACCCTGAAACACCAGAATCAGTTTCTGCGACATCATGGTGCGGTGCAGGTCATAAATAAAATTCATGCGTCAGAAGATTAGATTAAAATTGATTGAGATTCACTAAGTTATAATTTATTTTATTTTAATAGCCACCCCCACACTATAAAAGCGAAGGTTTAGACTTCTTGTTTAAAATTTTATCCCGATCAGCAACACGTCATCCGTCTGCTTATGATCGCCTCTCCAACCTTCCCATTCCTGATCAAATATAGCGACTGCATCGTTCATGGACGACTGATGGACACGCTCGATGATATCACGAACTCGTTTCGGACCAAACTTGCGTCCCTCCGGTCCGCCAAACTGGTCAGGGAATCCATCTGAACTAAAGTAGATAGAGTCTCCTTCTTCCAGCTTCACGTAGGTGTTGGTAAAGTTAGTTTGGTTCTTAAATATACCACCACCTATCGGGAATTTATTACCTTTTACTTCGTCCATCACACCGCTCTTCATGATATACAACGGGCGGTGAGCTCCGGCATATTCTACTTCGCGCGTAGTTGTGTTGATCTTACACAACGCGATGTCCATACCATCTTTCGTTGTTGAATCTTCGTCCTGGCGTAACGTAGTGGTAACCCCTTCGTCAAGCAGATCGAGGATCTTTCCTGGTTCGGTAATTTTACGACTTCTAACAATGTCGTTCAACAGGAAGTATCCGATCAACGATAACAAGGCTCCTGGTACACCGTGTCCTGTACAGTCAACGGCCGCGATAAAGATATCGTCCTTGATCTGTACAAACCATGGGAAGTCACCGGATACAACGTCACGCGGTTTATATAGTATAAATGAATCTGGTAAAGCACGGTTGATCACGCGGCTGTTCGGCAGGATCGCTGTCTGAATGCGTTTCGCGTAATTTATACTTTCGGTAATCTTCTTGTTCTTATTCTGGATCTCAAGCTCGATCATCTTTCTTTCTGTAATGTCGTGCGACACGACAAGAACAGATTCAAGCTTGTTCGATTCGTCAAATTCAGGTATAGCATTTACCTGCATAATGCGTTTACCCATTTCAGAAGGGAAATCCATTTCGGTATCAGCCTTCTCATTGGTAGCATTTACCTGCTCAACTACTTTTAACCAGCCCTCGAGCACCGCGTTGTCGAGCTCGGCATCTTTCACTTTCTTGTTCAGGAAGAAAGTAGGATGCTTGCCGGTATATTCTTCGATAACCGGGTTGATATAGGAAATCGATTCGCCTTCGAGACGTGTGATAAGGTCAAGCGAGTTTTCGGAGAGCGCCTGCATTTTACTACGCATCCGTTGCTCTTGTTCTGCTCTTCTGCGCTCGGTGATATCACGTGAGTTGAGGATGAAACCGTGGATGGCGGGGTTAGCCATACAGTTCGTTCCGGTAGATTCGATCCAGATAAAGCTTCCGTCTTTCGCGCGGTATTCGTATTGGATTGTAACCTTCTCGTCAGGGTGCGCTGTCATTTTACGGAACAGCTCTTTAAAGTGGATCCGGTGATCGGGATGTACTTTATCTATATCACTCTTGCCGATCATCTCTTTCTGTCCGTAGCCCAAGATGGTTTCAACAGAAGGAGATATATAGCGTATACTTTCGTCTTCTTCGTAGATGGTAATAACCTCGGAAGCGTTCTCGAGCAAAAGCTGCATCCGCTTTTGTGTGCGGTTTACCTCTTCGATCTGTTCTTCCAGTTTTTGATTTGAACGCTGCAGCTCTTCTTGTGTAGCCTGCATTTCTTCTGCGTTCTGGCGAAGTACTTCCTGCTTTTCTTTCAACTCGTTACTCATCTCCTGCGATTCAGCTAGAAGCACACGAGTACGTTCGTTTACTTTGATGTTGAAGATGGTACGTGCCAGGATGAGTGAAAGCTCTTGTACAAATTTTACCTGCGATGGATCGAACTTACGGAAGCCGGCAAACTCCAGCACACCGTATACTTCTTCGTTGGTAATAAGCGGAACAATGAGCACGCAGGCCGGGCGTTGATCGCCTAATATACCCGAGGTGATTGTTACATAATCATCCGGTATCTCGGTGCGCATTACAGTATCTTTTTCGGCAGCAGCCTGGCCTACCAGCCCTTCCGCAAATTTGAATTTAGCCTTCAGGTATTTTTTACGGTTATAGGCATAGCTGGCGCGCATCTCGATAACGGCTGGCGTAGTTTCATCATTCACCACATAGAATGCGCCCTGTATAGCTCCGATCTTTTCGAGTATAAATTTGATGACGTCTTCACCGAGTGCATCGATGGAGTCGTGCATACGCAGGATCTCACTGATCTCGGCAACACCACGCACAATCCAGTTGCGTTCCTTATCGCGTCTTTCGTTCTCGATCAGGTTGTTACGCATGTCGATCAATGAAAGCCCCAGCAAGTCGTTTTCACTGGCGGGTTTGAACTCGGTATCATATTTACCTTCACCAATGCGCTTGGCAAAATCTGCATTGCCGCGCAGGGTTTGTACCAGCTCATTTACTTTAGCACCCATCTGGCCAAATTCATCGCTGCTGTTCTGTACAGAATTTTCGGGCAGTACACCTTGCGCTACAAGGCTCACGGTATTGCGCATGGCGTATAGCGGGCGCGTGAGCGAACGCGAGAAGAGCATCGCCAGAAATATAGCGAGTGCTACAATGCAAAGGCCTGCGTAGAGGAATGTAGAGATCAGGCCTTCTGCGTTTCCGTTGGCTTCATCTAAATTCATCTTGGCGATCAACGCCATGCTGTTTCCTACTTTACGACCCATCTGCAGGATAGGCGTACCGTTGATATCTTTACCAATAGCCGATATATTTTTGCCTTCTACTATATCTGCAAAGCCGCTTACAAAGCGATCTGTAGGATTGTATAGTATAATAGCGGAAGAAGTATCGCTACGAAGCGGACTTACAATGGCTACTTTTCTGGATGATGGATCTACACGACCGAGCAACAACTCGCCTGTCTGCCCAAGACCATGATATGATTTCAGAACCTTATAGGCTGATGTGAGATCAAGCTTGATGATGATGAGTTCCTGGCTGCCGCTGTTTGTTGTGAGTGAACCGGCAACATAAGAGAAGTAATTCTTTTTGCTCTTATCGCGGAAAACAGAGGTGAAATATACTCCTGACTTGGCACGCTCGAACGTGATACCATCTGGATCGATAAAATTACCCTTGATGTCGGCATTCGATGAAGCTATAACGGCACCGGTGGGCGAGGTAATAATGATATCGTCTACTTCAAATACAAATTTCTGTTCACCTAAAAATTCCGGAAGACCACCGGAGGGAGCATTGCTGAAGGATGCTGTTGAGTCGTCTGCAGGTGTAGCATCGGCAGGAGGCCCGCCCATTAACGCGGCCAGATCGGCACCACCGGCATCCGCGGAAGCTGTTTCTCCTTTCTTCAGTGTTTCGGAGTTCTTGAGTATCTCTACGGCTGTTGCAGCTCTACTGAAAAATGTATTCAGATAGGCGGCACGGTTATCGGCCAGCGCATTGAGTGTAACAGAGAATTTTTCCCGGTTGGCTTTCAGGTGATAGTCATAGCTGAAAAAACTGATCGCGGCCACCGCCACGAGCGACACCGCGAGTATCAGGAGGGTAATCTTGGTGCTGACGTTTATGCTTTTCATCATACGCGTTGGACGCTATATTTATGCTCTGTTTGAAATTTTATTCGCGATTAGCTCGGCCGCTTCTTCTACAAACTTTCGTTGATCTTCCGACAGGTTTGTAAAGGAAGCAATCTCTATAACGCCCACCACCTGATCTTTCTTGATCGGTACGATGAGCAGATAACGCGGTGATGCACTTCCAAGACCGGAGATGATCTTTACATATCCCTGCGGCACATCATCTACATAGAGGGTGCGTGCGCTGGTGGCTGCCTGGCCAATAAGGCCTTCGCCAAATTCGTAGCTAATCACAGTGCTTTCGCCAATGGTAAGGGCGTAACCGTTCTTGAGCTCTACTTTACGTTTGCCGTCTTCTTCTTTTACTATATATATAGCTCCCTGGCCGGCTTCCAGTTGCTTGCATACTGCCTGCAAACCTGCCTGGAGTATATCTTTCTGACTGGCCTGGCTCAGACTGCTCTTTACTGTGTCGAGGCTGATGGATGTTTTGCCTGCCTGCTCAGCGGCTTCGCGCTCGGCTGTAGCGGCATCGATGATTCTGTCGCGCATCACCACTACTTCCTGCTTATAGCGCAGTGCCATCGCCAGCGTAGATGCACCCAACACAAAGGTGAGGGCCAGTACGATATAGATGTTTATGAGATCTGATTGATAGCCATCCGTCAGGCGAAGATTTGCCGGAAGCGAATAGATCAGGTATAATGAAACACCAATGCCTGCTGTGAAGAGTACAGCCAGGATCAGGTTCAGGTAGTAGCGATCGTTAAATACACCAGTCATCGATATTGTTTATCTAGTTCTTTCAAAAACTCTACAATTTGGTCAACCTTTAGCACATGATCAATTTTTGTTGCTGCCAGCGCTGCACGCGGCATCGTATCGATCATACACTCTGAAGGTTCCTGCACAATGGTTAACCCTCCGCGATCATGTATATGCTTCATGCCAAGTGCTCCGTCTTTGTTAGCACCGGAGAGCAGTATACCGATCAGTTTATCTTTATAAACAAAGGCACTTGTTCCCAGTGTTATATCTATAGCGGGACGCGAGTTGTTTATCATCTCTTCTGTCGAGAGCGCGAAATATAGCCCGAGCTCTACAGACATGTGATAGTTGGCAGGCGCCAGGTATACACTTCCTTTCTTTATATTTTCTTTATCGTGTGGTTCGGTAACCTGCACAACGCTTTTAATGGAGAGCGCTTCCACAAAACCATTGCGCACATGCTTCAGCCTGTGCAAGCACATGATTATAGGCAGCGGAAAACCTTTAGGCAACTGTGACAGGATCTTTACTACACCCTGGAAGCTGCCTGCTGACCCACCGATAACAACGGCTTTATAGCTGTTATTTAGGTTGAACTTACTCATTCGTAAAAGGCAAACTTCACTTAATCTTTTATTTTCTTGTAAA
>NZ_DATCSD010000070.1:0-7287 GCF_036568665.1 Ohtaekwangia sp. | reverse complement strand
TTTCAATGTCCTTCTCTGTCATAAAACGATTGGCTGTAGTAGTCGCTGTATATGCCCGTTCATCACAGACTTTCTGTACAGCGGAACAAAATTGCTAAAAAAATTTTAAGTCTATAGAATTAATAGACTATTTTTGTTTTTACAGTATCTATATATGAAACGACTCCTTATCTGCATCCTGCTGGGCATAGGCAGTATACCCGCACTTGCCCAAAAATCTGCAAAGCCCAACATCATTCTTATCATAGTAGATGACATGGGCTACTCAGATATAGGAGCCTATGGCTCTGAAATAAAAACACCCAACCTTGATAAACTTGCCAGTGAAGGAACACGCTTCCGCGAATTTTATAACAACTCCATCTGTGCGCCTACACGTGCTTCGCTCATCACTGGTCAGTATGCGCATCGTGCCGGCATGGGATACTTCGATGTAAATCTCGGTCTGCCTGCTTACCAGGGTTTTCTCAATAAAGAATCGCTCACCATTGCCGAAGTGCTCAAACAAAATGGCTATAGCACGCTGATGGCCGGTAAATCGCATCTCGGTAAGGACAGTATATATTGGCCCAACCAACGCGGCTTCGAACAGTTCTATGGATTTATACCAGGCGCCAGTAATTATTTCGACATTGGTAATTATGGCAAGGCCGATCCGGTAGTGCTGGTGCGAAACAATCAAAAAGAAAAACTCAAACCAGGCGAATACCTCACGGATAAGATAACCGACAATGCTTTGGATTTCTTGCAAACGCAAAGTAAAACCAGCAAACCATTCTTTTTATACCTCGCCTTCAATGCACCCCACTGGCCGCTACAGGCTTTACCGGAAGATATAGCAAAATATAAAGGCCGTTATGATATAGGCTGGGACTCACTGCGACAGGAGCGCATTGCCCGCCAAAAGACGTTGGGAATTTTATTACCGGAAGATCGTGTAGCTGCCCGCGACCCGGAAGTACCCAAGTGGGATAACTTGACATACGACCAGAAACAATTATGGAAAGCGAAGATGGAAGTATATGCCGCAATGCTCGACCGCGTAGATCAAAGTATAGGCCGACTGCTCGCAACACTGAAAGAGCTGAAGAAAGATAACAACACACTCATTGTATTTCTGTCCGACAATGGTGCACAAGGCGGCTATGCCAGCACGGCACGCAAGCCTCAACGCAACGCAGGGCCTATTGGTACAGCCGGTTCGTACGATTACCAGGAACAGAACTGGGCGTATGTATCCAACACACCGCTTCGACAGTATAAGAACAACATGCACGAAGGTGGTTTCTGCACCCCTTTTATAGCGTGGTTTCCGGGGCATGTAAAAAGTGGAGCGATTGTAAAAGGTACGGGCCACATCATTGATATAGCGCCTACGTTTTATGCCGCAGCCGGTGCACGTTATCCTGAAAAGTATGACGGGCACATAGCCCTGCCGTTGGCCGGAAAAAATCTCTTGCCTGTGCTGACCGGACAAGCTACTGAAGTAGATCGCAGTGAGGCGCTCTGCTGGGAACGTGCCGGCAACCGTGCCGTGCGAAAAGGAAAATGGAAGATTGTATCTACGTATCCTTCCTATACGTGGGAGCTATATGATCTGAGTAAAGATCGCGGTGAGACAACGGATCTTGCCGGAAAAAATCCGGAAGTTGTCAATGAACTTTCAGTAGAATATAATCAGTGGGCCGCCAGAACCGGTGTGGTGGATTACGACAAGATCAAACCTGCACAGCCGATGGTGATACCAGGCTCGAACTGAGCAAACAAGAATCTGACATTAAAATAAAATAAAAAAGCAGGCTCCATCCGTCTGATATAGCCTGCTCTTAACCTAACCTACCTGCGTCTTCAGGTAAGAAGTTGCAAAAGTAAAAAGTTATTTGAAAAATGTATCATCCTGTCGACTAAATGCTGCTGTGCATGACGAAAGCGTGCTATATTTCTGTGATTGTTGGCAAAACTCCTCTCACACGCAAAATATTGCTATGGTGCAGTCGCATTGAGTTCACACGTGTGAGGCGCAAGACCCACCGCTTTTACAGTAACTTTGATGCGCCCCGCTTTTACCGCCTGCACATACGCCAGCATTTTTCCCTGGTATAATTTGCGTTTTGAAGCTTTATAGTCTTCATGGCTCGCCAGGTCGCTACTTTCCAGGCCTATAAGTTTGCCCGGACCTTCCACAATCACTTCTACTTCCTGTTGCGCCTGGAATACTGCTTTTCCCCCGGCATCGACAGCGTTAATAGCGAGGTGTGCAACGCTACCCCTACCGGCCGGAATGTCTTTACGATCAGCCGTAACTTTCAATGCCTTTGCTTCGCCTGTGGTAGCTATAGTATAGCGGCTGATTTCTTTTCCTCCGGTATAGGATCGTATCGATACTTCGCCTGCTTCGTAACGCACATTCCAATGTATAACCTGTTGTTCATTCTGCGTACGCTTCTTTTTACCCTGCGATTTTCCATTGATAAATAGCTCCGCTTCTTCGGCATTGGTAAAGCCCAGCACCTGTACAGAATCTATACCGCTCCAGTTCCAATGCGCCTGTGCATCACCTCCAAATATATTCCTGCGCGGCTCCGTTGGTTTCTTGCGCACCGCCAGATATACCACCGGGTCGTTTGACCATAAACTTTTGCGATAGTAATATTCCGGCTTTTCAAAACCTGCCAGATCGAGCACACCTACACCACTGCTGCGCTCAGGCCACACATGCGCTTCGCCCATGAAATCTATACCCGTCCACAAGTATTGCGCAGAAATATAGTCGGTGCTGTCAACAGCAGCCCACGCGTTGTATGCGCGACTGTTCTCACTTCCATAAATTACACGATCCGGATACTGACGATGATCGTCTGCATAGCGATACTCCTGGTAATTATACCCTACTATATCCAATGCTCCAGGAAACGCAGTATAGTTCGACATTACTACGCCTGCCAACGCTGCGGTTACCGGTCGTGTAGGATCATATTGTTTTACCACCTGCACCAGGTGCGTAGCAATCTCACCCAGCCTGCTTGCCGGAGGATTTCCGGCCTGATAACCTTTACCATATATCTGCGGATTTCTTCCGGTGTTCAACACTTCGTGGGTATATGGATCATTCGGGTAATCGATCTCGTTGCCTATACTCCACATCAAAATGCTGGCATGATTCCGGCTGCGTAAAACCATGTCGCGCAAATCACGATCAGCCCACTCGGCAAAGTAGGTATGATAACCATCTTTACCGGGCGTGCCTATATTCCATCCTTTGATCCATTTATTTTTACCGACCTCCCATTCATCAAACGCTTCATCCTGCACGATAAATCCAAGCTCATCGCACAAATCATAGAGATAGTCCTGGTGCGGATCATGACTCATGCGAATAGAATTACAGCCCATGGCCTTCAATGATTTTAGTCTGCGCGCCCATACATCTTTAGGCACTGCTGAACCCAGCGCACCGGCATCATCGTGTATACATACACCTTTCAATTTTATATTCACATCGTTGAGGAAGAAACCTTTGCTGGCATCGAAACGAAAATGGCGAAAGCCCACACGCTCGGTAACAACATCTACTGGTTTATCATCGGCATATAGCGTTGTGCGCAAAGTATATAGAGCCGGTTTTTCGATCGACCATAATTCCGGCTTCGTTACTTTCAATGACAATTTCAGATCGGTGGTTGCCGCGTTGGCTGCCAAAGCACGGTTCTCTGCCTGTGCTACCACCTTGCCCTTTGCATCCAGCAACGCAACGGCTATACGCGCATTGGCCGCCTTGCCTGCATTGTTCTGAACCGTTACCTGCACATCGGCCTGCGCCTGCTCGGTGGTGACTGATGGCGTTGTAAAGAATGTTCCCCACACGGCTATATGTACCGGTTCAACGGCTATAAGGTATACATTGCGATTTATACCTGAACCGGTGTACCAGCGTGAATCAGCAAAATCGGTGTGATCTACTTTTACCACTACTATATTTTTTCCGGCAGCATTCAGGTACTTTGTTACGTCATAATAAAAAGAGGCGTAACCATTGGGGCGTTTGCCGAGATAGTGCTCGTTGATCCACACTTCGCTGTTCTTATATACTCCGTCAAAATACAGGTATATATTTTTCTTTTGTTGATTGGGTTGCAGTTGAAATGTTTTACGATACCAGCCTATACCTGCGGGAAGATAACCTGTACCACTGGCCCACTCATCACTAAAAGGCCCTTCTATACTCCAGTCGTGTGGCACCTCTACCGTGCGCCAGGATTGATCGGCTGTGCTTGTCTTTTCACCTGCGGCTACATCGCCTTTGTAAAATTTCCAGTCGCTGTTAAACAGCGCTACTTCGCGTTGCGCTTGCGCTGCTGTACCCAGCAACATGGTGCATGCTACAAATATATAGTATACAGTTCTCACGTGTTTCCTGTTTGGGTTGGTATCAATAATTTAATTCACATCGCTCACCAGTGTAACCACTGATTTTTTTGGAATGGTTATTACTTCACCGGCAGCGATCTCCGCCAAAGGCTTCAGGCTCTCGTCTGTTTGTGCAGATGTGATATAGGGCTTTACAGAAGTGATAGCCGCACCATCAATTGTCAGTTTTATATTCGAGTCGAGGTTGCCATAGTTTACCACTACGGTAACAAGCTTCTTGTCGGTTTCATGGATATAGGAAGAGATCATCAGTCCTTTGGTGTCATCGGTATTGATATCTGTAGATGCCACTCCTACACGCACAGCCCCCGGACGAATGAAGCGGCTATAATTGCCCAATGCCCACAGCAACTTGGTCTGCTCTATATTTCCGTTTGTTTTATTTTTATCGGCATAGATCAATCCATCTTTATAGTCATATACCGATATAGATGTCCACCAATGCCAGGCCGAAGCGTTGGCAATCGCCAGGTCGTGATGGATAAGGCGTGCTACATAAAGTGCTGTAGTCATGCCGGTATCTTTACCACCACCGGGAATTTCCTCCTGATCGCCCAGTATACAATATTCACTTTGCCAGAACTCCAGCGGAACAGAAGCCTGTTGAATATTCGCCGCTATATTTTTGCGCACCTGCACCATGGTTTCCATAGGAGCCGAAGTAAAGTAACTATGGCCGGAAATCATTTTATCTACATGTTGCAGATTGCCTATATAGCGGGCGGAAGTACTGGTAAAAAAATCTTTGATCTGCTCACCACGCGTGGGCTTGTCGCTTGCTTCGTAGAGATAATTCATTTTACCAGCCTCTCCTATCTGTATGCGTGTAGCAAGACCGTTGGCTGTTAAAGCTGAATCAAGTTTCCAGGTAACATCAACAATTTCCTGGTTGGTAAAGGGCGTGCCTTCCTGGCCATTGCCGGTCCAATCCCACTGTGGTTCGTTAAAAGGGCTCAGGTAATTCAACGTAATGCCTTGCGATTGAAAATGCTTTACTACTTCCACAAGAAATCCTGCAAAAGCTTTATAGTTGCCCGCGCTGATGTTGGCATGTTCACCATCGCTCGAAAAAGCTTTTCCATTCTTTGTCAATTGTACTGGCGGACTATTGGTAAACCCTATAAATTGTTGTACACCGCGTTGCTGTGCTGCCTGCATAAACCATTGCTGGCCTGCTTGTCGCGACCAGGTATAGCTTCCGTCATTGTTTAAAAATCCTTCGGCTCTTCGCCACTCATCGGAGATGTTATCTTGCGCAGCACTTCCCGCACCTATATTAAAACGCCATACCGACAGACCTATACCAGCCGGCTTGCCTGCTTCATCTACTTCTGTGCTAAACAACCAGTCGGCTACCTGATTTCGTTTTTCGTCCGGCCACAAACCTATATATTGACAAGCCCACGCATCGGAAGCTCCAAAGTTGCGAATGGTTTGTTTTTTATCCTGCACATGAATCGTTACCACGGCTTCATCAGCTGATGATGCAGGACCAGCAGAATCGGACTTCGAACAACTGCCAACAACTATTGCCAGCATCACCAGAAAATAATTTCTACGCATGAATATGTATTCTGTAAAAGTTTAACATGTTTATCGGGTACATTTAAAAAGTAAGGGAGTATCATCGTTGCGCGCTACCAGCACCGAGCGCTGATCTTTACCACTCCGCAGCATCACTATATTTCGCACATCGCCTGCGGCATAAAAACCAGTATATCCATATAAACGAGGTATATATTTACCCTTGCCCGCTCCCTGCAGCACCAGGCCAGACGATGCATCGTTGCGCCCCCACTGCACACGGTATGGATAAAAATTACCGGCCAGGAGTATATCTTCTATTCCATCGCGGTCAACATCTTCAAAAGCTATACCAGACACCATGCTGAATTGTGCTTCAACAGGAAGTGATATAGGTTCAAACTTTCCCTTCTGATTGGTGAATATGCAGCTGGCCGTAGTATATACCGAAAGTACCGAAGCACTTTTGCGCTGTTCTTCTGTGAGCACATCCTGTAAGCCTGCCTGTGCATACGCATCGTACGATACAAACCTGCGCTTCAATACCGGCAACTGCTCCAGTAATTCATCGCGCGATGCATACGGATATTGTTTACCCTGTATATAGTACGACATTACCGGGTCTATTCTGCCATCGCCATTAAAATCGCCTGCATGAACAGTGAGCGGTTCGTTTACAGATGCTTTAAAGGGAAGATTCAATCCTGCATTACCGGCTATAATATCGTTATCACCGTCATGATCTATATCTGCTTCGTAAAGTTTGCACCACAGGCCGGAAGTATTTTCCAAACCAGCTTCATGTGTCTGTTCGGTTAATATACCTTTGTTGTTCGCGAATAATCGCAGCGGCATAAACTCACCGGCAATCAACAGGTCGGGCCACGTGTCGTTGTTATAGTCTGTCCATATAGCAGAAGTTACCATGCCTGGTTTTTGTAGTGCCTCGGGTGTAGCACGGGTAAATTTCACTATACCATTCTTTGTATCATTACGCAGCAGGTAACTCAGCGATGGCAGCGGATAATTACCGGGTACTGATCGTCCTCCTACGAACAAGTCCAGATCCCCGTCTTTATCATAATCAGCAGCAGTTACACAGCTTCCGTTCGCTATATCTGCAGGGAGTATATTTTCTGTTCTGGTAAAATTGCCTTTACCGTCATTCAGGTATAGCCGATCCTGCAATAGCGGAGCCCATGCTGGCGGAAACTCTACACCACCGCTTACAACATACAGGTCGGCATCACGATCGCCATCAGCATCAAAGAATAACGCACCAGTGTCTTCACTCAAACTATCGGCAGCCCAGGGCTGAACAGCGTGTTCTTTAAA
>NZ_DATCSD010000069.1:0-17835 GCF_036568665.1 Ohtaekwangia sp. | reverse complement strand
AACGGGTTTACTATTTTCAGGATTGCTGCATGCCAGTGTAACGAACACAAGAATCAGCAGAAAGAATCGTTGCATGCTTAGGTAGTGTAACACGACTGAAAAATAAAAAAAGAAGGCAAGTAAATTGAACTTGCCTTCCTTAAAATTAGCAATCCATTAAAATACTGCTGATACTTCAATTGATTTTAAAATCATCGGCTGATGTTCCAGTCTGGCCTCCTACTGTTACCGATATTTTACCTGTTGTCGCTCCAGCAGGCACAGTAACAGTAAGTGATGTAGTCGATGCGTCATCTGGACTTACTGTAGCCTCAACACCATTGAACTTTACTGTGTTGTTCGATGCCGTCTTACTGAAGTTTGTTCCCGTAATGACCACCGTTGAACCAACGATACTTGATTTTGGAGTAAAGCTGGTTACTCCAGGAGAAGGCACCGAGAAGTCAGAACGTGATGTGCCAACACCTGTAACACCATCTACCTCTACTGTGATCTTACCAGACGTTGCTCCTTCCGGCACTACCACTGTCAGAGAACGATCTGTTACATCTGTTGGTACATCCGCTTCTACCCCGTTAAACTTCACGATGTTATTTGCTGCTGTTTTACTGAAGTTTGCACCCTTGATAGTAACAGAAACGCCATCCACACCATTACCAGATGCAGGATCAAACGTAAGTATAGCAGGAGAAGGTGTTCCGGCTGTAACAGCAAAGTCTGTTGCTGAACTTCCTGTATAGCCTTCTACTGTAACCGAGATCTTTCCGGAAGTAGCACCTGTAGGCACCAATGCAACTATAGAAGTTCCTGTAGTTTCCAACGTTTCAGCCTGAACACCATTGAACTTTACTATAGTAGGTTTCGTAGTGCTGAAGTATGTCCCGGTAATTGTAACAAACGTACCAACAGGACCTCCTGCCGCAGGAGAGAATTCAGTGACCTTTGGTGTGCCATACGTAGGATCATCTTCTTTGCACGACTGCACCAGCCCAGCCGCGGCCGCAGCGATTACGACAAGAGTATATTTGAGAATTATTTTCTTCATAAATCTTTTCATAAGAATAGTGAATTGATTAATAGCCGGGGTTAGGAGCTAAATTCGGATTGGAATCCAATGCCTGCTGTGGTATAGGGAACAACACTCTGAATGGCTCCGTCACAGTCTTCTCTGCCCAGGTGCTGGTAAATGTACCAAAGCGTATCTGGTCCGTTCGGCGTACACCCTCCCAGTATAATTCACGACCACGCTCGTCAAGCATAGCAGTTGCATCCACCGTACCCAACGCCGATGCACCACGCACGGCACGCAGGTTATTTACTAATTGAAGTGCGGTCTGTCCACTACTACCTCCTCGCATGATTGCTTCAGCTTTCATCAGGTATGCATCAGCATAGCGGAAGAATATATACTTGCCCTGATCAGCCGGGTGATACTTGATAACACGTATCCCCTTGTTGGTTGCTGCTCCTGAAAGAGGAACATCCGGAGTAAACACCAGCGGCTTTTGTGTTCTGGAGTCGGTCAGCGGGGTACCATCATCTTTATATTGTTGGCCAATAAGAAAGCCGCGCTTGATACCATAAAAGTTCTTTCCAAGCGGAGCTATACTTTCACCATGCTTACGCGTATCGCTGTCTTCAAATTTAGCATAGAAGTCAGCCACTGTTGTAAATCCGTTCCATCCACTGGGATTCTGATCGTAGTGGAGAGTCATATATATACGATTCTGTGCTGTACCGGAAGGACTGGTAAAGATCAGCTCTTTGGACGCGATCGTACGGAAGTTGTCGAAATATTGTGGCTCAAGCGAATAGCCATCGGCAGTAATAGCGTCTACATAACCTATTACTTTATCCATATCAGCTTTATCGAATGTATACGGACCTTCTGCTACAGAGCTTTTATACACCGC
This sequence comes from Ohtaekwangia sp., assembly GCF_036568665.1. Lineage (GTDB taxonomy): Bacteria > Bacteroidota > Bacteroidia > Cytophagales > Cyclobacteriaceae > Ohtaekwangia. The sequence goes on along the minus strand of NZ_DATCSD010000069.1, from coordinate 15,922 downwards.
CTTATTCAAATATAGTTTAGCGAGTAGAAAGTTTGCAGAAGCTTTGGAGGCTTTACCATTGTCCGCACTCGGACCTCTCACGGAAAGATTGGGCAACGCTTCATTCAAATCGTTCACAATAAAATCAAATGCTTCTGAACGAGTCATCACTTTTGGGTTCACATCCACTCCTTCATCTACATTCCTGAAGGGCACCTGACCATATAAGTCCATTACATAGAACATGAAGAAAGCTCTCATAAACTTAGCCTCAGCAGCCTGCGCATCACTTGGATTGGACGCAAGTATCTGATTGCATTTGAAGGCGCGTTGGTTCAACTGATTCCAGCTGTCCAATATTTGCTGGTGAGTCGGATCCCACGTGTGCTGGTGTAATGTTCTCCACACACCATTATCACCCCAGTCAACACCACGGGTGGGCGGCAACATTTCATCTGTAGTTTGTTCATATAGCGCATATACATTGGCCTGATCAGTTAATGCGCCCAGATCGGCATATACAGAACTCAGCAGACTTGTAGGATCTCCCTCAAATTTACCGCCTGCTGTATTGATCACCACAGAATCCTTTTCTTCAGTATTCAAGTCTGTACAAGCGGATAGTATAATTGACATTCCGACTGCACCGGCTAATACCTTTCTCAATATCGTGTTATTGTCTTTCATAAAAATCATTTGTTCTTAATCATTAAAATGTTGCATTAACACCGAATGTAATAGTCCTCGCACGAGGATATCCTGCATAGTCAATGCCCAATGAAGGAACATTATTCAACGCTTTATTCACATTCACTTCAGGATCTTGTCCACTATAGTCTGTGAATGTTAACAGGTTCTGACCTGTTACACTTACACGCAATGATTTAATAAATGTATTGGTGGTTGGTATATTATACCCAAGCGTTAAGTTCTGCAATCTTACAAAGGATCCGTTTTCCAGAAAGCGAGTAGAAACATCCGGAGCATTCAAATTGCTCTCCCCGTTTCCTACTACGTTTTTGGTAACATTTCTACCATTTGCCAGTGAACCAGCGGTGAAATAAGCATTGGCTGTATTGTTATATATATACTGCCCAAACTGACCTGAGAAGAAAATACTAAGGTCGAAATTCTTATACCGTAAGTTATTGGTTAAACCGGCGTTGGTTGTAGGCAGAGGACTTTTTCCATTGAGGAATTTCTGGAAGTCACCACCGTTGTACACAGATATACCATTCTCATCGAAGCCGGAGAAATCGCGCAGGAACCATGCATACAATGGCTGGTTATTAGCAATGCGTTGTGCAAATGCACCGCTCAATCCCTGACCATTGATCTGACCTGTATTTAACAGACCATTGAAATTTTGCACCCGGTTCTTATTGATCGCCACATTACCAACGATAGTCCACTTGAAATCACCATTGTTCACTACATCTCCTTCCAATGCCAGTTCAACACCTTTGTTAATAACATTTGCATTGAGATTGGTATACGTAAATGGTTGTGGTGCCGGCTGCGCACTAATCACTTGTATTAACAGATCGCTTGTGTTCTTGTGATAATAGTCAATAGAACCTCTCAAACGGTTGTCGAAGAATCCGTAATCTATACCAATATTGATTTGTGCTGTTGACTCCCACTTGAGATCAGAATTCTTGAATGAAACACTTCCAATGTCTGCCTGATCCAATGTACCACCCGTATTAAAGTTACTGGTGTTATAGCGTTGTCTTTCCTGATAAAGGTTGTGTGGTATTTCCTGATTACCGGTAACACCATACCCTAAGCGCACATTCAAGTCAGAAAACGCTTCTGGGATGAAAGCCTCTTCGCTGGCACGCCACTTAATAGCAGCTGATGGGAAGTATCCATATTTATTATTGCCACCAAATTTGGTTGAACCATCGGCACGCAACGTGGCGGTAACTATATATTTATCGCTGATCGTGAAGTCGAAGCGTCCATAGTATGATTGAAGTTCATCTTTTACGGATGATGAATTTCCAGTCATCGATATCTTGGCTGGATCAATAGAAGCCAGATTGTTGATCATCAAGTCAAGGTTCGAAGTTCTAAAATTAGCCAACTGTATATCTCTGCGAGTATTGGAGAAACTCTGATAAGAATATCCTAGCAAGCCGGTAAACTTCACACTTGAACTAAGTTCTTTATTATAAGTAAAGTAGTTTTCCCAAAGGTTGTTACTAACTTCTATATCGTTGAGGTATGCTCGCCCTATACCATATATACCGTTGTTCGCTTTCAGATCTCTGGAAAATGCTGTCTTTCTGGACGAGAATGACCGGTCAAATCCGAAAACTGTTTTAAATGTCAATCCTTTGATGATCTGCAATTCAGCTGAAACATTTCCTAAACTACGCAGGGTGTTGGTAAAGCTTCTTGACAAATTCAAATAAGCCACCGGGTTAGGCTCTGTATTTGATGGCTGATATAGTGTACCATCTGGATTATATACTGGTGCAGTCGGGTTTGATTTCAGCGCAGAACCAAACAAGTCACCTTCAAAGCCTGAATTATTTGTGATTGGTACGTTGTCGTCATGAACGTCAGCAACGGTTACTTGTGTACTCAAGGTAAGTCTGTCATTCAAAAATTTCTTACTACCTTTTAACAGTGCAGTATATCTTTTCATGCCACTATGCTTGATGATACCTTCTTGGTTTTGATAGCCAAGTGATATGCGGAAATTACCCGTTGCATCTGCTCCACCAAACGACAGATTATGGCTGTTGGTAACTGAGGTGCGCAATACCTGATTTTGCCAATCCGTGCTCGCTCCCTTGTCTAGTGTCGCTGCGGCAGCGGCTCCATTGAACTGCGTATATGCGCTGATAAACTCATCGCGATTTAGCAAATCCATTTTTTTAGTAATATGACCAAAGCCCAAGTTGTAAGAGTACTCAATATTACCGGCTCCTGATTTACCGCTTTTGGTTGTTATAATTACTACACCATTAGCACCTCTTGAACCATATATAGCAGTAGCAGATGCATCTTTTAATATATCTATACTTGCTATATCATTCGGGTTGATAAAGTTCAGTGGATTTTTCGGGGGGCTGTCACCCAACGCACCATTCATGGAACCTGGACTTACATCATCTCCACTCAGCGGCACTCCATCTACAACAAATAAAGGGTTATTACCACTGCGTACTGAAGACGTACCGCGAATACGCATATTTACTCCTGCTCCTGGCTCACCACTTGCTGATGTAATTTGTACACCCGCTGCTCTACCTTGTATCAATTGTTCTGGCGATGCAATAACACCACCATTAAAATCTCCAGGTTTAAGAGATACCAGTGCTCCTGTGGCATCTTTCTTGTCGATCTGTCCATACCCGATAACAACTACCTCGGAAAGTGCTGTCACATCGGATGATAACGATACGTTTACGCTTGTGCGATTTTCCACTGATACTTCTTGTGAAGTATACCCTACAAACGAAAAAACCAGGACTGCATTGCCTGGTACTGTAATAGTAAAACTACCATTAGCATCTGTAACGGTTCCATTACTCGTTCCCTTCTCAATGATGTTTACTCCAGGCAATCCGGAACCATCATCAGAAGCAGTCACTTTACCGGTTACCGTACTCTGCGACCAGGCTATTGTGGTAATCAGAAAAAGTAGAACCGTAAGATACCTGCTTACATACAGATAAAATTTTGTCATACGTTTTTGGTTTGGGTTAATTAATTACAGATTTCGTCACGCAGGCATTCGCTCAAATGCACACGTTTGAAATCGATAATCAATATAGCAAGAACTTGTTTAAAAGTTTAAGAAAAACGTAATAAATTTTAATCGGAATCGGAATCGCAATCGTTTACAAAAACTAATTTCATAATTAATCTGGGATCAGAGCCCCGGTTTTTGAATTTTTGCCACCCTACAGGCTCAAACCTGTCTTGATCACTTAACCAAAACCTTTCCATGAAATTTATACACCGATTTATCACCCTTTGCCTCTGTGCTATATCCCCCGCTGTTTGGTCGCAGGCCCCAGAAATATACCCTCCTAACTGGTGGACAGGAATGAAACACAACACGGTACAGCTACTGGTTAAATCCACTGACAGTGAATTTGGCAAACGCGATGTATCGGTTAATTACAGCGGCATCAGCATTACCAATATTCATCGACTGGAAAACGGAAAGTATCTCGCGATCGATATCGCTATACAACCCGAGGCAGCCCCCGGAAAAATAGTCTTCGATTTCAAAGCCGGCAAAAAATCACAAAAGGTAAATTGGGAATTAAAAGCACGCGACAAGAGCCGTGCGTATGGCCAGGGCGTTACTTCGGCCGACTTCGTCTACCTCGCAATGCCCGACCGCTTCAGCAATGGCGATGTTACCAACGATCGTATCAAAGGCATGCGCGATCAATCGCTCAACCGCGATTCGATCTTCTATCGTCACGGTGGCGACCTGCAGGGTATCATCAATCACCTCGACTATCTGCAAGACCTCGGAGTAACTACTCTCTGGATGACACCTGTATTGGAAAATGATATGCCCGATCGTACGGAGCATGGTTATGCTATTACCAATCATTATAAAGTAGATGCGCGCCACGGCGGGGCTACACTATACAAGAAACTCAGCGATGAACTGCACAAACGAAATATGAAGCTGATCCAGGATGCGGTTTACAATCACGTAGGACTATATCATTTCTTTGTACAAGATAAACCTACACACGACTGGCTTCATGAATGGCCGGTATATACTAATACTACTTATAAAGATCAACCGCTGATGGATACGCACGCAGCGGCCGCGGATCAAAAACGTATGAGCGATGGCTGGTTTACGAAGTTCATGCCGGATCTGAATCAACAGAATCCCTATGTGGCAAACTTTTTAATTCAGCACGCTATATGGAGTGTAGAAGAATTTGGTGTGGATGGATGGCGCATAGATACCTATATATACAACGATCTTGATTTTATGAATCGTTGCAACCAGGCGCTGCTGGATGAATACCCGAACATTTCATTGTTTGGAGAAACGTGGGTGCATGGTGTTTCCAATCAGGCATTCTTTACCCGCAATAATTTTAATATACCCTTTAAAAGTAATTTACCGGGTGTTACCGATTTTCAAGCCAACCTCTATGGAATTTTACCTGCGGTAAATGAACCCTTCGGCTGGACGAACGGTGTAAACAGACTATACCAGACACTTGCCAATGACTTTCTATACGAAGACCCGATGAAGAATGTGATCTTCCTCGACAATCATGATATGAGTCGCTTTTACTCTGCTGTTGGCGAAGATATAGCCAAGCACAAGATGGGACTCGCCTGGCTCCTTACCTCGCGCGGTATACCGCAGCTATACTATGGAACCGAGATACTCATGAAAGGTATAACAAATCCGGATGGCTGGGTGCGACTGGATTTTCCGGGAGGATGGAATGGCGATAAGGCTAACAAGTTTACCAAAGAAGGAAGAACCGAGAAGGAGAATGAGGTATTTGAGTGGACGAAGAAGCTCGCAAATTTCAGAAAATCATCTTCTGCAATCAAAACGGGCAAGATGATGCAGTATGTTCCGGAGGATGGTGTATATGTATACTTTCGTTATGACGACAAGCAAACGGTGATGTGTATTATGAACACACAGGACAAACCGATGACGATCGATTCAAAACGTTTTTCTGAAAGCATCCGGAATTATACCAAGGGAAATGAAGTAACTACGGGCACTTCGTACGATGTGAAGCAATCTTTGACTATACCGGCAAAATATGTTCTGGTACTGGAGCTTCAGTAGATACTATCACGATATATACTATAAAACAAAAGCAGAGCACGAAGGCTCTGCTTTTTTGCATATTTAAATTATAAACCTAAACTGAAAACGCAATTTTACTTACTCTTTTCCGGTTCAGTAACCGGACGGGTAAAGATGCTGTACATCATACCTCCCACGCCTGTCATGATCATACCGATCAACCCGATAGCGAAGATCACCGGATTACCCTCAACGAGGTCTTTCCAATAACTGTAAACGATTATAAATGCCGATGACGCCAGTACGATCAGCAGGAAGAAGAGAACAAAGATAGACTTCATGAATAACAGAGGTTTAGTTATGTTAATCTCTGTCAGCAAACATACTGCCACTTCCTAAATTCTCTCCAGAACTATTTTATTCACAGAATTATACTTCAACAACTCCCAAAAACGGATCGGGCTTTCCCGTAAAAAATTTCCGGACAAAGTTTTTTCAAAAACAAAGCTGCTTTTAGCAATTCTTCGTTGAGACTTATCAAGTCAACCCCGTAACTTTCGCGCACAAACACTATGTCGCTATTTATTGCATCACTCAATTCCGGGAGCAACGGCAACTGTTACTATGTCGGTAACGCACACGAAGCTGTTCTGGTAGATGCAGGTATCTCCTGTCGCGAAACGGAGAGGCGCATGAATCGCCTGGGACTTTCCATGCGAAAAGTAAAAGCGATCTTTATTACACACGAGCATTCTGACCACATCAACGGTGTGGCTATGCTGGCCAAGAAATTCCAGCTGCCGGTATACATCACCACTCCCACCCTGCAAAACGGTGGACTCAAAATCCAGGAGCATCTCATTTATTCGTTTAAGGCATACGAACCTGTTGTTATCGGATCGCTGGCCATAACAGCTTTCCCCAAAGAACACGATGCCTGCGATCCGCATAGTTTTATTGTAACTGATAATAACATTCGCGTAGGCATCTTTACCGATATAGGTTTACCGTGCAGGCATGTTACCGAGCATTTCAAACAATGTCATGCAGCATTTCTCGAAGCGAATTACGATGAAGAGATGTTGGAGACCGGTAAATATCCGTATCACTTGAAGAACCGTATACGCGGAGGCAAAGGACATTTATCCAATAAGCAGGCATTGCAACTTTTCCTCAAACACAAGCCTGCCTTTATGAGTCATTTATTTTTATCGCACCTCTCGCGGGAAAACAATCGCCCTGAACTGGTACGCGACCTGTTCACCAAAAAAGCCGGACGAACCGAAATTATAGTAGCCTCACGCTACGAAGAATCGCGCGTATACCACATCCGAAATTTGAGCAGGCTCGGGTATAATGTAAAGTCTTCGGTAGTTGATATGCAGATGCAGTTGTCGTTGTTTTGAGATGATCTCAATGCTATTCCATCTTTACTCCATCCTTATAAAAATTATTAAGAGAGAGATTCTTTCAAATCCCTCTCTTCATTTACTTGAATCTATTCCACTAAAATTTTCTTCATCAAATTAACGCTACCTCCCCTCACCCTTACAAAATATAGTCCCGAAGAGAGATTATGTGTTACTTCTCCGGAGTGAGTTATTTGTGTTTCAAGCGCTGCTCTTCCATTTATATCCTGTATAGTAATGGTAACTGATTCATTGCTACTAAGAGCAGGTACTGCTATATATAGTCGATTGCCTTTTACCGGGTTCGGGTATATCTGTACTTGTGCTTCCTGTTCGGCAACAAATTCTTCCGATTCTACACGTGCTGTTACGGGGTTTACCAATTGCCACATCGCGCTATACCAACCGTTTTGTGCCCCGCTATATTGTGCATTGCCCGTGAGGTTTTCGATGTGAATGCGCTCGCTCGTTTGCCAGCGGTTAATGATATAGTTCCAGCCATCACCGGTAGCAGATATACTCCACATGGCACTCCACCAGGTTGGATCACCGGTAGTACATTGCACTGAACCTGTTTGATTTTCAACGTGCATGAGATTTCCGGTTGCACGATTTTTTAAGAGATAGTAACCACTCCCCGCATCTATACGCGCCCATTGATAACTGTTACCGGATGGATTAGTTCCATACTTTACTACACCATTGCCGGCATCGTATAAATAGCTGGTGCTTTGCCAGCGGTTTACGATCTGATAGTAGGTAGTGCCTGCAGAAGGAACAGTAATGGTACTGGAAGCAGTCTTATTACCATCTTGCGTTGTTACAGTTATAGTGGCTGTACCGCCAGCTATACCCGTGACTATACCACTGGCATTCACCGTTGCAACGGCAGGGTTACCGGACGACCAGGTTACGGTTGTATTGGTGGCGTTAGCAGGTGCAACGGCTGCTGTTAATTGTACGGTAGCATTAACGTTGACAGTTGCTGATGAAGGACTCACCGTTACACCGGTAACGGCTATAGGGGTGCCGGGATTTGTATCATACCACGTGTTATTGAGATACCATCCATTTTTATTGCGTGTGAGATCGGCAGTCTGGTTGGTGCCATCGTTAAAGATGAGATTGGCAGAAGTAACATTGGTAAAGGTATAGCTATACCAGCCATTGCCGGCATTCGTCATCAGCACTCCCGGCCATGTGCCATCGGCTAGTACACCCGTTGGCTGTGCTGCCCACCAATATATACGTATACCTGTTCCCCAACTGGAAGGCTTGTAAAAGTTAACCGTAAAACTGGTTGATGGCGTTACCGTAACAGAAGTTGTTGCCGTCTTGTTACCATCTTGTGTTGTTACAGTAATGGTAGCGCTTCCGGCTGCTATAGCGGTTACTAACCCCGAAGCATTTACGGTTGCTATCGCTGAATTGCTGGAGCTCCAGCTCACGTTCTGATTAGTGGCGTTGGAAGGCACTACCGTTGCTGTGAGCTGTTGAGTGAGTCCTGCGCTCAGGCTTACCGTTGCAGGAGAAACTGAAACACTGGTAACAGCTATAGGCGCAACATTAGCATTGGTCAATACACGATACTGATTTGACGTAAGCGAAAATGTAGCACCTGATGTAAGTGTTATAGCCGTACCGGTATAGGCATCTTTCCAGTTGCCCGCAAGCGCAGCAGGTATAGTATAATTGGAAGTAGCCGAACGAAGATTGGATAATACCACTACTTTCTCAGTGCCGGAAGTTTTGGTAAATGCACAGACATTAGCATCGGAATAATTTGTCATGGTGCCACGCCTGATGGCATCGCTGGTGTTACGAAGTGTAATGATCTTTGTATACTCGGCTGTTACATCCGGATTGATATTCCAGTTTATATCCACACCATCCCAGGGCCAGGGAATTTTTGTATTGAATGCTACTTCCTGTCCACCGGTAATGAACGGTACTCCGCGCATATAGGCCGCTACTACAAAATTTGCTATAGCACCTGCTGTGCTGCCAAATACTTCAATGGGAGTTTCGTTACCAAACACATCGTGATTACTGATATAGCGAGCTACCTGCTGGCTACCGGTAGCATAGGTATATTCTGTGTTGGTCGTGTTTTGAATGTTAGCAACAGAAGCACCGCTGCGTACAGGCTTCAGTGCATCGTAATAAAATTTATCTCCGAAGTTCAGATCGAAGCCAACATTAAAGTTTTCGAGGCGATCGCCTTCTGCCAGCATAATCAGTTTATGACTGGTTATACCACGAAGATTACTGATGGCCTGCGTCCAGAAATCAAGCGGTGGATTGTTGGCATAGTCGCAGCGAAAGCCATCGACATTCGCGGCAAACACCCAGTATCGCATCGCGTTGATCATGGCAGTACGCATAGCCGTGCTGGAGAAATTCAGTGCCGCTACATCAGAGAATGATCCCAGTTGTTGTATAACACCATTGCCATCGCGTATATACCAGTCGGGATGTTGTGTGATCCAGGGATGATCCCACGAAGTTTGATTTACCACCCAATCGAGAATTACCGCCATGCCTCGCGCATGAGCACCATCTACGATTTGCCGAAGCTGATCGAGTGTTCCATACTCACTGCCTACGGATGTAAAATCTTTAATGCTATAGGGCGAAGTAGAAGAAGCGATCTTGCTACGCGAATCAGTGCCTACCGGAAACACCGGCATGAGATATAGTACATTTGTTCCCAGTGCTTTGATGTTATCGAGGCGATTGATTACACCTTGAAAATTACTGGTAGCACTAAACGCCCGGATGTTCACCTGGTAAATAGTGATATCGCGGGTATCGGGAACACTGGTATAGGGCGTTCCGTATTGTGGCGGATCCTGAGCGTATGCCGAGACACCGGCAAACAGCAGTATATATACCACAGCTCGCGCCAGGTATTGCGTGATGGTTGTTTTCATAAAAGTAAATCTTTAGATCATGTGTTTGATTGGTATAATTCCGATGGGCTGTCAAGGTATTCCAACGGATTACGACAGCATCTTCAAACGATTGCGCGCTAACAACAAAACACTGCTATACCCGAAGGCAAATCAACCAGGTCAAGTAAAAATCTAGAAAATTGAAGTACGTCTTTTCATCCAAGTGATTCACTTAGAAAGCATTACCGGAAATATACCAGAGGTTTTTTCTCACACATATCCACCCTGCAGAAGAAAGGTTTTACAACGGAACGGGTATTGGTGTTTAAACTCTCTTAGAAGGTCATTTCGAGCGTGAGAGCCTGCTATGGAATGCAATTATACCGCGAGAAATCCCCTGCTCGCTTCCTTTGTTCAATGCGATGCAACTATTCAAAGAATTCTTTAAGGCAGCACTACTAAATATACTCCTCATACGTGCACCGCCCGATTATAAAGCTTGATCAGGGGACTTCTCGCAGGGAGTGCCCACTTCGATCTTAAGACGCACGCTCGAACTGACGTGTGGGATTTGCGTGAAGGATGGTAGCGGAAAGCCCGGAGCATGTAGGCTTGTGTGTGAGGGCGAGGACTTGTAGCGGACAGCCTGACCCCGGTGCGGTGGGCGGGGGCACAAGGTAGCGGGGGCACGCCCAAGTGGGCTATATATCTTACATGCTGTGATAAACGCTTGGGGATAGAGTCGTTGTCGGGATCTGTGATTGGCGTTGTGTGCCGCGCATGTTAACCAATTGTGTGACGGTATATTTCAGGAACATTTTCAACTTGCCGACTGAAGAAGGTGAGGCTAATATTTCTAACGACAAAAGACTGTACTTCATGCGAATAAGCCTATATATGCGGATCGTACAACGGGCTTTATATACATCTTTATGGCGGATGTACAGGCGCCTGCCTGAATTTCTGTTTGGCAGTATTATTCCTTTTGTATTTTGCGCCCTGCCAAGCTACGGGCAACTGGCAGTTATAGTAAAAATCTGTATGAAGCGACTGAAATATTACACCGGGCACATTGCCATTTTTACCATTCTTTTTTCATTGACAACCTCGTTGGCTTTTGCGCAAACCGGAAAGCTTCGCAGGGAGCGTGGTCAGTTCACTATATTTTCTGATTCCGCTACGGCTACTGCAGCTGAGTATATGCTGCACCTGGAGATGGCGTATCAAAAAATTGATTCGGTGCAGAATGTAAGCAAGCTTGGACCGGAGATCATGCTCATTGGAGAACGTCTTACTGAAAGCGATTCGATCGTTCACTTTGTAGAGGAAAGTCTGGTGAAGTATGAAGAGACATTGAACCTGCGCAACCTGGAGATATTAAAGATCTTGTTGCAGGATGCTGAACATGATCTGCATAGGTATAATGAAACGTTTAAGGAAACAGATGACAGGCTTACCAAACTGCGTACGGAGATTCGCGGCCTGCGTAAAGATTCTGTTCTACGACAATTGTTTCGTGACAGCTTATCGCGCAAAAAATTTCTTCCGCAGTTAAAGGGTCTTCGCGATCGCAGAAGATATACCGATAGCTTGCTGACCAACAGCCTTTCTACATTGCATAAGATGAAAACACAGGCATCGGCCGGGTCCATCATCTCTGCACAACTGATGAACCAATTGAATAACCGGTTGAGTATGGCGGGTAAAAAAGTTTTTCAGAAGGAGATGAATTACTTCTGGGAGAAACGCACAGCTACTACGGTTGGTGAAAATCTCTCGGAGGTATTTAAAGAAGAACAGAAGGCACTGAAATTTTACTATAGCAATTCTTCGGAGAATCGATTTGTACGATGGCTGCTGGGTATAGCGTTTTTGTGGTGGATAACGCGCAACCTGCGTATACTGAAACGCAAAGGTCAGATTGAGTCGCTGATAACGTATGATATATCTCACCTGTCGCGACAACCAATTATCTCGGCCTTGGCGGTGGTGTTTAGCATAGCGCCTCTGTTTGACTTGCACGCGCCACCGGCCTATACGCAGTTTGTACAGCTGCTGCTGATCATTACACTCACATTCATGTATAAGAAACAATGGCCGCGCAGACTGTTCAAGTTCTGGATTGGTATAGTAGCGTTGTTCCTGGTGTTTAGTTTTATCAACCATATACTCGTTCCATCTTTCTGGCAACGGTCGCTTATAATTATACTCAACGTGGCGACTGTAGCCCTGGCGTTGCTTTTCCGCAAGGCGCTTCCGCGCGATCATACACTGGGTCGGTTTATACGGGTGGTGTTGATGCTAGTTGTGGTGATGAATATACTGGCGATCATTGCCAACATCAGCGGAAGATTAACACTGGCTAATATGCTGAGTATGTCGTCTGTACTTGGGCTTACGCAGGTAATAGGACTTTCGGCCCTGGTAAAGATATTGATAGAGGCTGTGTTGTTGCAGATACATACCAGCCGCGTGCAGCAATCGTTGAGCAATACGTTTGACCCTGCTCCTATCATACAGAATTTTCGCAAACCGCTATTGGGCATTGTACTGCTGATATGGATCGTGGTGTTTACTGCCAACCTCAATATATATGATGCGTTGTTTGATGGTATCAGCAGCGTGTTGAATGCGGAACAAAATATAGGCAACACATCCTTTACGCTTGGCAGTATACTATTGTTCTTCCTGATTATTTGGGTAGCGCACTTCCTGCAGCGATATATAGGCTACTTCCTCGGAGATATAGGAGATGATGAAGGTGAAAGCCTGGCGCATCGCTCCAAGTTGCTGATGACGAAACTCGTTTTATTAGGCGCGGGTTATCTGCTGGCCGTATCGGCATCAGGATTACCGGTAGATAAAATTACCATTGTACTCGGAGCACTGGGTGTAGGTATAGGTTTAGGTTTGCAAAATATAGTAAACAACTTTGTGTCGGGTATCATTCTCATATTCGATCGTCCGTTGAAAGTGGGCGATTCGGTGGAAGTAGGAAGTCACGCAGGAAGAGTAAAGGAAATCGGATTGCGTTCGAGTACATTGGTTACAACCGATGGCGCTGATGTGATTATTCCGAACGGAGATGTACTCTCGCAACACATTGTTAACTGGACACTCGGCAACACTTATAAACGCATTGACTTCGAAGTGAGTATTACCATGCCGAAGGATAAAGATAAAGATGCTGTGATCCGCGACATCAAAGAAACGATTAAGGAAACTGACTGTGTACTGAAGAAGCGTGAGCCTTCTGTGTTGATAGAAAGTATAACTGACAACGAATTGATGCTAAAGATATTCTTCTGGTGCGAAGATGTATACAAAGAGGATCATACCCGCAGTGAAGTTCGCTACCAGGTATATCGCGCATTAAAAGACCAGGGAATCGACTCGAAGTGACCAGGAGATATTTCTACAGATTAACACAGAACCAAAGCTGAAGAAATATATTCTGCTTCGATATTCGTTGATCGATGTTCCTTGTTTGATATTCAAATTCAGATGGTTTCTCACGTCACGATAGCTATCGTGATGTGAGAAACAAAAAAGCAGAGATCCGTGAAGACCTCTGCTTTTACCATTAACACTACAAACGAAAGTTTATTGTTTTATAACTTTACCAGACAATTGCCTGCCGGCTGTTGTAGTCACTTTTAATATATACAGTCCTTGCGGAAGGTGCGCTATATTGGCGTTATCGCCAGCAACATTGATTTTCTGTTCTATACCACGAACATCAAATAATTTTGCTTCTCGTACATGGCCTGATTCAAGTTCTATGTGTAACACACCACTGGTTGGATTGGGATATACTATAGATGTTGTGTTCAGACTTTCATCAATACCGGTAACAGGAGTTTCTTTTACAGGCACATCGGTAAAGAGTTTATATACCCCCGGCTGCAACAACATGGATAATGATGTGTTTGATACTGTTACAGGTTTACCGTTGTCGTAGTAATCATACCATGTACCAGTATGTGGAAAAGTTATACTTACCGTTTTGGATGTAACATCGAAATTAACCGCGAGTTGCACATTCATATCGGCCGTAGTAGTGGGTGACGCGGTATAAGGATTATTCTTGATGGTAACCTGCTTTACCAGCGATGTACCTCCGCTAAATGTAGCGGCACCGGCGGTAAATACATCGTACGTTTTACGAAGGCTGACCAGCTCGGCTGTATGATCGAATAACGCTTTACGCAACGGCACATCCAGGTAATTCCACTTGACCGGTTTAGCCGTAACCCTACAATCGCTGCTGATTGTACCATCCGAACAACGATTTATACTTTCATCATACCCCAGCTCACCAAATTCCCATAGCATTTTAGGACCAGGTATTGTATAGAATAGTACTTCCGCTGCTTTAATACGATCTACTGCAGTTGATTCGGTTTTTATATTGTATGAACCGGACGAGCCACCGTATTGGAGATTTTTATACATGAGTCGCTCTTCATCGTGACTCTCCATATAGCCTACCAATCGGGATGCAGTCCAGTCACGATTGCCATAATATATACTCGATATATCGGAACCTGAGCTCGCGCCTAATGCGCTTTGACCGTAGGCATAGTTCAGATTACCCCATAGCATCATCCCTTTTCCTTCGCCTGCCCTATATTCGGCCAGCTCCTTTTCCTCTGCATTGGCAGCAAAGTGTTCCAGTATAACATACGCATCGGGTGTATGCGACCATATTTTATCGGCCATGCGTTTTAATATAGCAATGCGCGAGGCATCGTAAGCACCCCAGGCCGCTACATCGTTCGGATTGTTGGTTTGCGTAAATCCTTTTGAAAGATCGAAGCGGAAACCATCTACTTTATATTCATGCAGCCAATAATACGTTACCGTATCGAGATAGGCTTTGGTATAGCTGCTCTCATGGTTCATATCATAGAATACATTATACGGGTGCGTTGCATTGACATTGAACCATTTGTTATTAGCAGTAGGTTTGTTTGCGGTAAAATCAAAATCCATCATCACATACGCATTCGGCATGTCCTGGTGATTCATGGCTATATCTAATACCACTGCTATACCTTCTGCATGACAGCGATCTACAAATTCTTTCAATTTGTTTTTGGTACCATAGTATTTATCAGGAGCGAACATGAACGTAGGGTTATAGCCCCAGCTATCATTACCATTAAACTCCATGATAGGCATCAGCTCGATAGCGTTTACGCCAAGATGCTTGAAGTAACGAATGGTATCGATAAGACTTTGATAACTGCGATGATCGCTGTCGAAGAAATCGCGGATCAGCAATTCATAAATGACCAGGTTTTCTTTCTGCGGCTTCTGATAGTTTTCTGTTGACCAGCTATAGGGCGTTTGCTGTGTTTGAAATATAGCAACCCTGTTGAAATACCATTTACTATTCAGTGCTTTGTCAGGGAAAGTTTTCAATGACGGATATACCGATGCTGGTATATATTGATCATCCGGATCGAGAACCTTGTCGGCATACGGATCGGCAATCCACACACTCTCCTCCACTAAATATTGAAAGCCATACTCCTGCCCGGCTGTCAACCCGGACAACTGGATCCAGAAGTGTTCACCATCTTTTTTCATCTGATACTGCGTATCAATTTCCCAATCGTTAAAATCTCCACGCACATATACCGAAGTCTTGCCCGGAGCCCATAGGCTTAATGTTACTTTCGTGGGGTCGCTTCCATAATTTATACCATCTACTATACCCACAGGTCGTGCTGCATTTACCGTAGCACTTCGCACTATATATTGAAAAGATGCAGTCTTTACTTCATTGCCATCATCAGCAGAGATGACAACATCTGAAACACCCGATGATTCGGTAATGGTATGCGTATAGCTCAGTGTAG
>NZ_DATCSD010000068.1:0-4937 GCF_036568665.1 Ohtaekwangia sp. | reverse complement strand
GGATAAGTATTATTCTTAGTACCAGTATGCGAGTTGTCGTGCCACGGATGCCATGTAAATCCAGGATGTTAAAAAGGTTCTGCTTACTGAAATTGTATATCCGATTTGGTTCCGTATTCATAGCCAACAACTTTTTTGTTTACATCGATGCCACCGGAAAGCAAGGCTATTGCCTGTGCTTTCGGTGCATCTAGGGGCTCCGCCTCAATCAATCTTCCGTTTCTTATTCTTTCTATACTTCCCGATTAATTCCGTCTTTGCGTCCAGTAAGCCTGAAAAAATTAATTGAATGTTAAAGTTGTCGCCTCGCTTACCCTGCACAACCAGCTTTACGTTCTTTAGCGAGCAATCAGCAATTTGGGCTACTACATGATAGTCCTTCGAAGAAGCCTCCATTGCGATTGTGTCGAAACTTTTCATACATTTAGTGTTCCAATTATCGGAACAAATTATAAACATTTTGTTTATCTGTAGCAATAGTAATAAACGAATTGTTAATATCAAACATGGCAAAGCAATTTGAGCAACATATCGTGTCGAAAAGATTCATGGAGGTTTTCGATGAACTTGTGGAACGCGGAAGCGTTGCTAGCATGAAAGAATTTTGCCAGAGGGTCGAACATCTTCCCCAATCCCTTAGTTACATCAGAACGGGTAAACGCGATATATCTATTGACCTGTTAATCAAGATATTTGAAGAATTTAAGGGAAATCCAATCTATATTCTTTTTGGACAAGGGCCAAAAGTGGCTGATGACAAGCAACTGTATCTACCTAAATTTAAGGGAGAAGTTGGTGAGTTAAAAAACGATAATCGGGTGATCGAAAAACTTGAACAGTTGGTGGACGCAAAAAATGAATTTATCCAATCACTGAAAAGTGAAAACGCCCGCCTTTCAGAAGAATTAAAGCGCCTCAGACCGTAATTTTAAAGCTTCCAATACCTTATATTAGTCAGAATGTTGATTGCTTTTCGAACCAAGAGCCCATATTGGTGAGAAATAAAACAACAAATTGTTAAGTGTTAAGTTGATTAACGGGTATTGCAGTTAGTAGGAATTGGTATGGGTTATAATTTTAATCGATTGCCACGCATCCGGGAGGAGTTGGCTAAAAGTAAGGCGCGCGACATTGAAATTTTGTTTGAATTTCTGGAAGACCAATTGTTGATGGATTACTCCCATATCGGTATGCGATATTTCCTTAGTCGGGAAGCATTGCTACGCATCAAACTTAATCGTAAGGATGTTTCCCTTGAAGACTTTCTTAGCATGTTTGACTTCGTTGAAGAGCGAATAGATATACTTCGCTATGCTGATGCAAATTCGCGAAAGGTTATTGGCCACGATGAATACTTTGCACGGGAACGTAAGTACACCAAGCTTGAGAACTTCATATTTAAATTAAACAAACTATAAAATGGCAAATGAAAAACATGGTCGAAGTATTTCGAAAGATGAATTTGACAAAATGCACAAAACTTTTAAATCTAAAAATCCGGAAAAAACCCACGCCGTATTGTTTCACAAAGATTCAATACAACGCGTACTGAATACACCCGGTGCGGAGTCAGTGCGCATCTGCTTTGGGGAAAATGACAATGGAGAAAATACGGTAATGATTCTTGCGACAGATGCACAGGGAAGTAATCTTTACACTGCGATAGAAGATCGCGGACAACTGTGCCCTCCATACTGCTCAAATACATGAGTTACCTTTGGATAACGGTACTAGCCTTTACTGTAATCATCCCGACTATCGTTGGGATGATGTTTTACAGACATATTGATAAAGGATTTAAGCCAATTGTATGGCTTTGTGCCGTATGGACAATAGCCGAAATATACTCGTATATACTACGTATAAAGGGGCAACACAATGCACACGTATCGTATGTGCTCACCGCAATTGAAATTTACCTTTTTTCGGATTTCTATGATCACGCATGCACATTAGTGCCTCGAAAAGTTTTTAACATTATAGGAGCAAGCGGTTTCTTGATTGTGATGTTGGACTTCTATTTTTTCCGAACAGAAATAAACACGTTCAGTCTTACAGTAGAGTACGTACTTTTGACTGCTTACATTATCTACTTATTTTATGAAAATGTAGTAGAGAATGTATCGCGGCAGTACTATCTTCTGAACATGACTATCCTGTTTTACACTTTAAGTAGCTTTCCTTACTTTTTTACATGGGAATGGTTGCATTCAGATAACATAGGTCTTCTAACTATTTTCGGGAATGTCCACGCTATTATACACGCCGTTTGTTACTTTGTAATCGCCTTTATTTTATGGAAATCCTCATTGTCGTCATCGCAACAATCTTACTACCGATAATTATACTTTTAGGTTTTATATGGTTAGAGCAAAAATTTCGTTATGCTCAAAAGAAGCGCGAAAACCTGATGAATGTAATGGAGGAAATCATCGAAATCCAAAAGGACAGTATCAAAACTCTTAGGCAATAACACTTTATATCCGTTATCTCCAAATCCCTTGGTAACCTCGATCTACATGGGTGGGGAGCCTTCAGTTATTTTTATTTTCAACTAAACGCTTTGTTTCATTTAGAACATCATGAATAATTTCTATTTCTGCCAGTAGCTGTTCGTCTGATTTATCTTCATCGATTTTTATTATTTCAAGCGAAAGTTTTTTAATCGTGCTTAACTGTGTTAACAGTTCCGGGCTGTACGTAATTTTTGCCATTAGTTTAGACTTTAATCAATAATTTCAATCCACCACAAACCGTATATACTTTGTCCCCTTTTCAAAATCCAACCGCAGCACATAAGTGCCAGACGTCAGTGGTTTAAGATCAAAGTATAGCGTATATTGATTGTCACCGCTCTTTTGAACCTGCTTAATCAGGACACCGGTAGGCGCATGCCATATACTTAGGGTAATCGGCATTTCCTCGGTAAGTTCTACGCCTACATGGAATGCACCATCGTTAGGGTTCGGATATAGTTTGAACAGCTTTACATATTCTTCATATCCCAGACGGCCTCCTGTAGAAGGTGAACCTTCATCAAGTACCAGGATGGATTTTGTCATCTGATCGAAGCATTCGCCGAGATGTGCTGCCAGACTTATTTCATAAGTTCCTGCGTCCTTGAACTGGCCATAGAAGTGGTCACCG
Organism: Ohtaekwangia sp.; assembly: GCF_036568665.1. GTDB lineage: Bacteria > Bacteroidota > Bacteroidia > Cytophagales > Cyclobacteriaceae > Ohtaekwangia. Next base: position 1,790 of record NZ_DATCSD010000068.1, on the reverse strand, counting down.
TTATCTTGTAACAACGTCATCGCAGCCGGATAATTCCATTCTACTTTCTCAGGTAATGGCCATGATATATCAATGACCACTACCGTATCGCCAACAAAAGTAGTGTCCTGAAGCAGGAAGGTGGCCTTGAGCAAATCATACGATGTTTGCAGTAAAAATGTATCCTGCGCCATACATCCTTTGTCATTGTATACTTCAGCCCAATAACGTCCCGCTTCATTGATCGTAATCTTTTGATCGGTGCTTGACAGTCCGGTGCTGCTTCCCCACGCTATACTTTTCCATCCTGCACCGGCATCCAGCGTATACTTTTGTCCTACACACAGTGTAACACCACCGCCGAGGTTAAGCGCCAAGGCAGGTGTGTTGCCGAGGGTAACGGTATTCTCGCCTTTACATCCTTTTACATCGGTCACAGCAACGGTATAATCTCCGGGGCATAAATTGTTTTTGATGCTTGAATTTCCACCAACTGCCCAAGTATAGGTATAACCTCCGTTACCACCATTGGCCGTTACTTCCAAGGCTCCGTCACAACCATCTTTGCAGGTTGGCAGTGTCGTATTGACAACGGTTACCTGTATTGGGTCAGGGTGTTTCAATTCTACATCCTGCCGGAGTATACAGCCGTTGGCATCTTTCAATATTACCGGGTAGACAGCGGCACACAGTTGCGTTTGGGTTGCGCCTGTCTGGTTATTCCACTGGTATATATAACCACCTGCACCACCGGTTGCCTGAAGTGTTAGTTGTCCATCGCATACACCATTGCAGGTCGGTGTGGTTTCATTTTTAACAGTCAGTTGAAGTGCATCCGGAGCCGGTATATCTACCTCTTGCACCACGGTACAGTTGTGGCTATCCGTTATCAATACGTTGTATATACCTTTTTGCAGGTTTGTTCCCTGTAAAGCTGTTTGCCCGTCCGGCCACTTAATGGCAAAAGGCCCATCGCCCTCTGTAATGGTAATCAGAGCGCTGCCATCAGAAGAGTCAAAACATTTTGCTGCCGTAGCAGTATAGGTCGATTTCGCGCCATCGTTGCTGGTGATCGCCACGCTGTTTGTCATCGGACAAGCATTGTTATCGGTAACCAGCAATGTATAGATACCGCTCTTTACATCGGACAATACGGCATCAGTATCAATTACATTGGATTTTGAATCCTGCCAGCTATAACTGTAATCACTAACACCACCGGTTACAACCGCAGTAGCTGTTCCGGTTGCATTACTGCAAAATGCAGGTTGTATATCCTTAAAAGAAATATTGATTTTAGTTGGTTGTGTTAGCATAGCTGAGGTTGATTTTTCACAACCATTGTTGTCATGCAGGTAAACGGTATAGCTTCCTTGCGAAAGGTTGTTGAATACATTACCCGATTGCCATGTAGCTTTATTATCACGCGAGAAAGTATATCCGCCCACACCACCTGTTGACTGCAATTGTATACTTCCGTCATTACCACCAAAGCAGGATATATTTTTCTGATTTGCGACTGATAACGATAGTGTCGTAGGTGAAGTGATTTCCTGACTAACTGCTTGCTTGCAGCCGTTATTATCGGAAACGGTTACTGTATAGTTACCGGTTGGAAGACTGTTGATGACAGCGGATGTTTTTCCATTTGACCACATGTATGTATATACTCCGGTGCCGCCCGTGCCTTCGGCAGTAATGGAGCCATCGCTTAATCCATAGCAGGATATACCGTATCCTGAGTAATCCGACACACTCGTTATTGACGCCTGCACAGGCTCAGGATTCTGAAGCACCATGGTTTGGGTGGC
>NZ_DATCSD010000067.1:0-9899 GCF_036568665.1 Ohtaekwangia sp. | reverse complement strand
CGTTCATACCGGCAGGGAATATTACAAGGTGAAAAATTACTTTATGAGTGTGGATGTCTCTCAAATATTAAGCGTTGTTTCAACATCCAACGTTGTTGTCTATAGAGACCGGAATTTCTAATTTAATGGAATGAAAGTGACAAAGGTTCTGGCTGCAATCAACATAGGTCTGGCTGCATACATTGTGGTTCTGCTGTTTTTAAGTATAGAGGATATACCGGTACCTCACCTTCGGATTCACTTCGCCAAATTTTTAAATTACTATTACGCTGTTTTGTAATGACATTCATCGCTGGCTGCGCGACTGTAGGGGTAACTTCGGCTTTAGGTATATTTCTATTGTCATTAAGTACCAGTTGGATACAGCCATGGTAGAGTGAAAGTGATTATTAGGTGCGTTTATGAGTAATGTAGTAAGAGGTGTAGGGTATTTTCTCGGTGCATGGATAATACTAATTCTTGCCAGCTGCGAGAACCAGACAAGCGTCAGAGCTTATCAAGATCCTTATCTTGAATCTTTTTATGGCAAGAAGATAAGGAAAATGATTTCGTATGATGCTGACGATTTGTTGTTGACAGACACTACTTCATTTGATTTGGCTGGCAACATTGTTCGCATTAAACAATTTGGACTGGTTGAACGCAGAGAATATGATAGCTTACATTTTATAAGACATTTGCTTGTCCGCAATGATGTACCCGAGAATTATTTTATAGATTATTTTCTTGACAAAGAAGGACATCTGATCCAGCATTGGACTACTGTAAATCATCTGGATTGGTATCCGAGGAAAGATCAAAAGACAAGAAACGAGAGATTTGTTGTATTTGATCTGAATAGTGACGGTTTCGTTATTAAAGAACGAGATACTGTATATAATGAACTGGTGGTATTGATATATAACGATTCTGAGAAATTATCTCGGAAGGACATACACTCAATTGACAAAAACGAACTGCTGTGGAAGGTGGAGTATATTTACGATAAGGATTTAAATCTTGATAGAATTGAAATGAAGTCGGATTCCATCAAGCTGCTAACACATTACTATTCAAAAGAAAATCATCTTTTAGATTCATCTATTGATCATATAACGGGTTATAAGACTAGGTATAAATATGAATTCTATTAAATGATTATCTATACTACGTCCTGCTGAATAACTTATTCACGCCCACAACACACATGATCGCCCACACAGCCGGGTATATTACTTTCAGTAAAATTCTTTTTCGATCTTGCAGGTGTTGTATAATTACTCCTCCGCCAGATTCGCTGTCGAGATTTAATATAGCAGGTGTTGGTTCTGCCCAGACGGAATAGGAGTATAAGTAAAGTGCGGCATCTACTATATTAAAAAGTGCGAGCAACGACCAGATGATCTGCAACAGCTTTATATCCGGATGAGACTTCTTGCGATAAAGCAGTACAGAGGCAACCAGAAATGCTATGAACGGTAAAAATGCTGCAATGCTTCCGAAATGATCGCTGCGAACTGGTAAAGGAAGCGTAAGGTCAAGGGACAGGAACGGATACGTAAACACATTGAGTACGGTAAATATTGCACCTATCGCCATCGTAATAAAGGTAAAGCGATGAAATCTCTCTATACCGGGCGACCCTACTGCTCTGAAAAAGAATACGAAATACAAAATTATGCTACCCAATAGAACCATCGTTGCAATGGTAAGAATGACCCAGGCTATGGGATTTGGTGTGAGAAGCTCCATGTTTTAGTACTTTAAAACGGGTGGCAAAGATAGAAAAAGAGTGGATGCTAAAAATAAGTTTTATGCTGACCACCGGCTGTGTTCTGAACCGCCGGGCAAAGCTAATCTGACCCGCTGACCAAAACAGTTGTATGTCAGGTCGCCATACTTTTGTTGTATTATCAATAATAAAGAATATGATCGAGTATATACGACAATACTACCTGGCCGAACGAAGCGGAGCTATGACAGGCATCGGGTTAGGGTTTGGTTTTTTGTTGCTGGCTTTGTTGCTATGGAAATTACTGCCACTCTCGGCATTAACGAAGGGGCTGGCTGTAGGTTTACTGGTAGCGGGAAGTATAAATCTTGTCGTTACAATAAGCTACTATATATATACCTCCAAACGCATCGATGGGTTGCAACAGCTTGTTACACAAGCCGACAGTACCCTGCAACAAACCGAGATACAACGCATGGAAAAAGTGTTTCGCTCTTCCTATCCCGTTGCGTTGCTGGTGGATGCCGGCATCATTCTTATCGGCATTATACTAATGATGGTTAACAATACTTTTTTCTGGAAAGGCTTTGGGTTAGCGCTGATGATCCTCGGCACTGTCGGTTTTATAGGAGAAGGTTTCTCAATGCAGAAGAACCGTGCATACCAAACGGCCATTTCCCAATTGAAATTTTAACATATACCCTGGTACCGGTCTTCAGGCCGGCACCAGGGATGTTATGTATTATTTTTTGATTACAACGGTATGGGCACCCGATCGTTTACCACGCGATACACGCACCTGGTATACACCTGCGGGTATATCTTCTGCCGGTAAGGTTATCAGATTTTCGCCACTGCTTCCGGCTGTATGGCGTATTGTTTTTAGCAGGCGACCATGCAGATCAATGAGATTTACTTCCAGCACATCATTCTGGTCTGCTATAGCGGTAATACCAATATCGCTGTTGGCGGGGTTTGGATATATCGTGAAGGGATAACGCGTTTTGGTATCATCGTTTATACCTCCGGAGGCAATAGCCGTACCGTTGCTGCTGATAACGAGATGATCGATGTTGGGGCCACTGCTGCCAATAGCAGTAGTACGAATCAGGTTCGTGCCGGCATTCAATGTAGCCGTTACTGAAATCGTATTCCAGGTAGTCCACGAAGTGGTGCGAGGGAAAGTGAGTGATGAGTTGATCACCGTTCCGTTTACACTCACCGCCAGCGATCGCGGTGTGTTACCCATGGCGTAACGGAAGGTAAGTATATAGCTGCCGGCAGCCGGTATAGCAGCGCTCCATTGTACGTAGTCGTTGGATGGATTCTGATAGTCGGCAAAGCCGGTGCCGGTAAAGCCTGGTTGATCGCTCAGCACAATAGCTCCTACAAGTGTAGCATTTTCGGCTTCGAGTGTAACAGGCGAAAATGTAGTGGCACGGAAGAGTGCCGATGCAGGTATCACTTGCTTGGTTATACCCGGTCCGGCATAACTCGATGTAAGCACAGCAGAACCTTGCCGCTCAAAGAATGTAACGGTAAGGCTATGCTTTCCGCGCTTCAGGCCAATGGTGCCGGATACTTCGCGCGTGGCATGCAGGCCATCGTTATTTACTACCAATGTTGATCCTATATATAGCTGGCTTCCATCATCCGAGCTGGTATAAAAGGTATAGGTGCCATCGGTGGGCACATCAATATAGCCGGTATACCGGAAGGCATAGTCATCTTCTCGATTGCGCGGAGTAAGATTGATGGTAGTGACCGTTCCTGTTTCTACCGGTGTTAATGTATTGAAGTTTGGTAACGCGCTCCATGCGCCTTCATAGTATTGATATACCAGGCCCGCTACTGTATTGGCCGGATTGTCGGGTTCACGTAAAGAAGCAGTGCGATATACAGCCGTATAGGTTATATCATCTACCGGAGTAGATATAGTTTGTGTGGCACTGCCGCCATGAAGCCAGCGATCAAACTCATACGTTATACCGCCTGCAGTCTGGGGTGATACAACACCGATCGTACGTAATATACCTTCTACACTAAGATCAGATGTGGGTGTGGTAACAGGTTGCCCATCGAGCGTTACCTGTAATCCTGCGGGCTGTGTAGCCAAACTTATCGTTGATTTCCGCGGGAGTATATCTCGCTGCACGGTATCGCGTAAACCTTTAGAATCCGTCACGATCAGATATAGTCTGTACCAGACATTGTCGGCTACTTCGCCACTGGTAGGAATGGTGAATGATCCGCTCTTTACACCATCAGCAATCGGAGGGCCGTCATGGTGATGTGTGTCGTGATGAAAATCTACGAGCCAGGTAAATGCGCTTGCAGGTAATGTACCATCTTCCGGGTCGGTAGCATCGCCCGAGAAGTTGATCACATCGCCACCGCGATAGAGTGTTCCTGCTGCCGGTGTAAGTATAGTGGCTGTTGGCGGAGCATTGAAGGTTGTTACAGTGAGTTGAGCCGCATTACTCGTTGCAGTGCCCACCGAGTTTGATACAATAACACGATATGCTCCCGCATCGGAGGCTTGCGTACTGGCAATCGTGTAAGTCGAAGCCGTAGCTCCGCTGATGTTTGCGTTATTCTTTTGCCATTGATAAGTGAGTGGTGCCGTGCCTGTAGCAGTAACCGAGAAGGTAGCCGGTTGTCCGGCCGATACCGTTACACTGGCCGGTTGTGTTACTATAGCGGGTGCTGTATTTACAGTATAAATGATGCGAAACAGTGCGCCACTGCTTCGTTCAAGATAGTATAGATTGCCATCGTTGCCTACGTCAATACTCAGTGCATCGCCACCGAGCCCTGTAGCAAAAGGTAAACGTGTTGCCGTTGAGCCGGATATACTCAGCATATTGATCCAGCGATTACAGAGATCCTGAAAGAAATATCGCCCGGTATATTGAGCCGGATAGTTGGTAGAGGCCGGGTTGAAAAATACACCTCCGGTAATCGCACAACCTACACCATCGCCAGAGCCATGCTGGTATGCATATACCGGGTTGGTATAGGAGGGGTTGGTGCCGTTGCCTTCTGTAGCGGGCCATCCGAAGTTGAGTCCACCGGTAGTGGCATCGTTGATTTCCTCCCATGTACTTTGCCCTACATCATTTACAAATATTCTTCCGGTGCCGGGTTGCACATCAAAGGTATAGGGGTTACGCAGTCCATACGCCCATACTCTTCTGCGTTGTTCAGATCCTGTTGTGAATGGATTGCCCGCAGGCACCGAACCATCCGGATTGATGCGCAGTACTTTGCCATGATATGTATCAAGATTTTGGGCGTTGGCCGAGTTGGCGTTTTCTCCAATGGCTACATAGAGCAGTCCGTTCTTGAAATGCATAGCCCCACCGTTGTGGTTGGTAGCACTGCTCAGCGGATCGAGGTTTAGGAGTATAACTTCACTGCCGGCTAATACTACATCGCCATTGGCTGTAAAACGACTGATGCGATTTCGCGAACCATCCGGTAAGGTATAGTATAGATATATATACCCGTTAGTAGCAAAGTTCGGATCGAGCGCTATACCAATAAGTCCGCGCTCACCGCTGGAGTTTACACTGAGTTGAATGAAAGGTGTAGTGAGCAGTGCACCGTTTTTAATTACGCGCAACGCTCCGTTTTGCTGGGCTACAAATATTCTTCCATCGGGAGCGAACGCCATCACGGTTGGATTGCTGATGCCATTGGCAACTTGTACGCGACTGAAGCCTGCCGGAAAGGTCTGGGCAAGCAACGCTGTACACAGGAACATGTACATGACCAGGAAAAAGCAACGTGCTTTTCCTGCTGAGGGAAAGGTAAGCAAATGCATGTATGTGATCGTTTAAAGTGTTATCATAAGCCGGTGTTATAAGTTCGTATAGCGGGCTGATCGTGAAAGTATATTTCACGACAAGCGCCTATATAGTACAGATTCTTTATGACCGATTTGCAAACGCAGAGAATACGCGTTCCACACCTTTATTTACACACAACACATCTATCTTACACACGCAAAGGTATTTGAAAAAGGAACGGCCACCACGGTGGATCGGATGTAGTGGCGCATGATTCGTTAAATAATAGTGCCATGGCTGTGAGCAACGTTTCAGGGGTGTGCCGTGCCGATGCTATGAGCAGAGGGGGAGGAATGTATCCAATTGGAGACCTTGAACCTTAAACTTCGAACCTTAAACGAAGAAGTGTTCGTGGCGACTTGTGTGTTTGTGCCCCGATGCGGGTGACTGGTGTATACATAACATAAACTTCATGTGGCTATATCGGCAGGAAATAGTTTTCTCCTATTTTTAGAACAGGAAACGTGTTTCAACTATTTATTTTTTCAGGATGGATAAATCTATTGGATCGACTAACGGATATACTTTTTTTGATCGTGATCTGAGCTGGCTATCATTCAATGAGCGGGTGCTGATGGAGGCGGAGGGAGAGGCTGTGCCGGTAATGGAACGTATTCGCTTTCTTTCTATATACTCCTCCAATCTCGATGAGTTTTATCGTGTACGGGTGCCGGCCATTGCTGCACTGAAGCGATTGGCTCCAATAGGGCGTGAGCGTAAAGCGTATAGCGATACGTTGCAGCGCATTCATGAAACGGTAGTGCGTCAGCAGAAACATTTTGGCGATGTTATTGAATCGCAGATACTGCCCTTGCTGCGCAGGCATGCTATACACCTGGTATATAATGAGGCTATGCCTGCCGTTATTCACGATGCTATCTGGCATTACTTTATGTATACCGTAGCTACCTATATTCAGATCGTGCCCATCGAAGAGGGTACGCATTTCTTCTCGGAGAATAACAAGCTATACCTGCTGGTAAGCACACGCACCCGTAAGCAGGCTATACGAAACTATATTGTTACAATTCCTTCTGATTCCGTATCGCGTTTTTACCGCATTGCGCAGGGTGATACAACGTACCTTGTATTCCTGGATGATATAGTCAAGTTTAATCTCTCGCAGATATTGAAAGATGAAGAGGTATTGAGCTGCCATAGTTTCAAGATCACGCGCGATTCAGAGCTCAACCTCGAAGATGAATTTACCGGCAACCTGGCAAAGAAGATCGAAAATAAAATAGCGGAGCGCGACTACGGTTTGGCTACACGCTTTCTGTTTGAACCGGGTATATCTCCCAAAGTATTGAACATGCTCAAGAATTGTCTCGACCTGGAAGATGCCAGCTTTATTCAGGGGGGAGTATATCACAACCTGAAAGATCTTGCTTCATTGCCTTTACACGATGCTGCCTTTCAATACGGAGCGTGGCCTCGTACAGAGCTTGCTATACCGGCAGGTACTTCGCTGTTCGAAACTATTCGTCAACGGGATATACTGTTGCATCCGCCTTATCATACTTACGATGCTGTGCTGCGGTTTTTCAATGAAGCTTCGCTCGATCCTTCGGTAAAAACAATCTATGTAACACTATACCGTGTAGCGAACGATTCACGTATTGCCAGTGCGCTGATCAGCGCTGCCCGTAATGGAAAGAAGGTAATTGTTTTTGTTGAGTTAAAGGCCCGCTTTGATGAAGCCAACAACATCAAGTGGTCGAAGAAGATGCGTGCAGCAGGCGTACGCATCATTGAAAGTATACCGGGCCTGAAAGTGCATGCCAAGCTGGCCCTGGTAAAACGGAAGCAGGGCAGTAAAACGGATCTGCTCGGATTAATTGCTACGGGTAATTTTAACGAATCAACCGCACGTTATTATACCGATCATGTATTGATGACTTCGAATGAAGCAATGCTTGCCGAAGTGGAGTCGCTGTTTAACTTTTTGAAGAAGCGCAAGAAGCGAACCAAAAAAGATCGTATTGATTTCCGTCATTTACTGGTAGGGCACTTCAATCTGCAGGAACGATTTATAGCGTTGATCGATCGCGAGATCAGTAACGCACAACAAGGATTACCATCCGGCATCACCATCAAATTTAACAACCTCGAAGATAAAGTTCTTATCGAGAAATTATACCAGGCATCACAGGCCGGTGTTCGCATCACCATGATCGTGCGGGGTATATGTTGTCTGGTACCGGGCGTGAAAGGCATGAGCGAGACTATATCTGTAACGCGCATTATTGATCGTTACCTGGAGCATGGTCGCATTTTTATATTCGAGAACAACGGTGACCGGGAAATATACCTGGGTTCTGCCGACTGGATGAATCGCAATATATACCGCAGAATAGAAGTATGCTTCCCGGTATATGATGCAGGTTTGAAAGCAGAAGTGCTGGAGATTGTAAAACTGCAACTGGCCGATAACACACAAGCTGTTACCATCGATGAATATTGCACCAACTGCAAGCCTGCGCGCAGGGCGGGAGAGGAAGATGTTCGTTCGCAGCTGGCTATTGCGCAGATGATAAAACAAAAAGCTTCAGGAGCATAACACTCCAGAAGCTTTTATTTTATAGTGGTTGTATTTTTAGTTCTTCACAATCTTCGTTTCTATTACTGAAGCAGCATCGGTACTTTGCAATATATATACTCCGGCCGGATAATTTCTCATATCAAATATACCGAGGCGTTTGCCTGAGCTCTGTTGCAGTTCCAGTGTGCCGACCTGCTGGCCCGATACGTTCAGGAGGCGGAACGCTGTAACGTTTAAGTTGCCGGGCACTTCTACGTGCAGTTCTTTTACTACCGGGTTCGGGTATAGTGTTACAGAAGCTTCGCCATGTTCTATACCGGCTACGATAAGTTCGCGCTCAGCCGAGGTAGTACAGCCATTGTAGGTAACATCCACACGATATATACCGGAAGTATGTTCAATCTTTACCGACTGTGTTGTTGCGTTCGCGATGATGGCGTTGTTAAAATACCACTGGTTGCCGGTAGCGTAGTTGCTGATGAGTGAATCACCGTTCTCCATGATCACCGCTTCTTCCAGTGTTACAATCTCTGCTACTACTGGCTTACGTGTGCCTTCGCATCCCAACGCACTTACGGCTGATACATAGTATGTTTTAGATTGCGTAAGGGCAGGTGTAGTATACGATGCGCCTTGTGCAGAACCTATAGCGGCTGTAGCAGTACCCGATTCGTACCAGCGGTAAGAACCATTGTCGGGAGCGCCCGTTGCCTGCAGCGTAACCTGGCCTTGTGTACATTGTTTGCCATTGGTTACCGAAGCAATCTCTGCGCGGGCAGCAACATTCAGCACAATAGTCTTTACAACGTCAGGGCTACAGCCATTACCTACAGCTTTGATCAGTATAGTATCAGCACCGGTAGAAAGTCCGGCCTGTGGTATACTCAGTTTTATACTGCTGCCTGTACCCGCTACACCAGCCGATGTAGTGGTTGTATTTTTTACCTGCGCTGTATAAGTAATGTTTGCCTGCGAGTTCTGTACATCTACAATCGCGCTTGTATTGGAACATACATCTTTAGCAGACGCTACAAAGCTTGACGATACTGTAGGGTAGGAGAATGTTACGGCAAAGCGGTTGCTGCCATAACTTTCCTGCTTGGCGGTTACTGCGAAGCTATACGATTTCTTGTCGCGTATATTTATAGTGCTGTTGGTGAAATTATCGACCAATGTGATTTGTACAGCAGCCGGGAATGATTCGTAATCAGAGAAGTCCAGTGTATAGCTGCCGGCATCGGCATTGGCTATATTTAACTTCACCGTGCTGTTACAACTGAACAGTGGCAGCGAGTTTATCGCCAATACTTTTCCATCGGCCATTACACTCGAGAGGTTGAATAATGTGTTCGGGAGTTTCAATGCATCAGCATTGGTATCGAAGTTCTCTGTTGCATCCGAGCGGAAATGTATTACCGCTTCATCGCGCGTTGTTCCGCTTACCATTGCTACACGCAATACATCTTCCGGTGAACCTTTCTTGAAGAAGGTAGTTTGTGAACCAGCTGCTTTTACGTTTTCGTTGGCGCGTAACACAGGTGTTCCGCTGCCGTTTGCCTTTACCCAGAAGCCCTGACCCATAGCAATGCGACTAGACCCACCGTTGGTACCTACTACACCGTTCCAGGCAGCAACCTGTGTGTTGGTAGATCCGTTGTCGCGGATATAGATCGAAGCATCGATGTTCGTCTTCGTCCAGCCGCTGGCTGAATTCCAGTCGATCGTAGAAGGGAACGGATTACCCACCAGGTTCCATCCGTCATTGGCAATGGTACCGCTGGAAGTATAGTTCATC
>NZ_DATCSD010000066.1:0-4800 GCF_036568665.1 Ohtaekwangia sp. | reverse complement strand
GGAAACAATATGCGATTTACATTAGGCACTGCTAACACTACACAAACTCCTTTACCGGTAGAATTACTTTCGTTGAATGTAAGCGCTTATGAAGAAAGTAAAGTGGCGATTGAGTAGAGTACGGCAACAGAGAAAGATAATGACTTCTTTACAGTAGAACGTTCAGCCGATGGTAAGGCATTTGAAGAAGTAGCGCATGTTGCCGGTGCGCAGACGAGCTATATAAAGCAAGACTATAAAGTAGTGGATGCTACTCCTTTCTCCGGATTATCATACTATAGATTAAAACAAACGGACCTCGATGGCAACGCTGAATTTCTGGGACTACGATCCGTATCGATAAAACCCGCAGTGGCTGAAATTTATCCCAACCCGGTAAATGGAACACAACTCAATGTTAAGGTAGAATCTTCCAATGATCCGTACGTGGTAAAGGTCATCAATTTATCAGGGAAAGAGTTGTTCAGGGAATACTATTCAAGCGCAGACGAGAACGGTACTTTGCAGATACATCTAAGTGAGAAGCCTTTTGCCGGTATGTACTTGTTGCAGATATATACCAACAACCACCTATATACCCAAAAGTTTATAGTGGAATAGGGGAGTATATACTACCCCTTCTTCCGCATCACAAAATCTTTCATCCAGTAAGGGCCGATGGGTATATCTTCTTCGCGGAGTTTGGTGAAGCCCATCTTTTCGTAGAATGTTATAGCCGGGTTATCGCGCTTTACATTCAGCTCCAGTGTATAGCCATTGTGTTGTTTTATCCGGTTGGTTACTTCATCGATCAGTAATCTTCCATAGCCTTTTCCCTGGTTATTAGGAAGTACGTAGAGCTTATGAAGCTTGTATATAGCCGGATCTTCTTTACGCGGTCCGTATGAAGCAAAGCCCTGGTCTCCCTGTTCATCGGCCAGCAATAAAAATTGCTGCGATCCTTCTTCCATCACTTTCTTCAGCGCATCGTGCGAGTAAATAGCATCCAGCATAAAGCGAATCTGCTCATCCGTAAGGAGAGAAGAATAGGTAGGCCACCAGGTTTTCTCTGCGAGATCCTGTATAATCGAAATGTCGGCTATACCAGCGTTGCGAATCGATATCATTTCTTTATCTGCTCGAACAACGTGTTGATGCGTTTCTTCAATCCTTCAGAAGCCGGTGCATGTGGCAAACGTACCAGTGGCGTGCAGATGTCGAGTAAAGACAATACATATTTTACACCGATCGGGTTGCCTTCTTCGTACATCGCTCCGTTCAGGTCCGACAGTTTATATAGTTCTTGCGCTGCCTTGGTATAATTACCGGCCTGTACAAATTCTTTGATCTTGCGGAAGATAACCGGGAATGGATTGGCGAGTACAGATATAACGCCATGACCACCGATAGAGTATATCGGCAGCGCCAGCATATCATCACCGGAAAGCAGCAGAAAATCTTTCGGCATATACTTCGCGATCTTGATGCACTGCTCCAGGTTGCCTGACGATTCTTTTATACCGATCACATTCTTGTGTGCGGCTAGCCTCAGCGTTGTTTCGGCTGCCATGTTAGAACCCGTGCGGCCCGGAATGTTGTAGAGTATAACCGGCACCGGAGATGCATCGGCAATCTTTTTAAAATGTTGGTAGATACCTTCCTGTGATGGCTTGTTATAGTATGGACTTACAGAAAGAATAGCATCAACACCTTTCAGATCGGTTTCATGAATGATCTCCAGTATCTCTTCGGTGTGGTTGCCACCAATGCCATATACTATTGGCAGGTTCTTGCTGTTATTGTCCTTTACGAATTGCAATATCTTTTTCTTCTCTTCACTGCTTATCGTGGGCGACTCACCGGTTGTGCCGAGCACAACGTAGTAATCCGCACCCTTCGCTGTATGGTTCAGTAATTTTTTGAGGGCCTTGTAGTCAACTTCCAGCGACTCCGTGAACGGTGTAACCAGTGCTACACCGGTTCCATGAAACTTCTTCATAAAGGGTTGGTATTGAAATTCGTAAATGTTTCTACTTCAATTGGGCTGCATACTTATACATGCCATCGACCAGGGCTTGTGTATTGGCAACCGATTCAATCATGAGGTCGAGATATAGCTGGCCATCATCAAAGAATTTTCCTACACGGCACTTGGCCTTGCTTTTGGCCAGCAAATGTAACACGAGCGGATTAGGAGTTAAGTCGATATAGAATAAAAAATCAAACGGTGCTTCAGCAAACTGCAGCGCAGTAGAGGAGGTGATGTTGCCCCAGAACGACAAGTCTTTCTCCGTAAAGAAGTCGAAACGAAACTCGAAGTTGTCGTGCTTGGCCGGTAAATATTCCAGTACCTGCACATTCTTTTCGTCCTGCTCCAGTTTCTTAATGAACTCCTTTACGATAAAGTGCTTCTGTTTGTCTTCTACCGAGAAGATGAGGCCCACCGTTTTTGCCTGCTTGTAACCTACATTAGCACGTAAAGCTTTATTTTTTTTAAGGAGTGCATTGGTTTTGATTTTCAAAAAGTTAAGCCTCATTGCCAGTAGTTATGATGTAAGTCCGTTCAATAATTTTTCAAAGTCTTGTTCCGAGATGATCTTCACACCAAGCTTCTCTGCCTTCTCGCGCTTTGAAGGCCCCATATTATCACCTGCGAGCAAATAATCCAACTTCCCCGAAACGGAAGATAACACTCTTCCGCCATTCTGAACGATGATATCCTGTAATTGTTCGCGCTCGTACTTTTGAAATACACCGGATATCACGAACGATTTGTTGTTCAATACATCACTCACCTTTTCCGGTTCTTTCGCGGTGCTTTCAAATTGTAGCCCGGCTTCCTTGAGTCGTGTGATCTCGGTCTGGTTCTCCGGATTGCCAAAGAACTGAAATACACTTTGTGCGATCTTCTCACCGATCTCGGGAGCTTTCAGCAATTCTTCCGGAGTTGCTTTCGCGATATTATCGATCGACTTGAAATACCGCGCTAACTTTTCAGCAACAGTTTTACCAACATAGCGAATGCCAATCGCGAACAATACACTCTCGAATGGTATAGCTTTCGAGCCTTCAATACCTTCGAGTAAATTCTTTGCAGATTTGTCTTTAAAGCCATCGAGGCGAAGCACATCTTCGCGTGTGAGTTTATAGAGATCAGCCGGACTCTTTACAAGTCCAAGATCATATAGCTGACGAATGGTTTGTTCACCGAGTGAGTTTATATCCATCGCCCTGCGTTGTATAAAATGTTCGATGCGTCCTTTTATCTGCGGAGCACAACCGTTGATGTTAGGGCAATAGAAAGCAGCTTCACCTTCAACGCGTATCAGCTTGGTATTACACTCGGGGCAGTGTGTGATATACTGTATCGGAGTAACACTCGGTGTTCGCTTCTCCATGTCGACACCGGTAACTTTCGGAATGATCTCGCCACCTTTTTCTACAAATACATAATCGCCAATGCACAGATCGAGTTGAGCAATCTGGTTAGCATTATGAAGCGAGGCACGCTTCACTGTTGTGCCTGCGAGAAATATAGGTTCAAGTTCTGCCACCGGAGTTACTGCTCCGGTTCGTCCTACCTGGTAGGTAACGCCGTTGAGACGTGTGCTGAGACTTTGTGCTTTATATTTATAGGCTATAGCCCACCGCGGACTTTTTGCTGTAAAGCCGAGGCGCTCCTGGTGTTCGAGACTATTTACCTTAACAACCACACCATCCGTTTCGAGTGGCAGGGTATGGCGATCGGTATCCCACTTGTTAATATACTGCAGTACTTCCTGTATATTTTTACACTTCTGGTAAGTCTTCGATACATGGAAGCCCCATTGCTCCAGTTTGTGAATAGCTTCCGAATGTGTATTGGCATGATCGCCCAATAATGCATAGGTATAGCAATCCAGTTTTCTGCGTGCTACCTCCGTAGAGTCTTGCATCTTTACCGTGCCCGAAGCCGTATTGCGTGCGTTGGCGTAGCGTTCTTCACCTATATCTTCGCGCTCTTTGTTGAGTTGAGCAAAAATTTCTTTTGGTAAAAAAACTTCTCCGCGTACTTCGAATGACTCCGGTATATCTGTGCCTTTTACTTTCAATGGAATAGAGCGAATAGTTTTGATGTTGTTCGTTACATCATCGCCACGCACACCATCACCGCGTGTTACACCGCGCACCAGGAGTCCGTTCTCATACGTAAGACTCATGGAGACGCCATCGAACTTCAGTTCGCACATATACTCATACGCATCGCCTTCGAGACCTTTGGCTACACGGGCATCCCAATCTTCCAGTTCTTCCTGGCTATAGGTATTGCCCAGCGAAAGCATGGGATACTTGTGATATACCGTAGCAAATTCTTTGGTTATGGTGCCACCCACCCGTTGAGAAGGAGAGTCCGGCTGCTTGAACTGCGGAAACTCTTTTTCAAGCTGCTCCAGTTTTTTCAGCAGCATATCAAATTCCTGGTCACTGATCTCTGTTTTGTTTTGCTGATAATAGAGATCGTTGTGATACTGAATCTTTTCGGTGAGCTGTTGTATTTCTTTTTGCGCCTGCGTGGGTGTCATACCGGAGAATTAAGCGCCCTAAGTTAATAGAAAAAAGTAACAGCCATTTGTTTCCCGCGGATCGCGCAGATGAACGCAGATGAAATGCAGAATTATTTCCCACGGAACTCACAGATTTTCACAGATAAATGCGGAGGTCGGAAAGTCAGAGAAGTCGGGAAGTCCGGAAGAAAGCTAAAAGTAAAAAGCAGTGTGCATTTCACTTCAACATTCGTTGATCGATGTTCCTTGTTCGATATTCAATTCTGCATTTGAAAAA
>NZ_DATCSD010000065.1:0-5047 GCF_036568665.1 Ohtaekwangia sp. | reverse complement strand
TGATTACAAGCGCCAACTACAGTTTCGATATGATCAGGAAAAGTGGCGAGTGCGTGATCAATATCCCGACCGTTGATATGATTGATGTCGTGATTGGCATAGGCAATACTACCGGGGCCGAAACAGACAAGTTTCATACATTCAAGCTTACGCAGGAAGCAGCAGAGAAGGTAGATGCACCATTGATCAAAGAATGTTATGCGAACTTCGAATGCAAAGTGGCCGATAAACGGATGCTCGACAAGTATAATTTCTTTATTCTGGAAGTAGTCAAGGCACATGTAGCGGTGTCTCCCAAATATCCGAAGACGGTTCATTACCGTGGTGATGGTATCTTCATGGTGTCGGGCAGACATATAGCGTTGCCAAAGAAATTCCGGCCGGAGAATCTTTGATTTATATAGTTTAATTGTTTGATTAGAACCTGGTAAAAACTAACCCTTACTCCATGCAAACTGATATACCCAGTGTATTTACCGAATATATCATACTGGTGGGTGCTATTCTGGTACTCGTAATGCTCGCACAAAAACTTAAAATAGCGTATCCCATCGTTCTTGTAATTGGCGGACTTATCCTTAGCTTCTTGCCAGCCATGCCTGCTGTGAGCATTCGGCCGGAAATGATATTCATTATTTTTCTGCCTCCATTATTATACGAAGCAGCATGGTATACTTCGTGGAAAGAGTTTTGGCGTTGGCGCAGAGTTATCAGCAGCTTTGCTTTTATCGTGGTTATTGTTACCTCGTTTGTTATAGCACTGGTGTCGAGTTCTGTTATTCCGGGATTTACCATGGCACTGGGATTTTTATTGGGAGGCATCATTTCACCTCCTGATGCAGTAAGTGCTTCGGCTATTCTCAAGTATGTAAAAGTACCCAGACGGATGTCGTCTATACTGGAAGGAGAGAGTCTGCTCAATGATGCATCCAGCCTTGTAGTATTTCGCTTTGCGTTGATCGCAGTTGATACTGGTCGGTTTGTATTTCATGAAGCAGCACTGAACTTTGTAGTGGTGATTGCTGCGGGTATTGCTATAGGTGTCGCTATCGGTATGGTATATTTCATTATACACAAGTGGCTGCCCACCGATTCCAACATTGATATTGTGTTATCATTGTCTGCTCCGTATGTAATGTACCTTACGGCAGAACACTTCCATTTCTCCGGTGTATTGGCCGTTGTTAGCGGAGGCTTGTATCTCTCTGCCAGAAGTCATTTATACCTGAGCCATCGCAGCAGGTTGCAGGGAGGCAATGTGTGGTCGGCAGTAAGTTTCGTCTTTAACGGATTAGTGTTTATGATGATAGGCCTTGAGTTGCCGGATGTCGTTCATCAGTTAGGCACCGTCAGCCTGGTGCAGGCTATACTCTATGGATTGTTGATTTCTGTTGTATTGATGATTATACGTATAGCCTGTACGGTATTTGCTTCCTACTTCACTGTATTTATAAGCCGCTATATTACTACAGCCGATAGCAGTCCTGGCTTGCGTGCTCCTTTTGTAATTGGCTGGGCTGGTATGCGCGGTGTGGTTTCGCTCGCAGCAGCATTGTCAGTGCCGTTATATTTATCTGATGGAACAGCTTTCCCGCAGCGCAACATGATTCTGTTCATTACGTTCACGGTGATCCTGTTTACACTGATCGTGCAAGGCCTTACGCTGCCGCTCATTATTCAGTGGATGAAACTGGAGGATCGAGACAAACATTTGCCCGTAGAATTGCAGGGGCAGAAGATCATGGAAAAATTAACTGACAAGAGCCTGAGGTTTCTGCAAGAAGAAAACAACGAAGTACTTCAGAAAAGTATACCCTTGCAACAATTAAAAGCAAGACTGGAGAACGATCTGGAAGATCTTCGCGCATCCGTTGATCATAACGAATTTCCGGAAGTATACCTCCGGATGCTGGAACAACAGCGCACATTACTGCATGAATTAAATAAAGATCCGGGACTTGAAGAAGAGGTGATCAGAAAGTATCACAGCATGCTGGATATGGAAGAAGAACGGATTCGGGTTAAATATAGTAAGTATGAAAATCAACGCGGTTAGCCGGTCTATATCTACACATTCTCCGTTCTTGTCTCTTACTGCGATAGATATACAGAAGGAGTGATAAAATTGATTGTATACAGCGCGTTATTGTGCATACGATCATTTTATCCCCTATATGAAACAGGAAACTATTCTCAAACGAATATGTGTACTGTTGCTGGCTGTATGTTTCGCCTGCAACGACACATCTGACCCGACATCCTCAGACGATGATGACAATACAAATACCGATCCCACGGAAGCTATTGTATATACTATAGCGGATGCTCTTGCGGCCAATCAGGCAAATCACGAGGTGGATGCAGACTATACCTGGAGTGAATCGGATGTTATTACCATCACGTTAAACGGAACTTCTATCACCGTAAACCCTGCGGATGCTGCAACGATAAATGGCAGCACAATAACAATTACAAAAGCGGCTACCTATAGCATTAGTGGTACCCTTGCGGATGGCCAGGTGATTGTTGATACAGAAGATGAAACAACGGTAAGACTTATATTCAATGGCGTTGATATCAGCAATTCATCCAGTGCACCGGTATATATAGCCAGTGCAGAGAAAACGGTTATTGTGCTGGCTGATAATACAACCAATATCTTGAGCGATGCCAAAACGTATGTATATGCTTCAGCCGATGAAGACGAACCGAACGCAGCACTCTTCAGTAAAGGCGATCTCACAATTTATGGCAACGGTTCGCTAACCGTAAAAGGTAATTATAACGATGCTATCGCCAGTAAAGATGGTCTTCTTATCAAGAGCGGTACATATTCTGTAACGGCAGCAGATGATGGCATTCGTGGTAAAGATTATTTGATTGTTGAAAATGCTGCAATCACTATAAATGCCAGTGGCGATGGATTAAAATCCGATAATGACGAAGAGGAAGCGCGGGGCTATATATTGGTGGAAGGCGGCACGCTGAAAATTACTGCCGGAGGTGATGCGTTGCAGGCTGAGACTGATGCGTTGATTGCCGGTGGAGATTTTACCATTGTGTCGGGCGGTGGAAGCAGTAGCTCGGTTGGTTCAGACAAATCTGCAAAAGGACTTAAGGGTGGTATAAATGTTATTACAGAAGGTGGAACATTCTCCATCAGCTCTGCCGATGATGCTGTACACTCTAACGGAAACGTATCGATAAACGATGGTACATTTACCATTACTTCCGGTGATGATGGTATGCATGCCGATACGTCATTGGGTATAAATGGTGGTGAGATCACCATCACCAAATCCTACGAAGGTATAGAAAGTGCCCTGCTTACCATTACCGATGGAACTGTTCACGTAACAGCGAGCGATGATGGTATAAATGGTGCCGGTGGCAACGATGGTTCGAGTACGGGTGGGTTTACTTCATCTTCCAGTTATTACCTGTATATATATGGCGGCTATATTTATGTAGATGCAACAGGCGATGGTATAGATGTTAATGGATCAATTGTTATGACTGATGGTGTGGTGATTGTAAACGGACCAACGGCTAATAACAACGCTCCTATCGATTACGATCAAACCTTCAAGATCTCCGGAGGGTTTATTGCTGCTGCAGGTAGTTCGGGCATGGCGCAGATTCCGGGTACCACTTCTACGCAAAATTCAGTGCTGATAAATCTGAGCACATCACAAGCCGCAGGATCATTGATTCATATACAGGCAGGCGATGGTACAGATGTAGTTACGTTCAAGCCTACCAAGAAATACCAGTCGTTCGCGTTTTCTTCGCCTAATCTCGCAACCGGGTCAACGTATGATCTATACCTGGGCGGAAGCTCAAGCGGTACGGTTACCGATGGACTCTATAGCGGAGGAAGTTACACCGCAGGAACAAAGAGCACCAGCTTCACTATATCCAGTGTATCAACCAAAATAACGAAGTAGTATATATCCTTAGAATTTTATGTAGTATAAAAACAAAAGAGTGACAGTAACGTCACTCTTTTTATTTGGGCTATGATTGGATATTTATGTTGTGATCGGAAAATTATTGTTTCAGGAGTTGAATGTTGGCAATCAGTTTTACTTCATCACTTACTACAGCACCACCGGTTTCAGTAAGTGCACTCCAGGTAAGTCCGAAATCTTTACGGTTGATCTTGCCAGATACTTCAAAGCCGGCTTTCACATTGCCCCAGGGATCTTTAGCAATTCCGCTGTGATCTACGGTTAGCTTTACTTTGCGCGATACATCTTTAATACTCAGGTCGCCCTCCAGTTCATAATCATCGCCTGTCTTGGTAAATTTTGTTGAAGTAAATTTCAACTTGGGGAAAGTTCCGGCATCAAAGAACTCCGGACTCTTCAAATGTTCATCGCGTTGTTCGTTGTGTGTGGAGATCGAGTCAATATCAGCTTCGAAAGAAATTTTTACATTCTCAAAATTCTCGGTAGCATCTACTATACCATTAAACTTTGTGAAGCTTCCGGTAACGGTGCTGATAACAAGGTGTTTTACTTTAAATTGAACTTCTGAGTGTGCATTGTCAATAATCCATGTCTTGTTTTCCATAATGTTAAATTTTTTGTGTTGTTTCTATTTTGTTCGTTTGGTGATCAAAGGTCGGGTGCCAACAGGCGCTTCCTAATGATATTGGATAAGAAAGCGCGTTGACATTTGTCAAGAGTATTGGATCTCTCCATATTTACCATCAAAGAAATCGCGGTAAGCTTGCGAGATCTCATGTCGCGAGTTCATAACGAAAGGTCCTTCACCTACAATCGGTTCGTTATAGTGTTCTCCTCCAAACACAATGATATCTACCGGAGATATACCTTTGTTGGTAAATTCTACAGTGCCTTCCTCGTTTGCAAAACCTATTAATTCACTTTTACCAAAGTCGCGGCAGTTCACCGTGGCATCGCCCAGTGGTATAAATGCTGCGGCTTCCTGGTTGGCCGGAATTTCAAAAGCAAATTTCGCTTTAGGTTGTAAGATGATATGATACAGAAACTGCTGACTATATATTTTCACGGGCGACTTT
>NZ_DATCSD010000064.1:0-14060 GCF_036568665.1 Ohtaekwangia sp. | reverse complement strand
CTGCTTTGCTTTAGGATGCTAATTTTAGTTCTTGATAAATTTATAGTATCGCACCGTATCGTGCGTACGCGCGCGTAAAATGAAAACACCGGTAGGGAAGCTGCTTACATCGCATTGTGTTTTCCATCCGGCATCGAGCGTGTGCAACTGCTGGTATACCATTCGGCCGCTTACATCGCGAATGTCGAGGCGGATCTGCCGATCATCCGGTAAAATAAATTTATCATCTTCCGATAGACTCACCGTTAACCGGTCTGTCACCGGGTTTGGATATATAGCGTTGGCATTGCCGGAAAATATAGCGGATGCTTCGGCTGTAGCAACGCGTGCTGCGTAACCTTCGGTGTAGCTGCCGCACGTTACAGCATCAACATCAAAACCATTGGAGGTTTCATTGAATGCATTGGTGTTTGTGGGCAGGCATGAAACCGGTGAAAGTATTTTTGCGTGGCGATCGGTTTTGTCAACGATCTTGATATAGCGGCACCAGGCAATTTTACCGGACAGGTCGAATGCATGATCGATGGGTTCATTGCAATATTGTGATGAACCGGTAAATCCCAACGAAACCCACTGCGAACCATTCTGCGATGCGAATACCTCTGCACGTTCAGGATGACTCGAGAAGGAAGGATCGCCATACGAAGTTTCATGTACGATGAGATCATTACCTGCCTGATCGCTCAGGTTGCTGCTGAGTTGCAATACAATGAACCCGCTATAGCCCAATGAAAAATATTTCGGTTGTGGACTGGGGGTATCATTGGCATCCGGTTCGCCCAGCGCCTGCGTTGCGTCACTATAGATAGCGGGTATAGCAAAGCCATCTTTCTGCAGACCCTGGTGATAGGAAATTACTGTAGCAGCCACCACACATGCCGGAGGATTGCAAAGTTCAGAGGAAGCTCCGCGCACCAGCGTTTTTATACCGGTGATGCCATCATCCCATGTGATCTTGATCGAATTTGGATTAATGATGTTTGGCGTTGAGAATAATGTATACCCGGGGTTTGCTACCAGTGATCCATGATAGTTGGTGGCATAGAGTAATTCCCAATCTATAAAAACACTAACATCGTTGGGGTTATATATAGTCCAGCGGCGGGTGGCTATACTATCGGCACACTGTGGTGTGAGGATAAGGGGTTTGGGAGCTGCGGCATTTTTTACTTGTACTGTATAGGTCTGCTCAGTGCCTGCACAATTGTTTCCGAGATACGCCCGTATTGTAAAAGTATATATACCCGGTGTAGTTGGCTGGCCGGTTAAGTAGGCATCATAATCGGTATATCCGGTGCCGGCTTGTAGTGTTAGCCCGGAAGGAAGTGTACCATCAGTAACTACATACGTCATAGGTGCTCCGAAATTCTGGTAAGAGGGTGATCGAAAACCTTCATTCACGGATTGGCCTACCGTGAAGATTGGTAACTCCGTTGGATCGAATCCGCTGCCATCGAGACAATGCCATGTGTTGGAAATGGTAAGTGTATCGCTGCATCCGAGAGAAGATTGTGCTGCTATCTTCATACTGAATGTACCGGCTTCCATCACCGCTCCGTTCAGATCCGCACAAGGTATATCGGAAGTTAATGTATAGCCGGGCAACAGACTAACAGCAGTATATTGAACAGGATCCGGACCGCTCACGCTGCAGATATTGTAATATTCGGGTATACCAGCAATACCATAGGTGTTCTCTGCATAAACAACACCTATATGGAAGTTACTGCAATCAACACTATCTTCTATCACCAATGTATAGTGCTGGTCAACCACAGCACAAGTGCCGAGGGAGGCGCGCAGCGTAAAAGTATATGCACCAGCAGTGGTAGGTATACCTCGCAGGCGTGCCTCCATGTATAGCGTGTCGGTTAACGTAAGGCCTGGCGGAAGCGTACCTTCTGCTATAGCAAAGTGAAAAGGTATACCCAGCGAAAACGGTGTATACTCAATGTAGAATCGTTGATTATAGGAATGGCTAACGGCACCTTCCGGGAGGTTGGGCAGATAAGGGGCTATGCGTTCCAGTGTGGTGCATTGATAATTGTTGGTGATCGTAAGTGTATCGCGACAACCGGTAGATGCTGTTGCTGCTATAATTATACTTTGCGGACCGGTTTCAACAGCAGCTCCCCATACTTCGATACATGGATTTCCCGGAGTATAGTTCTGAATGGAATAACCGTTCGGCAGCCCAAGCACCGTATAGGCGATGGAATCTTCCTGGCTATTTACTGAGCAAATACCGTAGTACTCTTGTTCACCAACAATAGCATGACCGGATTCTCCGTAGATAGCATCAATATTAAAATCAGCGCACAGATCATTTTCATCTACAATCATTGTATATTCTTGCTCGATGGTTGTACACATGGCTCCGAGTCTTGCACGCATGGTAAAGGTATAGGTGCCGGGCGTAGCAGGAGTGCCCACGAGGTTAACATCATACGCTCCGGTGCCTGTTTCATCCAGTGTAAGTCCGGGGGGTAATGCTCCGCTAACAATGTCGAATTGAAAGGGTACAGCAATTTCATACGATGCGATCTCCGCTGCAAAATGTCCGCTATACGGCTCACCAACCTTGGCGTGCGCTGCCAACAGGTCTGCAGCAAGCGGATACATATCATAAACTTTTACGCATCCCCAGTGATGCGTCATGGTAAGTGTATCGCGACAACCATTGGGTACCGATGCAGCAATGGAAATGCTATAGGTGCCCGTATCGGTGGGCGGCCCCCATGCTTCAATACAACTATTCGCAAGATGTGTTGTGAAGTTGGGCGGCAGGCTCAGCTCAGTATAGGAAACAGAGTCAAATGGTTCCTGCAGACAGATACCAACATATTCGGTTACACCAACCAGGTGAAAGCCACTTTCGCCATACGGTGCATAGAGTTTAAAATTACTGCACGGTCGGTTCCACGAAACGTTAATGGTATATTCTCGCAACACAGTCGGGCACTCAGGCCCACCGTTGGCGCCAATAGCAAATGTATAGTTGCCCGCTGTTGTAAATATACCGGAGAGTATATCTCCATCCAGTGCAAGGCCGGGCGGGAGATCGCCATATTCCAGATTATAAAGCGCGTTATCGTAATATACTCCGTTGCTCATGGCGCGGAATTGTTCTTGCAGATTATCACCGACAAACGCTGTCGGGGGTAGCGGTCCCACAATAGAATCATAAATAACCGAGCAGCCGGGTTCTCCGGGTTGTGCCATGCCTGGTAAACTAAAGAGACATAGCGCGAAGGCCAGTAACGTGAATAGAGATTTTTTCATACATCATTGGGGGTTTATTAGTTAACAGTTGTCCGTTATTCGTTAGTAGTTAATCGTTAACAGTTGTCTGTTAATCGTTAATCAGGTAATAGCATCTCCGAAGCTATATTTACAAATCACTACACCCAGCTCCGGAGACGCCCACTATAAATCTTCCAATCTTCTAATTTTTCAATCTTCTAATCTTCCAATCTTCTAATCTTAATCTACTCTTTAACAAACTTATAATATCCTGCTCCGCTGACTCCGCGCACGTGCACTATATACATACCTGAGCGAAACAATGATACATCGCACTGTGTAGTGCTTGCATTCAGCGTATGTGTTTTTTGATACAGTGCCGTGCCGCTTACATCACGGATATATACTTCTATGGATTTATCACGGGCAAATTTTTCGCGAGAGAGGTCGATCGTGAGCCAGTCTTTTGCCGGGTTAGGATATAGTATATAGGTACTCTGCGATGTTGTTTCCACAGCTTCCTGGCGTGCGAAGGTTGCACCTTGCGCACAGGTTACTGCATCGAGGTCGAAGCCGTCTGAGTAATAATTAAAAGCAGCTATACCCGTAGGCTGACATGTAAGTGGTGTTAGTATTTTCGCATTGCGATCGGTCTTGTCAACTATTTTTACGTATCGACACCAATCTGTTTTACCAGCAAGGTCAAAAGAATGATCAAGGAATTCATTGCAATTTTGTGGTGATCCGGTGTATCCCAGAGAGATCCATTGAGTTCCGTTCTTCGATACAAATACTTCTGCACGTTCTGGATTGCTGGAGTAGTGTGGATTGGAATATGATGTCTCAACTATTTTCAGGTCAAGTCCGGCTTGATCATATAGTCGGCTGCTAAGTTCCAATACAATAAAACCATTATAGCCGAGTATAAATGATCTTGCAGGATTATCATCAATATAGTCATTCGCATCCGGTTCACCGAGGGCAGCGTTGGCATCGCTATTCTCTGGTCGTATTACCGGGTTGCCATCTTTTCCCAAGCCCTGGTGGTAGGATACTACGCTTGCTGCAACGATACAGGTTGGAGGACTGCAATACGTTGATGAAGCACCTCGTACTACACTGCGTGCTATATAATTCTCATCGCGCCAGGTAATACGAACACTGTTCGGATTGGCTGCATTTTTTGTCTTGAAGAAAGTATTGCCCGGAGGTGCTATCAACGAGCGACTGTCATGTTCGAAATATACGGTCTCCCAGGTAAAGGGGACATTGAAGTTGTTAGGATTATATACCCGCCACGACCGTGTCTCAATATCCTGAATACACTCAGGCGAGAGGCTTAGCGATTTGATGATTTGATGTGGAAGTACCTGTAACGTAAAAGTTTTACTGGATGGCGGGCAATCACCAAAGGATGCAGCTATAGTAAATGTATAGTTACCTGTGGCTGTGGGTGTACCCCGCAGGTGAGCCGTTGCGTCAGTACTATCGTATAGCGCCAGGCCGGGGGGAAGTGTGCCGCCTGTTACTGTGAAGTGTGCACCATAGAGCTTAGTATAGAACGGGCCGACTGCCAGCTGTTGATTATAAAATGTCTGCTTCATAGCAACCGGGAGCTGAGGAGATGCAGGTCGTATCGAATCGGCAGGCGAGCAGGTATATATACGAGGAAAGCGTACGGTATCCTGACAACCTCCAGCGGCTGTTACCGCTATAGCAATGTTTTGATAGCCGGTTAACTTTGAATATCCGGCTATGTGTATACATCGGCTACCATCGGCATATATAGCAAATCCGGGGGGAGCTTCTGCTAAGGAGAATTGCAGAGAATCCCATCCATCAATGGTTACACATGTTCTGAATGACTCTTTTGATCCTACGTAACCGTATGAACCACCGGGTATATCTTCCCTGTAGGGAGGAGTAAATTTCAGGGCATTGCAAGGAAGTGTGTCATATATACTCATGGTATAATCATGCTGCACAATTATGCAACTGTTGCCGAGTTGTGCTCCAAGGGTAAAGTGATATATACCCGCGGTGGTAGGAGTACCTTTCAGATGAGAGTTGTATGGATAGGAAGTTTCATTCTCGAAATATAGCCCCGGGGGAAGAGATGTTCCGTTAATCGCTTTGATTATGACCGGTAGTTCAAGAGAGTGTGGGGTGAATCCTATATTAAATCCTCTGTCAATAGGCTTACCTACAACAGCCGGTAATTTTGCCAACTGATAAGGTTGCGGATATAAAGAGTCCATGGGGATACAGCCCCAGTTGTGTACAAAGGTAACAGTGTCTTTGCAACCACTGGGAACCGATGCCATTACCGATATAGTAAAGGTACCTGTATCAGTGGGTGGTCCCCATACTTCAGGACAAGAAACAGGGCTGTACTGTTTCAGCGTGAAATTGGGAGGCAGACTTAATACTGTATACTGGATGGAGTCCCATGGGGCAGTAGTACAGATACCAAAGTATTCAAACACACCTACAAGATGAAAGCCTGATTCTCCATAGGGAGTCTCCAGCTTAAATTGATCGCATGGTAAATTCCAGACAACGTCTACGGTATATTGTTTTTCAAATATAGGGCATCCCGGAGCGGACATCACACCAATAGTGAAGGTGTAGGTACCAGCCTTGGTGATTGATCCTAGAAAGCGATTTTCAGAAATGATGAGTCCGGGAGGCAATGCACCGGCCGTTACGGTAAAGATTGGCTCGTCATAGTATGGTGTGCCATTGCTCCATGCCGTGAATGATTCGAAGTAACTTTGTGATCCTGCAATTCCTTGTTCAAAAGACTCGGGCGAGATCTTGTCAAATGTAACGCAACTCTGCGCATGCGCAGCAACCGGAAGCAAACAGCATAGCACAATGGCCAGCAGTGTGGACAATGATTTGTTCATACAGGGTGATTTGTGAACTGAATAAAAAAATTAGGGCAAACGATAACTTTACCGGCCTGAGATACCGGCAAGCAGCATGATATCAATCACAACTTGGAAGGGTGTAGGAAAAAACTTTTTTGTGGAGCCTGGTGGATTGATCAATTAATGCAACAAACCTATTGACAGTGATGTGTACGATCAGTATGATCGTGCTTCGTGTACGAAGAACAACTGCTTCCACTTGTCGAAGACAGTTCGTAACAATTTTGCAGAGAAAGGTGTTGTGAGGGTAGCGAAGGAATAGCGAAGCCCGCAGGCCCGTAACATGCGTACCAGAGTTTTCATAATGAGGGGGTTTTATAAAGTGAACCGAACTTACTCAAAACCATTACCATTGACAATGAGTTGCTGATATTTTTTCGAGCGTAACGAAAACATTAACAGTAACTTATTGGTTGGTTAACCATGCTCATAATGTTACCGTATAAGGGCATCGTTCAAGTATAGTATGACGCTGGCTTTATGCCTGATCAGGGTACACGAGCCGGCAAAAAATATAGTTTTTAGAGAGACCTCAATGCGTTAATTTTACAGCAAAATATTTTTGTGAATCAGTCAATAGCGTCCGTAAAACAGTATTGTAACAGCCTTGTTCAATACAGTCGCAGAAAAACCGTGGAAGTGAAGATCGGTGATGTGCCAATGGGTGGCGATAATCCGATCCGTATACAATCTATGACTACGATCGATACCATGGATACACTCGGCTCGGTAGAGCAAACTATCCGTATGGTTGAAGCCGGTTGTGAGTACGTGCGGATCACTGCGCCCAGCATGAAGGAAGCGCAAAACCTGGAGGCTATAAAAAAAGAACTTCGCGTTCGCGGCTATACTGTGCCATTGGTTGCCGATATACATTTTACTCCCAACGCTGCCGAGCTTGCTGCACGCCTTGTAGAGAAAGTGCGCATCAACCCGGGTAACTATGCCGACAAGAAACGCTTTGAAACGATAGACTATACAGAAGCTGCTTATCAGGCAGAGCTGCAACGCATCCGCGATAAATTTCTTCCGCTGATCCGCATCTGTAAAGAGTACGGTACGGCTATGCGCATTGGTACCAACCACGGTTCATTGAGCGATCGTATTATGAGTCGCTATGGCGATAGCCCGGTGGGCATGGTAGAATCTGCGCTGGAGTTTTTACGCATCTGCGAAGACGAAGGCTATTATAATATAGTATTGTCTATGAAGTCCAGCAACCCGCAGGTAATGGTACAGGCGTATCGCCTGCTCGTGCAGAAGCTGGATGAAGAAGGATTGAAACCCTATCCGTTGCACCTCGGTGTAACCGAAGCTGGCGAAGGTGAAGATGGTCGTATAAAATCATCCGTTGGTATAGGTACCTTGCTGGAAGATGGTCTGGGTGATACCATACGTGTGTCGCTTACCGAGGAGCCGGAAGCCGAAGTGCCGGTAGCCTATACGTTGGCCAGGCGTTACGATGATCGTGCAGGCCATGCACCTATTCCGGCTATGGATCATTACCCGATCACTCCGTTCGAATACAATCGCAGAATAACACGCGATGTGCTCAACATGGGTGGCAGCGAACACCAGGTGCCGCGCGTTATTGCAGACTTTTCGGCAAAAGAAAAAATTACCGCAGCATCGTTCTTCGCACTCGGCTATCAATACTCTGTTCCGCTGGATAAGTGGAACATCGGTGATATGGCCTGCGACTATATATTTCTGGGGGATCGCACGATCGATTTTGAAATACCAGGAACGTTGGGGCTGATCTACCATCATGCAACCTGGCTAACGCAGCGCAGCAAAGACAGAACCTATCCTTTTATACGAGCTGAACAATATATAGCAGGCGTAGAGCAATCAGGTAAAGCAAACTTTATTTATGCTACACTACAGGATGTTACCGATACACTCATTGCAAAACTGAAAGTTGATAAGACTGCTGTATTGTTTATTGATACCAATAACAAACACGGCATGGCAGAACAGCGAAGACTGTTTGTAGAGTTGATCAACCAGGGATGCGATGTGCCGGTTATTATCGGCAGAGCGTATGCTGATCTTTCGGTTGAACAACTTCAGCTATATGCTGCTACTGATTTAGGCGGATTGCTGGTAGATGGTTTGGGCGATGGTATATTTATATCGGCTGTAAATTGTGGTCCTGATAAAATCATTAACGAAACAGCATTCAATATCCTGCAGGCTACACGCACGCGTATCTCCAAAACAGAATATATATCGTGTCCTTCCTGCGGTCGTACGTTGTTCGATCTGCAAGAGACTACCGCGAAGATTCGCTTACGCACCAGTCATTTGAAAGGAGTTAAGATTGGTATTATGGGATGCATTGTGAATGGTCCGGGAGAAATGGCCGATGCTGATTATGGTTATGTTGGTTCCGGCCCGGGAAGAATTACCTTGTATAAAGGGAAAGAAGTGGTTCGTAAAAATGTACCCACAGCGCAGGCAGTAGATGAACTGGTAAATTTGATCCGTGAGCATGGCGACTGGATTGAGCTTGCGCCTGCAGGGGAGTAGTAACTAAAAATGAATTTGGCTATGGAAGAGATAAAGAAAGAAGCTGCACCACAGCAGCAACCGAAAAAAGGAGGATGGAAAGAATTTTTCAGTTTAGGAGAAGTAGGCAACTACTTTTTCAGAAAGAAAGATCCGTCACGCCCCAACAACATCAACATCCGTATGATGCATGGTGTGAACAAGATCTCCATCATCATCTTCCTGGCAGGTGTGTTGTTCCTGATCTTCAAGCTCGTTATCAAACCACGTTTATAGGTGGATATCGAAAGCTACCGGAATTACTGCCTCGCCAAGAAAGGCGTTACCGAAGAGTTTCCCTTCGGAGAAACCACGCTGGTATATAAAGTGATGGGCAAGATGTTTGCCCTGGCTGATGTAGAATTATTTGAAAGTATAAATCTGAAAGTAGACCCGGAGCAGGGCGTAGCGTTGCGAGAGAAATATACGGCTGTGCAACCGGGCTATCACATGAATAAAAAACACTGGATCACGGTGTTGATGGACGGCTCTGTTCCTGATAAACTGGTGCGTGAGTGGATTGATGATTCATATCAACTGGTAGTTTCCGGTCTCACCAAAAAACAGCAAGCCGAGTGGCAATCGCTATAGTATATCTGGCAGCATCCGTTGAAATTTCGTATTATTCGTTTTCAATACAAAGACCATGCTGCTCCGACCCCTCTTTATCTTTATTGCTATATTTGGCAGTGCCCTGCTGGCTCTAGCCCAGCCCGAACGTGTGCATGAAGATTTCAATAGTAATGCTGCCCTTTGGGAACTTGAGAATGACAACCTAAAAGAGATCGCTATCCGTGGTGGCAATCTGCAACTGCAGAGTAAAACAGGCGAGAATGTTTTTGCGAGCCACGATTACCCTGTTGATCCTGAAAAGGACTTCTATATTGAGAGTAGCATTCACAAAGTGGCAGGCGATAGCGCCACGTACGGTATATATCTGGCCGATACCCGAAAGACAAAGAACAACCGCTGGTATTATTATCTTGTATCACCTGATGGCCGGTTGGTCTTTTGCGAGAACAGCACGGAAGATACCGAGTATATATACTATCAACAAGAGGCACCGGTTGTAAAGCCACTGCAGTCAGCCAATAAATTTGGTATTGAGAAAAAAGGTGCCGTTACCAATTTCTATTTCAACGGGCAGCGTATGTTCTCACTTCCCAACGTGCGCTTCTGGGGAAACTTTATCGGTTATGCTCTCTATGGTAAAGGAACGTTGCAGGTTGATCAACTTACGGTGAAGCAAAACTTTCATCTGAGTCTTGTGCCGAACGCTGCAACGGCAAAATATACCAGGAAAAATCTTGGAGTCAATGTAAACACAAAGGGTGATGACATCATGCCTGTAATAAGTGCTGATGGCCGCACGCTATATTATGCCGTGGAAGATGATGCTGCTAACATTGAAGTAGCCGGTAACTCCGACATCTGGTATACCACGCGTAATGAGGACGGCACCTGGTCGCGAAGAAAAAATATAGGTTTGCCGGTCAATACGCGCGAAGCAGATTTTGTGATCAACGCTACACCCGATAACAATTCTCTTCTTACCAATGGTATATATAGAACTGAACAAGGCAGGCTGAATAAATATGAAGGTCTTTCCATGACGCATCGCACAAAGAGTGGCTGGAGTATACCGGAAACCATTACCATTGAAAATTACTATAACTATGCCACGGAAGTTTCCTTTGCTTTATCACCCGACCGGCAAGTGATTATCTCTTCCATTGAGCGTGATATTACGTATGGCGGTACTGATCTGTACGTGTCGTTTCTGCAGCCCGATGGTACGTGGTCAGTGCCGGAGAACATGGGCTCTGTCATAAACACGTATGGAAAAGATATAACCCCCACGATAGCAGCGGATGGTAAAACACTATATTATTCAACCAACGGAAAGCCCGGCTATGGCAGCAACGATATATTTGTAACCAAGCGGTTGGATGATACCTGGAAGAACTGGTCGGAGCCGTTGAATCTCGGCCCATCGGTTAACACCATCAACTGGGATGCATACTATAGCGTGCCTGCATCCGGAGATATAGCCTATATCGTTTCCAACGATCAGAGTTTGGGCGGGGCTGATATATATAGCATCAGCATTGTAAAAGAGGCACAGCCCGACCCGGTGGTAATTGTGCAGGGAAAAGTATTTAATAAGTCTACCAATCAACCGATAGGAGCAACCATCATCTATCACGATCTGAGTGATGGTAAAGATATAGGCACCGCGCAGTCCAATCCGCAGGACGGAAGTTACAAGATTGTGCTGCCCTATAGCAAGGCATACGGATTTCTGGCGGAGAAAGAACAATTTCTTGCCGAGAGTAATAATATCGATCTGATCGAAGCGAAGCCTTACCAGGAAATACAACGGGACCTCTACCTGATGCCGATTGAAGTAGGCAAGACGATTATACTGAACAATGTATTCTTTGTTCGCAGTAAACCTGACCTGATGCCCGAGAGTTACCCGGAAATGGAGCGCCTGGTAAAAATCCTGGTGGATAACCCTGCTATACATATTGAGCTAGCCGGCCACACAGATAACGTAGGCAACGCGGCCCTGAACAAAGAGCTATCCGAGAAGAGAGTAGAGACCATTAAGAATTACCTGGTAAGTAAAGGTATTGCGGCCAGTCGCATTACCGGTAAAGGGTATGGCGGCACGCGCCCGATCGCCAGCAACAGCACCGAAGATACCAAGAAGCTGAACAGGCGCGTAGAGTTCACCATTATCAGGTAAGGTATATTTCAGGGTGAGAGCACAAAGTGTCTTGCTAACTATATTGGTGATTACTGTGATTGCCGTTGGTATAATATAGATACAACCCGATTGCACACGGTTATGGCAATCAAAATATAGGTGACCGGATAAAGTATATTTTCATTTGATTCAAATCATAATGTTGTGTTGCACAGCAAAGTGCCATCATTCTATAGCCGAGTGTATATCTGACATGTTTGACATCGTTTTGTGTGATCATCTATATATCTGATAATTTTAACCCCTATTTATAGACATTTAATACCCTGATCAAACATCCGATACCCTATCTTTTAACGTTTGGTGAACCAGCATGGAGTAATTACCAGGTAATTTCACACAATCGATTTAATATATGGCTGAATTGATTGCTTGTACTACCATACAAGCAAACCAGTAATCTTTATGAAACAAACATCTGCAACCAATGTTGTCTGGCAATTCTTTGCCTCACCTCCAGCAAGAGCTGGCTCATTTATACTTGTATGCCTGCTGCTCAGCACTATATATACTGCGCAGGCACAGTATACCTGGAACAATGTAGCGATTGGCGGTGGTGGTTTTGTATCGTCTGTTATTACCAGTAAAAGTGAGCGTAATCTCTTTTATGCGCGCACCGATGTAGGAGGCGCCTATCGTTGGGATGCTACCAATAGTAAATGGATACCACTACTGGACTGGGCATCTGAAAACGAGATGGGGTATATGGGAGTTGAGTCCTTGGCGATTGATCCGAAAGCTCCCAATAAATTATATATACTGGCAGGTATATCGTATTTCAACAACGGAAATTCGGCTATACTTCGTTCTGATGATTATGGTAAAACATTCGCTGTTACCAACGTTACCCTGCAGTTTAAAGCGCATGGCAACGGTATGGGTCGACAGTCGGGAGAGAAACTGGTGGTCGATCCGAATCTTACTGCTACATTGTTTTGTGGCACGCGCTGGAATGGCTTGTTCAAGAGTATAGATTCAGGCGTAAGCTGGAGTCGTGTGTCATCGCTCAATGTAACCACTACACCGAATGAAAATGGTATCAGCTTCGTAGTGTTGGATCCTTCCAGCAGCACCAGCGGCACAGCCACGAAAACATTGATCGTTGGTGTATCACAAACGGGAACCAATCTATATCGCAGCAACGATGGCGGACAAACTTTCATGGCTATTACGGGTGCGCCTACGGCTTTTATGCCACAACGTGCTGCACTGGCAAGTGATGGCAACCTGTATATTACCTACGGCAACGGAGCGGGTCCGCATGGTCATTGGTCGATACCAGAGCCCATGGACAACGGGCAAATATGGAAGTATAATGTTAAGACCGGTGTGTGGGCCAATGTAACACCCACGGGCTATGCGCGCGCCTTTGGTGGTATATCGGTTGATCCTGCCAATGCCAGCCGACTGGTGGCAACAACAATCAACACCTATATGCAACAAGGCACAGCGTATGGTGATAGAATTTTTCTGAGTACCAATGGTGGTGCAAGCTGGACGGACGTTATAGCGCGTGGCTTTACACTCAACAACAATGGTATACCGTGGATTGATAATCACGCTATACATTGGGCAGGCTGTGTCGAGTTTGATCCGTTCGATACCCGTAAGGTTTGGGTAACATCCGGCAATGGTATATTTGCAACGGATGATATAGACGCCACCACCAACGTATGGAAATTTCAGGCGCAAGGACTGGAAGAGACTGTGCCCTTGGATCTGATCAGCATTCCCAACAATGGCCCGGTTATTTCAGTGATTGGCGATTATGATGGATTTCGTCATACCAACGTTGCGCAATATAGTCCGATGCATTCGCCACAAACCGGAACCACTACGGGGCTCGCCTGTGCCAGCCTCAACACAAATATACTCTTGCGTGTGGGTAACAATATGTATTACTCTACCAACATGGGGCAATCGTGGACCGAATGTACCAGGAATGGTAACAAAGGATATGTAGCGATCAGTGCTGATGGTAATACATTTTTACATTGCCCGGAATCTTCTTCTGCTACCTATCGCTCAGTGAACAGAGGAGCTTCGTGGACAGTGGTGAATGGTCTTTCGATCAGTGATGTACAACCGGTAGCTGATGCTGTAAATGCCAGCAAGTTCTATGTATATAACAGCAGCACGGGTACGATGATGATCAGTACCGATGGGGGAGTCTCATTCTCGTCAACGGGTTCTCCGGGGAGTGGTGGTTCAAGAGTTATTCGTACTACTCCCGGCAAGGAAGGACATCTTTGGGTGGCACTTAATAACAGCGGATTGATGCGCTCGACCAACTCCGGACAATCATTCTCAAAGATCAGTAATGTTACTTACTGCGGAGCGGTAGGACTTGGTAAAGAAGCACCGGGCAAAACCTACCCTACACTCTATATATGGGGAACTGTTAATAGTGTGTTGGGAATTCACCGCTCGATCGATGAAGGTGCAAGCTGGGTACGTGTGAATAATAATGAACATGAATACGGAGGCCCTGCCAACGGCCAATTTGTAGTGGGCGATATGAATGTATACGGCAGAGTATATATGAGCACAGCCGGCCGGGG
>NZ_DATCSD010000063.1:0-11952 GCF_036568665.1 Ohtaekwangia sp. | reverse complement strand
GATGACTGGTAAGCTATAGCTACGAAGAAATCTTATATAGCGGGGGTTACAGTATAAATATGTATTTGTCTAATTCGTTTTTTTACTGTTAAAACAATCTATACTTTCGTGCGATACCTGGCCCTGTAAATGGATCTGACGGAATTTGAATCGTTATACAAGCAACAGTTTAATATACTTTGCAACAAGGTATACCGAATTGTGCGTGATAAAGATATAGCGAAAGATGTTGTGCAGGATGTGTTTGTCAAGCTATGGAAGGGTAGAGGTGATATTCAAGGCTTGCCGGAAGCCTATCTATATCGCGCTGCTATAAATCAGGCACTCAATTATGCGGATGCAAATAAAAGGCGCACAACGGCCGGGCTGGGCTACGCAAGCGTTACATCAACGACATCGCCCGATGCGTCACAAACTGTTATGGCGCAGGAATTTCAGGATAAGATACAAGAAGTATTAAACACGCTGCCACCGGTTTGCAAGCGTGTATTTCTGTTAAGCCGTTATGAAGAACTCAGCCGCCAGGAGATTGCTGATCAATTAAATATAGCCGTAAACACGGTTGACAATCACATCAAACATGCTCTGAATACTTTCCGGAAATACATTACCTTATTGGTGCTGTTATTTATTTTCTAAAAAAAATGATTCTGCACTAGCTGTCGATAGACTTTGATCTGTCATGGCAGTATGAATCAGGAATATTACTGGCATCTTACCAACAAAGTATTAAATGGCCATGCGTCCGCAGCAGAACGCGCTGAACTTGAGCAATGGCTGAACCGGGCAGAAGAGAACAGGCAACTCTACGAACAATACCGATCGCTCTGGCAGGCAACCGAGCCGGAAGAACCACTCATTGATTTTAATGCTGATAAACACTGGCAGGAACTGCGTGCTATAGTAACGGAGCCAGAGAAGAGAAACGTTGTGAAGCTATATGATAGCAAGTGGTGGCTGAAGGTGGCAGCAACGCTGGCCCTCGTAGCGATTGCTATATATGGGATGACTACCTGGATGTTTTCTGCACCCAAGACTATATATGTAGCAGCAGCACAGCATGAGCGAAAAATAATCATATTACCCGACAGTTCACGCGTATCGCTAAACCATGGCTCGTCATTACAATACCCGGAGCAGTTTGATGGAGACGAACGCCTGGTACAATTAACCGGTGAAGCGTTCTTCGAAGTGCAGCGCAATGTTCATAAGCCTTTCCGGATCAAGACAGCTTCTTCGCTCACGGAAGTGCTGGGTACATCTTTCCTCGTGCGATCGTATACCGAAGAGAAAGCCGATAGAGTCTCCGTGGCAACCGGGAAAGTAAAATTCTCTTCCTTGCAGAATATTGCTACCAGTGTACTGCTAACACCCGGACGAACCGGCACACTTGATATACAACAGGATAAAATAACAGCAGAGGTTGTACGCGATCCGAATTTTAAAGCATGGCATGATAAGGTACTGACGTTCGAACACTCTCAACTGAAAGATATACTTGATATACTGACGCGTTGTTACGATACAGAATTTACTGTAAGCACTCCCGCTATACTTTCCTGTCGGTTTACCGGAACGTTCGATCATGCCAGTCTGGAAGATATACTTCGCGTACTCGAAGTTTCGCTGGAAGTGTCTTTTACAAAGCAGGGAGGTCGGTATAGTGTACAGGGCAAAGGTTGTTAATCTGTAAAGAAGTATATGAATAAATTTATACTACTGTTTTTTTTCCTGATCTTCTATACATCCATATCGCTGGCGCAGTATTCCGTGTTGGAGAAAAAGGTCTCGTTAAATATTTCTGCTATAACGGTGGAGGAGGCGTTGAAAGAATTATCCGCGAAATATGAAGTTCATTTTTACTATAAATCTACCCTGGCAGGCCTCTCGCAGCGAGTAACTATTTCTGTATATGAAATTTCATTGAGAGAATTGTTGTCGCGGTTATTGAAAGATGCCGATATACGATACCAGGAGGTGAATGGAAATATTATACTCACGGCCTCCCGAACGAAGCGGTTTTCGGTAAACGGCTATATCCGGGATCAGGATACAGGCGAAGCGCTTATTGGTGCTTCCATTTACGAGGCCGCTACACATTCGGGAAGTATAGCTAATACCAATGGATTTTATAGTCTTGCGTTACCTGTTGACTCTGCTGTGATTCACTTTTCGTATGTAGGATATATACCGCAGACTATAGCGTTGCGCTTGCAGCGCGATACACTCATCACCATTCGCCTGGTGCCGAATCACTTGCTGGAAGAAGTTGTTATTGAGCATGCTGTTAATACGCCACAGGAAGCTTCGAGTATGAGTAGCCATACTATATCCGTAAACCAGATCAAGAGTTTGCCGGCATTACTGGGTGAGAATGATGTATTGCGTACGCTGCAATTGATGCCGGGGGTAATGGCTGGTAATGAAGGAAACAGCAATTTGTATGTGCGTGGTGGAGGGCCTGATCAGAACCTTGTGTTACTCGATGGTGTACCGCTATATTATGTGTCGCATTTATTTGGAATGTTCTCGGTTTTTAATGCCGATGTTATCAGTAAAGTAGAATTGGTGAAAGGAGGATTTCCTGCCCGCTATGCCGGCCGCTTGTCTTCGGTTGTGGATGTAACCATGAAGGATGGTAATATGAAGAAAGTACACGCAGAGGGTTCTGTCGGTATAATTTCATCCAAGATCAGTGTGGAAGGACCTATCACACGTGACAAGACTTCGTTTATCTTTTCTGCACGAAGAACATACCTGGACCTGCTCTATAAACCGTTTCAAAAAATCAGAGACGATGGCAAGAAACGCGACTATCATTTTGATGATGTAAACCTCAAGGTAAATCATATTCTCAACAATCGGAACAGAATATATCTCAGCGCTTATATGGGAGATGATGATCTTTACTTTAACAATGCAAGCAAATACTCGCAGGAAAGTTACTCAGATTCGTTCGGGCTATCCTGGCAAAATATAGTGACAGCGTTTCGGTGGAATAGTATTCTTTCACCACGCCTGTTCAGCAACCTCACGGCTACCTATAGCCGCTATCGCTTTAATGTAAACAGCGAATCACTCCGTACAGAAAATTTGGGATCATCCACAGTTGTGCGGGAACGAAATGGTAACGAGCTGATTTCCGGTATTGAAGATCTGGCGATGAAACTTGATTTTGATTTCAGACCGGTGCCAGTGCATTCAATCCGCTACGGTGCCAACGTTACGCGACATTTCTTCCTGCCAGGTATATATTCCTACTATGATAAAGATAACTATTATGCGTCTACCATTTCACAGCGCACACCGGGATGGGAAACTGACCTATATTTAGAGGATGATGCCGAGATACATCCGCGCATTCGAATTAATACAGGGTTGCATTTTTCCGGCTTCCAGGTACAGGGAACCTGGTATACTTCGCTGCAGCCTCGTATATCCGGAAGATATAGTATAAATGAAACGACTTCGCTGAAGGCATCGTATGCCAGCATGATGCAGTTTATACATTTGCTAACCAGTGCCGGAGCCGGAGTGCCCACAGATGTATGGGTGCCAAGCACAGCCAGGATTAAACCGGAACGATCGCGACAAGTTGCTTTAGGTCTTGTTAAAGTACATCGCCACCGGTATGAATTTTCGATAGAAACATACTATAAGCAATTGTATAATCTGATCGAATATAAAGATGGTGCCAGCTATACCACGGTATCATTAGATGGTTATGTGCGTCTTAACCCTGATACCGATTGGCAGAACAAAGTGATAGCCGGTGGCACCGGGAAAAGTTATGGTGCTGAGTTTTTGATTCGAAAGACGGAAGGAAAATTAACCGGGTGGCTGGGATATACCTGGTCGAAGAATATGCGCCAGTTTGATGAATTGAATTTTGGAAAGCCTTTTCCTTATCGGTACGATCGCAGGCACGATATATCGCTGGTATTGCAGCATCACCTGAGTGATCGTATCGATTTATCCATGACGTGGGTCTTTGCTACCGGTAATGCAGTAACTATGCCGGTTGCATGGTATCCGAATCCATTCTATGATCAGGGGCTTTACCCGATAGCATACTATGGAGCGCGAAACAGTTTTCGTATGCGCGATTATCACCGGTTAGATCTGAGTGTAAACTTTAAGAAGAAAGTGAAGTGGGGCTTGCGTAAGTGGACTATAGGAGTATATAACGCCTATAACCGTATGAATCCTTTTTATGTAGAGACTAATAACGACCGCTTCCGGCAATATACTTTGTTCCCGATTCTTCCCTCTATATCCTATAGCTTTCAATTTTAGTTATGAAAAAATATTCAGCTTTTACGATGCTTGTGTTTATACTCTTCGCCTGCGAAAAGATCGTGGATATTGATACCGGTTCGGAGCGGCCGTTTGTGGTGAACAGTATTTTCAACCCTGACAGTACCTGGCGGGTAGATGTTTTCAGAAGTAACGCGCTGTCATCGGGTGAATATACCTGGGGGTATGATACGATCAAAGATGCTTCTGTTGTTATCACAGGCGATCAGATAACGACCTTGCAGTATAACAAAGCCGGGTATTATGAAACGGAGGTAAAACCTGGTGCTGCTGGAATGGATTATTCCATCGTGGTAAGCGCGCCCGAAATGCCTGAGCTCACAGCTCTGTGTAAGTTACCCGTTCCGATAATGGTGGACACGGCTTATGGTGAAGTGATCTCTCAATACGGAGATAAAATGATTCTGCATTTTGTAATTGATGATCCTGCGGCCGAGTCCAACTATTATGAGGTATATATAGACGGATGGTATAGATATTACAGTGAGTATTATCAGGACACCGTAGAGTCACCGGGCTGGGTTGACTTTCAATCTACAGATCCTGCCTATGTGGTGAGCGAATATAGTATACACAATTCCCTGGCAGGGGAGCGTATGCTGTTTCAGGATGTATTGTTCAATGGCAACCGGAAAATATTCTCTTTGAGTATTCCCAATTATACCTGGCGTTATGCCGGCACGCACGTGAAGCTCTCCATTACGCTGCGAAGCGTGAGTGCCGAATACTATCAGTTCAGAACTACGAGCCAGCTTCAGGAGGATGGGCGGGGTGATCCGTTTTCGCAGCCGGTGCAGGTATATAATAACATCAGGAATGGTACCGGTATATTTGCAGGCTTTAGCAGTTCCGTGTATACGGTGCAAATACAATGATCGGGTTCTTCAGTGCTTCACCGTTGGATTTGAACACGATCAATGTTAAGAAAAAATACTACTCAGCATCCGCTATTGTAAAAGTTACGCGCTGGCCGTTGGTAAATTTACCTTTCTTTAAAGCCAGTGTCAGTGCATCGTATGCTTTTACTGAACTCTCATTTGAATCGCTCGCGCAGCCGTTCAAGGTTTCGGCAATACCGATATGATTTTTAGCGGTGTTTGGAAATTCTCCTATACGGATGATGTCTTTGGTCTTTACCAGTTCGAGGATCACCCGCTTGTTGGCTACATTTTCGCGAATGATGGCTATATATTCTCCGGCCGGTATATTTACTTTTCCTTCCGCAGTTTCGAATGAAAAGCATACCGGCATACCTCCCATAAATATACTTCCGATGGTACATTCAGGTGATGATTTTGTGCGTTGCAGGGTAATAAGGTAGTTAGCCGGATCTTTTTTCTGTGCAGTAGAAACGGATACAACGATACATAGTACAAGCAAGGTGAGAAGGCTCTTCAGGTACATAAGAGTATATTTATGCAGATTGCCTACTCTGTACGGCTTTTCGGCTAACGCCACCTGTTGTTGAAGGATTCCGGTGTTATTCCTGATCCTAAATATAGTATAACTTCAGTAACCCTGCTATATATTTCCACGGCTTTCTATTCCGGGAATATGTGAATGATCGGACTATTAACAACTATTTATTCACCGGAAAGGGGAGGCACTTAGTGCTGATCCACTTTACATCATACTCGCTGCCGAAAAAGAAACAGTGAAAGTCTGGCGGAAAATTAAGACAATACAGTCTACCATAACGCATAGTAAAGCAATAACAGATAACGGATGTACGAACTTCATCATACGCGGTTATGAATCATGGAACGCACAGACTGCGTTCTGGTTTTGAAAATGTTGCGTAAATAATAAAGGCTCCCGAAGGAGCCTTTATTATTTTACTATTTGATTTGATTAGTCTTTTGTTGACCGCGTATAAGATATACCATTGTCGCCATCAGCTCCCCACTTTGTAAAAGTAAGTGTGAAATATATATCTTCTTCAACAAGCCAGACACCAAGTTTTTTGCCGACCAGCAGGGGCATATTCGTTCCTGCATTTTCGTTTACTTCTCCACCTTCCATTTCAATGCTGAAATTATCAGGAACGCCTGTTACATTCACTCCGCTCTCCAATTGTGTAAGAATGGATGCAATGTTATGGAGACTATAGAAGTGTGCAGGGTCTCCCAGTGTTCCATATAACTCAAATTTATCCCAGGTATCGGTAGATGCACCAGTGTTATCCAGGATCGCCCAGCGTATTCCGATAGTGCCGCCTTCACGGGTAAATTCTCTTTCAGAGCGAGTATCATTCCAGAAGTCATCATACAGATCATTGTAAGTAGCATCACTGCTAAAGTTATTCTGCCACCACTGGTAGTTATAGATTGGACCTTTGTTCTGACGGGTAAGAATTACTTTGTCTGTGATCTTGTCTTGTACAGTTGCTATTGTCCAATCAGCGTTATTATCCTTGGTAAAGGTGAGATTGGCACCTTCCCAAATCACTTTCTGAAGATTTACTTTTACATTGATTGTCTTCTCAACACCTTCGTTTTGAGCAAGTACTACTGCTGTTAACACGGGGTTGGTTTCATAATCAAATTTAGCAGCATCACCAACGGATAGTTTGCCTGAAGTAGCATCCACATTTATAGCTCCTGTCACACTTTGAGACTGGATAGATAAAGTCAATGTACCTTTGTCAGTCGCAACAGTCAGGCTGCCCAGTTCTGTGCCTGCAGGCAGGTTTTCGTCTACGGTAACTTCGAAATCAGATGCTGTAATGACCGGAGGGGTCTCTTCATCTTTACATCCAACAACTACCAATGCACTTAGTAAAACAAAAAAGGCGGCTTGGCGCCAGGTAAAAATGTTCATAGAAATGATGTTATGTTTTTTTTATCAAAATTAATAAATGGTTACCGCGCTAAAAGGTTTCAACTTTTAAAATCTTACATATATACTTTTTAACGTATCGGTTTCTGGATATTCGGTGCAGAGCGTGAGCGGGCCAGAGGAGAGTAAATTTTGATACGATTGGTTATAAATCAGGATCAATGGTAGTCTGTGTAAATACTACACAATCGTGTAGGTATACCGTTGCCTGAGACTATCCCAAATGGGGATGAGATTCGGGCTTCCTGTCTTTATTTAGGATTGAGTTGTATGTAATAATATTGTAAAAAAACTGATATGGTGGCGTATAGGGACGCAGTTGTGGGGCAACTTTGTAAATAGGATATATATATGTATTGTTTATTAAAATAATAAAGACTCCATCAGGAGCCTTTATTATATTGGTATAAAAGTAAATACCGTGCGGAGTTTCGTGTAGGTAGTCCGTTGTTATAGTATCATTGACCATTCAACCGGCTGAAAGCATTCTTTACATCTTCCTGGCTGCTCCTGGCCATCGCCTCGCTGAAGCCGAAGGTAATTTCTGTTTTACCTTGTTGCAGTTGCTCGAATACAGCGTTGATGAAATCGCTTACCGGAGGTGCTGCATCGTGCAGGCCTTTGCCTCCCAGGTCTGTATTCAATGCCGGCGGGATCAATTCAACCACTTCTATATTTCTTGATTTCAACAAGTGGCGGGTTGAGAGTGTAAAGGAATGGAAGAACGCTTTTGTTGCAGAATATACCGGCACTTTGGTAAACGGCACGAACGATAGCCCTGACGTTACATTAACAATGGTAGTAAGCGAGGCATGGTTGATAAACAGCGATGTTAAATGCAGCGGAGCTTCAATGTTGGTAGTGATTTCCTCCTGTGCGCGCGCAAAAAAATTAGCGTCTGTAATATTCATCCAGTTTTGAATGCCTGCATTATTTACCAGCACATTCAGATCGCTGTGTTCTTGAGCTACCCACTCGTATAACTTCGTGCGTTCTTCTTCAACAGCCAGGTCGCATACTTTGGTAATTACCGTGGGAAATTTACCGGTAAGTTCTTTCAGAACAGATTCTCTTCTT
The DNA here is from genome assembly GCF_036568665.1 of Ohtaekwangia sp. GTDB lineage: Bacteria > Bacteroidota > Bacteroidia > Cytophagales > Cyclobacteriaceae > Ohtaekwangia. The sequence goes on along the minus strand of NZ_DATCSD010000063.1, from coordinate 3,720 downwards.
CCACACACAATAACGGTATTACCTTCTTGTATAAATCTCTCTGTTAATCCCAGGCCGATGCCACTGGCGCCACCGGTGATCAGAATTTTATTGTTGTTCAGTTTCATCTTCGATATATTGAAATTAATGATACAAAGATGTAAAAGAGGACAATATCAGCACTTGCGAAAATCAAATGATATTTTGCAAAAATCAAGCAAGCCTCTTAAGAGGTTAATGGAGACTGATGACACGTGTAATTCTCCAGTGTCCGTTTTCATTACGCCATAAATGAACAAACCTGGCGAAGTGACCCTCACCGCTGCCCGTATCGTTTTTATTATGGAACCGGTGAAGTCCCATTTCAACAGCACCATAGTTTGCTATAGGATATACCTCTATACTTCCGGGCAGTAGCTCGCGCGTTACTTTTCCACAGATATTATTTTTCAAGGCAGCAATGAGCTGAGTCTTTGATGTCATCAGGCCTCCCTGGTCGTGGTAAAATTCCAGGTCTTCAGAGATCAGTTCCTCCTGTTTATCGAGCCTGCAATTGTTGTACGAATCTTCCCAAACACTATCCATGTGAACAATACTCTTATATAGTTCTATGGATGGAGGAGAATAAGCAGGCAGGGTTGCTCCTGTGTGTTTGGCTGACGAGCATGCGATAGCAATAATCAGTACTATAGATGCTATCGCGATGGATAGGATGGTTTTCATTTAGGGTGTATATCGGGTATGTTTCTAAAACGATTTAAAGTGTTATAAGGTTGGGCTCTGTTCCGAAGCTTGGTATATTTTCATAACTTGATGTAGTGAGTGTATATATTAGCTACCAGAATTATGAATAAAATTCTATTATCTCTTATTTTTCTTTTCTTGTATACAGAAGGACAAGCACAAAAGATGCGAGACATTAACGAATTAATTAACAACACCGAGCCAGGTTGGGTACTGGTTAAGCAATGGATTGATTCAGCGAAAAATAGAGTCGAGGTGCTGCCTTGTGATTCACAAAAAGCTCTCGATGCCCTCTATAAAATACAGGTAACTACACGATCTCCTATGGGCGCGATCGTACATTCAACAGGAGGAATTCTGGTAGATCATGGCTGGATACGTATACTGGGTTCCGGGAGCAAGCGCCTGAATAGAGCGTTGCCTGATTGGAATAAGGGAAAATCCATTACAAATTTTGGTGAAGGCGCACCTTTCCTTTTAATAGCTGACGATGCTATAGGAGGATTCTTTGCGATCAATGGTGGTGAGTTTGGAGAAGATATAGAGCAAGTATATTATCTCGCACCAGATAATTTAATGTGGGAGTCTCTCGATCTAACATATTCAGATTTCCTCAGTTTTTGCTTCTATGGCGACCTGGCAGATTTTTATCGGGGCCTACGCTGGAGTGGATGGGAAAAAGAAGTATCTCAGCTTGATGGAAACATGATGTATAATTTCTATCCGCCTCTTTGGACGAAGGAAGGAAAAGACATTACCAAAGCTTTACGCAAAGCAATTGCTGCTGAGGAAACATATGGACTTACTATGGATGTTCGGAAACAATTAAGGATTAGTAAATAGAACAATTCCTGAAGACTGTCTATAAATAAAAAAGTCGCTCGGATTTTCGAGCGACTTTCTTTGTTCAATACGTATATTTCTGTTATTGTATAGCGATGTGCTGAATAGTGGATTGCCCTTTACTGGTGATCTTCAATATATACAAGCCACTTTTCAAACCGCGTATATCTATATCCAGTTTGCCTCCTGAGCCTTGCCCGAGCGGATCACCGTGTTGCCAGCGTTATTCAATAATGTTTTTTAAAATTACGGTTATCAGGTTAACGGAGATTGCTTTGAACCTGGTATATATTCAATCGTATTTTTTAAATACTTATAGTATAGATGTAGCGGGGTGCAATTCGTATGCCCGACTAATCATTGTGCTTCAATCATTAACCCACTGGCTGTAATTCCGGATTCATTAAATGCCTCCAGCGTGAAATAATATTTCTCATTAGCGTTCAGGCTGTTGATGGTAACAGTCGTGTCGCTATAGATCATGTAATTCTGGTATAGCCTGTTTTTGTCAACACCATAGCTGATAACGTAGCCTGTGGCATTCTTATCTTTGAGCCATGTAAGCGTTACACTTCGTTTATCATTTTGATTTCGTTGTACATCCAGGCTGGTAACTTTCTCTGGCAGCGCGCCATTAGCTTTACCAAAAACGCGGAAGCCACTCATAGCAAAATTGCCTCCGGGCACCTGTACATTTGTAACTTTCAAATACCGGCAGGCCACTTTCTGTGGCAGTTGAAAGTATGCGTGTGAGTTATCCGTATTGGCGGTTGATTTATCCATCAGCATCGCCCAGTCAGTACCATTCTCCGAATATTCTATTTTATACCGGTGGTATATATCTTTTTGTCTGCCGAGTATTTTGGTGTCGTGCTCGGCAAAGTTTACCTGCACAGCATATACATCTTCTATACTTCCCAGATCGAGCGTGGCATACTCGCCTGCGTTTCCACTGGCAGCTGCCCAATAGGTTCGTATATTTTCATCCGTCATTAAATTGGCAGGCAATGAATCTATAGCGGACGATGCCGTTACAGGTTTGTTATATGAGAGTAACATCCATCCCGGAAAGATCTCTTCGAAGCTGGTTATCTTTTTCTCCGGCATAATCAGGGGATAGTCGCCATATTTTGTTGAGGCATATAAAGTACCCTGTTCATCAAAGAATGCAGGATATAGTCCGAGCCTTCTTTCGAAGATTTGCTTTTGCGATATGGTGCTGGTACCTATATGCCAGTAGTTACCCTGTTGATCCGCAAATGTACTTCCATGTCCTGCGCCATCAGCAAAACCTCCCGGCTTATAGGCAAAAGGATTGTGCGGCTGCAACGAGAAAGGTCCCAACGGACTATCCGCTATATATACTGCATCGCTATAACTTTTATATTCGGTACCAGGCCCGGAGTATTGTAAATAGTATTTGCCGTTGAACTTGTTCATCCAGGCGCCTTCTATCCACGGACTCTGATTTACCCGTGTGTTATCATCTCCCGGAACTTCCCAGCCCAATTGAGCCTGGTTGCCATGAAGTAATTCTTTTCGTTCCCCTATAAATGCGAAATTATTCTTGTAGTCCAGCTCAATGCCATATATAGGATTCTTGTCAGAACATCCCCAATAGAGATATAGTCGCCTGTCATCATCCAGAAAGAGGGTAGGGTCCCACACCGGTATATCCAGTTTCTCTTTGGCAACCTGCCATGTTCCCGTTAATGGATCGGATGATTTATAGAGTGTACTCTTCTCGTTGGAGGAGGCCAGGAAATAGAGTGTGTCATTAATATTAACCGCAGTAGGAGCATACTCTTCAACCGGGATCTGGCTGGTTTCAACAAAAGTCCAGTTTGTTAAATCTTTTGAATGCCAGTAGCCACCCGACTTTGAAGCAAAAAGAAAATAGCGATCTCTGAACCACACAATAGTAGGATCAGCCGCCTCTCTGCGCGAAGGCATGTCTGTACAAAACCGATAACTGATATCTACCGGATTACAAAATGTAACAATAGCATTGGTTTCCGTAACAGGTTCGGTTTTGCATCCGATCAAACTATACACCAGCACGAAGGCGATGCTTAGATATTTTACGCTCTCTTTCATCAAGTCTAAATTGAAATATAGTTACAAATGTACATTTTACACTATATTTTTCTTTGA
>NZ_DATCSD010000062.1:0-2328 GCF_036568665.1 Ohtaekwangia sp. | reverse complement strand
TTTATCGGCAGTGATAAAAGTCTGGTAGGTTTGTTTATGGGTTGCAGATGTATACTGTGGCTCTTCCTGGCAACTCAGGATTAGCATACCGGTAAACAGTATAGCAAGTCGGACGGTTTTGTAGAATGCTTTCATAGTCAGATGAAGGGTGGTTACTAAAAGCTGTTCCGGCCGGGAACGGTAGTAAGATTAGGAACGAGAAGGGCTGTAAGCAATGTAGGTATAACCTGCTCCGCGAACCATCGCTATATATAGGTATATAGATGTGCTATAAGGTGCTTGCCCGTAATACAGTATGCGGGAGTATGTTTGATTAAAGTATAAATTGCCGGAAGCTGGCTGGTATACCGGACGGAGAAATCAGCCGGTTGTCGAAATCAGAAATTGAAAATATACCGGATAAGTCCGGTGTGTTTTGAATCAATAACCTACAGGAAGAATTATTTCGGGGTATAGAAAATCACAGTATATATGTCGCAGAAGCACATCTCTTTTGGTAAGACGTGTTTTAGCAACTTTCCTCTTACCCCACATAGGTGTTGAGAATATATAGGCATCCATTAACAGATAACAAATAACAGGAAATGAATATCGAACAAGGAACATCGATCAACGAATGTTGAAGTTGGGAGGACTTTAGTGGCACCTACATTACGCTGCTTTAACAACCACCCTATTACGAACACCGGCAGATTTTGGAATAGCCTTCTTCTTTTTCCGACCAAGCCATATAATAACACCCGTCACCGGGAGGGATGCGCAGATCAAACTCGCTATCAACGCGAGCACTTGGCTTGGCCAGCCATATATTTTACCAGTATGTATATCGTAATTGGAATTGCGCCATTGTAATGCCATTGGCTTGGCGCTGTGTGCTATTGCTTGTTGAACAGTTCCATCAGCACTATTATAGAAGATATAGTCACTGTCCGTCCAGGCAGAGGCACCTTTGTATTGTATAAATACCTGCACGCGGTTGTTCTTTTTAGAAGGGAACGTAAACGTCATGCGATTGAAATGATCGTAACGTTTTCGCGAATCCTGCCATGCGCGGGTAACACCTTCTGCCGAAGGTATATTTACTGAATCACGTTCGGTCAGAAAGGCAAGTTCTTTTTTGGAAGAACCCATCATCGAAACTATACCATGCTCCCACCACTCGAACGACCATGCTAATCCTGTTGTAGCTATAAGCAGTGCTACCAGGAAGATATAGAATCCTAAAACGCTGTGAAGATCATAGTTCACACGTCTCCAGCGCGCTTTCCATTTTATCGTAACGCGTTGCTTCCATGCTGCCACTCGTTGTGGCCACCACAGAATTATACCACTGATGAGTATGAATACAAAGATGAGTACAGCCGATCCTACGATCATATTACCAATGCCTCTGCGCAGCAACAAGTTCTGATGAATACGCCTAACGGTATAAAAGAATTCTGTTTCTTTATTTACTACCGCCTGTACTTTGCCGGTATATGGATTGACAAATACCTGGTAGTAATATTTGATCTCATCCTTATCCCATAAACTTTTGCTTTTGGCATCGCGCTCAAGCGCAGAGAAACAATAAGCACGGTTTGCATCTTCATACATAAAAACAAAATTGATCGTCTTGTCTTTACCGATGCTCTCCTGTGCTGCCGCTTTCAATACATTAATATCCAACGGCTGCTTACCGGGAGTAACGTATACGGCTTCCTTATGAAATACCCGGAATAATTCTTCTTCAAAAACAAACGTAGCCCCGGTGATGCTCACAACAAAAACAATGAGCCCGCTGATGATACCGAGCCACCGGTGAAGAAAAAGAAGAATTATCCGGATCATATATATACTTACCTAAAATGTATAGCCCAGGGTTACGAGGAAGTTTCTAGGTTTACCGGGAAACAGACGCACATAGTCGTACCCTCCTACCCAATAGGTTTTATCAAATATATTGTTCATGTTAAACTGAACGCGCACTTTATTTATAGTATAGTAAAGGGCGGCATCCACCAAAGTATAGCTTGGAATAGTCTGGTTGGCATTCAAACTCAGAATGCGTTTGTCCACAAAGTTAGAACCTACTCCAAAGCCAAGACCCGCCAGCTCTCCATGTGGAATGGAGTAACGTGTCCATATACTTCCCACATGCTTCGGAGCATTCGGTTTCTGGCGATCGATCTCCTCCGGCACCGGGCTGTCGGTTATAACGGCACGGTTATACGCATACGTGGTAATGATACTCCAATGCGGCAACAGATGCCCAACTACATCGAGCTCTACTCCCTGCGAACTTTCTTTACCCACCTGGCGCATCAGGTCCGGATTACCCGGATCGTT
>NZ_DATCSD010000061.1:0-40931 GCF_036568665.1 Ohtaekwangia sp. | reverse complement strand
TGATCCGGCAGCCGTAGCGGTTACAGAACCATTTATCGGAGAACAATTAGTCTGGTGGCTAACAACAGAAGCAGATACGGTAGGTATAACAATGTTATCCACGATCGTGACTGTCTCTGTATCGGTACATCCTGCAGCATCTGTTGCTTCTACAGTATATACACCGGCCGCCAATCCTGATACAGCCGCTGCGGTACCAACCTGGTTTGCAGGCAATGTGTTATTCCCTTTAAACCATTTCCAGGTATAGCCCGCTGTTACTCCATTAATATTAGCAGTAGCCTTACCGTTAGGTGTTGTACAAGAAGTCTGTTGTGCAGTAACAGAAGCCGTCACCTGTTGTATCGCTTTAGACTTTACTGTTACCAGTACACTTGGCGAGATACATCCGGTATTCTTATCAGTGGCAGTAATTAAATACGACCCGGCTGTAAGACTTGAATATGTATCACCCGTATAATCCGGTGATGGTTTCAGACTCGATCCGTTATACCAGTTAAAAGTATACCCTGCAGTAGCACCGGCAACAGTTGCCTTGGCGCTACCAGAATTTGCAGGATTACAGTTAGCGTCAGTAGGGGTAGCTGTAACGGAGGGTTTAACTGTTTTATCGGTAACCTGGAATGACTGTGTCGAAGTACATCCGGTTGATTTTTCTGTTACCAGGATAGAATACGTTGTAGCATCTACATTGGTAATAACGTGGCTCTTGGATAAAATCGGACCCGTTAACACCACAGAACCTGCATACCACTCGTATGTAAAATTACCCACGGGGTCACCACCGTTTACAATGGCGTGCATTTTACCGTCAGGATTTTTACAACTGGTATAGGGCGAGTCTTCTATGATTGTTACGTTCAATGTGCGCGACTGCACTCCTACATTTATAGTCTTGGTATCCGATCCGCAGCGCAGACCTTTATGTATGGCATATACGGAATACGTTCCTTCCGACAGTCCGCTATATACGGCACCCTTAAAATTAGCAGCGGTTGTATCGCCAGCAGTAGCACTGTTAAACCAGTAGAAAGTATAATTCGCAGTTTCCTTTACTCCGTTCACTAATCTATAGGCTTCCACGGCACCCGATGGAGTGGTCGTGGTCGTGGCACATTTGATGTTATCAGAGATTAGTGCTGTCTCAATGGTAAATGGCTTCGGACTAACGCTATATGAGGCGAGGTTGTTGGTATAATTACACTCAGCAAAATTTGTATTGGGGAATGTTAAGGGCTTTGTACTTCCGTTATCATTCAGAACTATATATAAGGTAAAATTACCGCCCGTGCCTTGCACCGTTATATTATTGGCAACAAAGGTATCCCCTATATTTAAGTTGCTGACGTTGAGGTATTGCGTATTCAGTTTGGTAGCTCCGGCTACACGCGGATCACCACTATAGAATGTTACCGGCAGCGAACCCGAGAGTCCGAGATTACCGGAGTTCTTGATCGTAAATGAAACTGTAAAGTTTTTATCAGGACAAGTCGGAGCATCAACAGTTATAGTAGAGTTGGAATCAAAATTCAGATCCGGTGCCGCATAGGTAGGACATCCTTTTGAATCAAGAAATGGCGACTGGTTCAGGAATGAGTTAAGTGGTCTGTTATCACCAGGATTACAAGGCGACCCGGATGAAAATATAAGATGATGCTTCTGCTGTACCTTCGGAATCGTCAGGTCATCATTCACGTTCACATTAAAGTATGCATGCTGATTCCACACTCTTCGGGAAGGAACCCATGCTTCCAGGTCAGAAGTATAGGTACGAATCTGTCCGTAAGGAGCACGGGTAAAGTCATTGATGTTGTCGTTGTTATTGGTAGCACACGTCACGCATATCTCAGTCGATCCATCTCCATCTACATCCACTACTATAGGATAATCGTTCGCTGTACGCGAGCGACATATTGTTTGTGTAAAGATGTTACCGGTCTTTCCATTAATAATGTAGAGATAGGCTTCATCGCGGTATACAATCTCATTCGACTTATCATTATTAAAGTCAAACACGGTAGCACCGGTATATCCGGAAGTACCTTCTGAAATGTTGATCGACCACTTCAATGTAAAATCACTTTCCAACGCAAACAACTTGCTCCCCGAAACGAAAGTCGTATTCAGTTTACCATCACCATCTATATCCGATATATTCAAACGACCGGTACCTTCCGCCCAGTTGTTACTCGTTTTATATACTTTGTATGTGCTGTTTTTAACATCCCAAAAGAAAGCTGCGGTGGTTCCTGTCGTGGAGTTGAGTGAACCACTGGTAAGTACATCGAGCGATCCATCCTGGTTATAGTCGGCCACACTGGTTAAGCTGGTAATATATCCGAAGCTTGATTTCTTCGGGTAATAATTTGCTCCCGCAGGTATACTCTTTACCAATGTGAGTGAACCGGCATCAGCAGTTCTGGCTCCCAGGTTTACGGAATATATAGTTCCTCCTAATACAAGTTCCAGTCCGGAGCAGGAAGCACAGTCGGTAGTGCTGAGTATATCTACAGCTACAGGTCCTGCATCGATAGCCGTCCATGTACCACTGCCTTTTACAAGACGTGTACCGTTAGATGCATCCAGGATTTCGTTGCGATAGTATATTTCCACTTTACCGTCACTTCCAAAATCAGCCAACCCCAGGGTTATGGGCTGACCAAACGCTTTTGTACTCCATTGCTTATTGCCTTTACAGTCGTAAGAAGTAATGTAGTAATCGCTACCTGATTTCTCTGCGATGAAGATGTCGGCACATCCATCATTATTCACATCGCCAATAGCATGATCGTAATATTCGGCTGTACCGGAGATGGTACCGGTATATTTGATCGATAAATTCTGGCCGTTTAATATATAGAGCTTCTTATCGTCAGGATGAAGTGTTACAACTTCAGGTATACCATCGCCATCGAGGTCACCAACAGCCATCCTGCCAGACGTATAGGTCATGCGATCCGGAGAAGAAGACTCCAGTTTCATAGCGAAAGCCAGTGTTCCTGTAGGTGGCACCTGGCAGGCTTTATCCTGACCTATATAGAAATCTTTACAAAGGGAATTTTTGGCGCAATCTCCATCAAAGCAGTCAACAAAACCATCACCGTCATTATCTATACCATCGCCACAATTATTCTCTTGTGCGTAGGCGTAAACGTTTAACGCTAGCAATAGTGCCAACAACAGTTTTTTCATAGGATCAGATCAAAGACTATAAACAAAAACCAGAGATAAAGTCAACGTGGGATTGATCTCACTCTCAAGTTACAAATACCCCAGAAAGGTATTCGCTTTGGGTATTTAAAAATTTACAACATCGCCCATGTTTAGTATGACGTAATAATTAAAAGCTGTTTTACACTTTTTTAGAAAAAAATTGCACAAGCTTTATATTCGTATTCCCGACTTACCAAACATGATGTTTGCGAAAACTATACTTGCTATTCGTTGGAACAGGCCGTTATCCCTCAACTGCATGTTCATGCTTATATTTCTATTATCCATTACTACTCTTCAGAAATCCGAAGCTCAGATCGTTCGTGCAGGAGTTAAACTCGGTGGTCAACTCGATTGGGTTCGTATGGATGATAAACATTTCAGAGACACTGCATCACTTCGTCCGGGAGCAGGTTTCAACGCTGGTTTGGTACTCGCATTCAAAGTAAAGAACAGGTACTTTTTGCATACGGAATACATTTATTCAACAAAAAGTAAAACTGTATCTGGTAAAATTGATCCGTATTTGAAAGATAAGGTGACCTACAGTTACTTCGAAGTACCCATTTTATTCTGCATGTACTTCAAAGGACAATGGAACGATAGCAGGAACTTTAAATGGTATGCCGGGGCGGGTCCTAACATTGCCTATCTATTGGGAGGACATGGCACTATAAAATCCAGTGAGTTACTCGAAAACAATATTTCCTCGCTCGACTATAAGATAAAATTCGGAACCCGAGAAGATCGCGATCATAACGACCAGATATATTATACCAACCTGAACCGACTACAGTTTGGTATAAACCTGGGGGCCGGAATTTTGCTGGAACCTTCGCCCAAACAAAAGATCATGGTTGACCTGCGCTATACTTTTGATCAGACCTTGTTCGGAAAACAGAATGCCGATTATATTATTCCTCACGACTATAACGACAACCTTCGCTTCAGAAACAGGTCGCTACGATTATCGGTTATGTACTTGCTGGAGTATAATATCAGCAAGAAAGAGCGCAATAAAGGAAAGAGCACGCGGAAGAAATTCAAATAGGGAATATAGTATATCCTATAGCTGACTGCAGAGGGATTAAATTCTTTCCAGGGTATCGCGGGTAAGTTCGCCTCGTGTATCGCCCGTGTTTAATGTTGAATCCGGTTCAAAGAGCATAACCGATACTTCCTCATCGGCTACGGGTTTATGCTCAACACCTTTCGGAACAATAAGAAATTCATTCTCGTGCAGAACAACGGTCTTCTCACGAAATTCGATTCGCATTTTACCTTTCAACACATAGAACAATTCATCTTCATGGTCGTGCTTATGCCACACAAACTCTCCTTTAAACTTCACGAGCTTTACATGCTGTCCGTTCAGCGCCCCTACAATTCTGGGGTTCCAGTAGTCATGAAACAATGACAACTTTTCAACAATATTTACTTTGCTCATAGGGTTAGAGAGATTGCTCATTGAAAGGTACGAAAATCTATCACCACAAATTCCGATGTTCGTTATATCGGTGACGTATAGCAGCGTGATGAGGTCTGTATAGTCGAGTAATCTGTACGATTGATTAAAAAAGAAAAAGCCGCTTAAACTATACGTCTAAGCGGCTTTTCATTCTCTGCGGTCCGGACGGGACTCGAACCCGCGACCTCCTGCGTGACAGGCAGGCATTCTAACCAGCTGAACTACCGGACCATTTTCTTTCCCTTTTTTGAACTACGTGTCAAATGGGAGTGCAAAGATAGTGTTGGGTTTAAATTCTCCAAAACCTGATCGAAAAAAAATTATTTATATGTACTTCTATCTACACGAAGTTTATCCACCATCAATGAACTTAATGACTCTGTATAGGCACCGTATGCATCAACTAATAGTCCTTTAACTCCTGATGTTGAAGAGATTGCAAAGAGCACCGTACTATCATCAGGGTTCGTCATGCCTTCAAAACGGTGTACGGCATCAACGTGAAATTCCTGTGGATGAATTTTTATATTTAACGGAGCGCATTCGATCCAATCCGGATGAAGATTGAAATCATTAGTATAGCCTTTACTTTTTAAGTAGTTAATGGCTTCAGAAAGTGTCTCGAATGATTGCATAACTCTTAAGATTTTGATTCTACAATAAAGATACGATCTAATCGCGATGAGTATGCGAGAAAAAAGGAAGAAGTACTCCTTCTTTACTTGAACTTGAAGTAAAATTCTCCAATGATATTTGAGCTATCCCAGGTATTCTGACGATCGCCCGATAAGCGAAGTACATTAGCTCTCACATCCTTAAATACCTGTTCAATAGTAAGCCCAGGTTTACGCATGGATTTGATCAGCTCCTGCGTATAGAGACCGTTGCGTCCGTTACCATCGGAAGCAACCGATCCGGGAGCTGTAGCATAGGCTATAAATGATCCGCGCGCTCTGCGCATTTCTCCCAACCCCTGGTCTATGGAACGGTTCAACGCTGGGAAGGGATTGTTCCGGCAGGCATCCAATATCAAAATGTTCATGCGTACATTGGATCGCTCCATATTGGCGAGCACCATACGCTGAGCAGGAAAACAATAGCGACTGATATCGTCTTCAAATTCTACGGCTGCATCGATCGGTACAAGATAATTTTCCTGTTCATGTTGCAGGCCATGACCGGCAAAATAAAACAATGCTACTGTCTTCTCCGGATCACTTGCTTCAATACGATCTTTAAACTTCAACAAGGCTGCCCGCATCTGACCGTAGGTAGCGTTGATCAGTAAATCAACTTGAAAGTTTGAGTTCTCCAGTTCTCTTGCCATGTCGGTAGCATCATTCACCGGGTTCTTTAAAGAACCTATATTTTTAGGATACGCTGCGTTTCCAATTACCAGCGCATAGCGCTTTTCGTCTTTATAAAATTCAGCCATCGTAGGCTCCACAGAAACCGGTGGTGGTGTACTATTCGCTACAACTGGCTCTTCTTTCTTTGTTTTGATATCTTCCTTCTTTACAACGGACTGGCTGGTGGACGAAGGTGTTTCGGTGGTGCTTCTGGCAGTAATGGTTACGTTGCCAAGCTTACCGAACTCTCGTTTCAGATCCTCGTTATCGGGATTGATAAGCAAACCATTTTGAAAATCTTCTTTCGCAGCAACCAGGTTGCCGGTTTTGCTATAGAGGAGTCCGCGCTCGTAGAGTAATTTTGATTTTGCCGTCTTATCCTCTCCCAACTCACGAATAGCAATAGAGTAATCGCTGATCGCTTCTTTATCCAGACCATTCTTTGCCTGACACTTGGCTTTAAACCAGTATATATTTCCGGTGTTGGCATGGCCGAGCAACAACGATTCTTCAAAATCCGGCACAGCATCTTTAAAGTTATTGCTTTTGTAATATGCCAGCGCGCGTAAATAATATACCTCTACATCGAGCGATTTATCGCGGGTATATTTGGTAAGATACTCCGAAAAATTCCTGATGGCATCTTCGTACTTGCCAGCCGTATAGCTGTCGTGTCCCTTTTCATACAGTTTAAACTGTGCCTCACACGTCAGGCTTGCCAAGCCCAATAAAAGTATAAATGCTCCACACTTCCACATACACTATATATACACTTGCACTACTGTTACAAGAATCAAAAGTTGAAGGATGCCCCCACCTGTATATTCAGGGATGGAAAACCTTTCTTCACCATCGGAAATTTTTCATTCACGTATGAATCGATCGTTTTTTCGTACGACTCTGTACTTACAAAAGTTACCGGGAAGGTATATCCAATGGCGGCCTGCAGGTAAAACGAAAATTTCTTTGCAGGCATAAACTCTACACCGGGCCCTATAAATATACCACCTGTAACCTGTGTATCTTTTTTCAGGGCATCATACGTATCGGCTCCCCATGTTTCTTTATAGCCATCAGCATATAGTTGTCCATTGTCGAGATTATAGTGTAGAATATCATCGTTGGTGGTGGCGGTATTGTTATCATCTTCGTATATCTCGTAGGTATAGCGCTCACCAGAACCGCTCACTTCCTTGCGCTCAGCTACGGTTACAAATGGCTTGGCAAAAACATACGCAGAGAATATAGAATTATCTTTCACCGGCACGAGATTTAATTTGATATTGACTGCAAGTGAAGTGAGACTTAAATCGCCACCCTCCAGCTCTAACACATAGCCATAGTAATACGACAGATTGCTAAAATCATATTTAGTAGCCCAATCATTCGGATCGCCCGTTCCTACATAGGCATTGCCGCTCTTGGCTGTAGTAACTTCCGGATCGTATTGAAAGCTGACGTAAGAAATGGAAGGGCCGATAGAGAGCACGCGATTAACGCGTTTCATAAAACCAAGTTCGGCATTGAAACCGGTTTTATAGTCTCCTATATTTTTACCGAATGTAAAGGAAGGCCCTATACCCAGAAATATACCTTTACTTTTATCGATACGTTCTTTTTTAACAATGGTACCTTCGTCCTGAGCAGACGCAGTAAGAAATGCCAGGCATAAACCTGCAAGGGTTAGAGATCTTTTCATCGTGAGAGAGAGTTAAGTCAACCAGAAAGATACAACAAGATATACTATACCACGAGCGGCCTACATTTTCATGTGGCTGCTATTGAAACTTGAAATAGAACTCCCCTACTATATTCGAGCTGTCCCAGGTAAATTGTTTTTCACCGGAGAGTCTCAGAACATTCATCCGCACATCTTTAAATACCTGTTCGATGGTGAGTCCGGGTTTGCGCAGTGCCTTGAGTAATTCCTGCGTATAGAGACCATTGCGTCCGGCACCATCGGATGCTACAGAACCAGGCGCTGTAGCATAGGCTATGAACGAACCTCTTGCACGCTTCATCTCTACCAATCCCTGCGATACGGAACGTGTTGCAGCAGGGAAAGGATTGTTTCTGCAGGCATCGAGTATCACTATGTTCATACGTGAGTTGGAGCGCTCCATATTGGCGAGCACCATTTTTTGCACCGGGAAACACATGCGCACGATGTCATCTTCAAACTGCACATTGGCGTCTACTGGCACGAGGTAATTTTCATCTCCGTATTGTACACCATGACCAGCATAGTAGAACAAGCCTACAGTCTGATCTTTCGGACCATTCACCAGTTTCTCCTGAAACTTGCGCATTGCTTCACGCATCTGCACATACGTGGCATTGGTAAGAAGCTGTACTTCGAAATTGGATTTACGAAGCTCGGTAGAAACATCAGTAGCATCGTTCACCGGATTTTTTAATATACCTACAGCATTACCATAGCTGCTGTTACCGATTACCAATGCATACCGTTTCTCATCTTTATAGGTAGACACAAGCGAAGAGATCATGGCTGTATTGGCCGTAGATTGCTCTGTAGCTTGCTGCTGTTGCTGCACAGGAGGAGTTGTCTGTTGTTGATTAGGCTTTGTTGTTGTAGCCGTATTGGTGTTGGCGGCTGGCTCTTTTTTGGTTTCTTTCTGATTGCTCTTTACAATTACCTGCGTAGATTTTTTATCATCACCAGCACCGCGGGTTGTTGTAGATTTAGAGGTACTCACTGTAGCCTTCGCTAAATCTGCATTGGCAGGATCCAACGACTTGGCTAGTGCAAGATCGTTGTTGGCAGCTTCCTGGTTTCCCTGGCGGGCATAAAATTGTGCGCGATCAGCCAGTATCTGGGCTGATACTTTTTTATTGTTTTCAGCATAGCCCACCGCCTCTTTATAATACGATTCAGCCTGACCAGTGTTTCCCTTCTTATCGTAACAACGGGCTTTGAACCACGTGATCACTGCCTTATTAAAGTGTTTGAGTTCAAGCGCTTTGTCGAGGTCGGATAAGGCATCTTCTGTTTTATCTTTAAAGTAATAGGATTGTCCGCGGTAAAAGTAAAGGTCTTCATCGTAGCGTTTATTACGCTCCGGACTCGCGAGCATGCCGGAGAACAGGTCAATCACACCATCATAATCTTGTGCCCTGAATTTAGCGATACCTTCATCGTAAGTCTTATAGTCCTGGGCAACCGAGAGTGTAGAAACAAGCGCCAGCAGACACAAACCAAGTATAGACTGTTTCATAAAGAGGGTTAGAGAATATTATCAAAGATACGTATACGGTAAAAAATAATGAACCGTTTTGAAGAGTATCAGTCGCTGAACCCAAAAAATGTTATTTTTGGCCCACTGCATGAGAAGAATATTTTTTTACCTGATCCTTGTATCCCTCCTTTTGCCTGCGTGCAGCAAAAAATCCGGCTCTACTATTTCCGTTGTAAAGCCCAAATATCACCACCGCTGGTACGACCGTAAAAAAGACCGCAAGACAAGAAGAACGAAGACTGTGCGCGTGCGTAATTAAGCTACAAGCCTTTGAGAATGTCTCTTTCGATTTCCACTAACCATTAACGAATAACGGAAATTGAATATCGAACAAGGAACATCGATCAACGAATGTCGAAGTAAAATGCACACTCTATTCCCACCCACACAGTCTGGCAGCTCGTAACTAGCAACTCACAGCTTGTTTGAATATCGAACAAGGAACAGCGATCAGCAAATGCCGAAGTATAAAGACATATACTAATCCACACTCCACACCTCCAGCCGCCTGAAGCCAGCAACTATTTCTCTACTGCAATCCCTTCAACATCAGGTCAAGATTTCTGCGGAAGAATATCTTGGCAGGTGTGAGTTGATTCAAGTGCGCGGTTACTACACCTCCTATAAAGATTGACGTTACCAGATTGGCGATGTCGCGGGTAGATATAGTCTTGGTGATTTCCTTGCGGAAGATCGCTTCGAGTATAAATTTCTCCAGCATCTGATCGAGTGAAAGTATCTCTATGTTGATGATGTTTTCAATTTCCGGAAAGAGTATCTTTTTCTCTTCGGGTTTTAGCGGGAAAGGTTTAGGAGGTCTTCTGAAATCGGAGAAATATCCGATCAGGCTGAGCAACAAACCGGGATGTTCTTCAAATGCCTCACTTAATTTATCGAAGAGGAAATATATACCATTCACACCTTCACGGGGTTTTAACACAAGGTCGGCCGACCGCCCCAGGCACCACACCCGAAAATAGTATAGCAGTATATCTTCTTTCTGTGGAAAGTACTTAAACAATGTTACTTTCGAGATCTTAACTTTCTCACAGATGTCGTCTACATACAAATCTTCGAATGGTCTTTTGCCGACCAGTTTAAGGGTTGTATCCAGTACATGCGCCTTCAGGCGCGCGGCCTTTTCTTTTCTCAGACTCATGCTCTATGGAGTAAAGATGTTAATCACCACTCATCCTTAAATACTTCTAAAACAGCTTGGGAATTAATACTTTTAACCTGACTAAACCAATAACCAACATGACAAAACGCTTTATTCTGCTTTTACTTGTCGTAAGTGTAGTTGCCTGTAACAGCAGAAAGCAACAGGAGCGTGTAACGGGACTGATTGCCGACTCGGCTATGGTAGTTTCTGCCCACCCGCTGGCATCACGTGTTGGTGTTGAGATTATGCGCAAAGGTGGTAACGCTATAGATGCTGCCATTGCCACGCAACTCGCATTGGCGGTGGTATACCCGAGTGCCGGAAATATAGGAGGCGGTGGTTTTATGGTGTGCCGCATGCATGACGGAACAATCGCCACGCTGGATTACCGCGAGAAAGCTCCGGCCGCTGCCTCTACCACGATGTACCTGGATTCTACCGGAACGGTGATCGATTCATTGAGTCAGGACGGTCACCTCTCAAGTGGTGTTCCGGGCTCTATAGCAGGCATGGCAGAAGCGCATGCACGTAGGGGTAAACTTCCGTGGAAAGATCTTGTACAACCCGCTGTAACCTTAGCACTGCAGGGATTTACCCTCACACAACGGGAGGCCCATGGGTTGAATGAACTGCGCACTCTATTGATCCGCGAGAATACTATACTCCCTGAATTTTTACTGAAAGATGAATGGAAAGCTGGCGACAGTATCCGCTGGACTGATCTGGGTCATACACTGGAACGCATTCGCGATCATGGCGCTGCCGGTTTTTACGAAGGTAAAACGGCCGATGATATAGTAGCCGAAATGAAACGCGGCCACGGACTGATTACGCACGAAGACCTGAAGAACTATAAAGCCGTGTGGCGTGATCCGATCATCGGGCAGTATAAAGAATACAAAATCATCTCTATGGCGCCACCGTCCAGCGGGGGCGTTGCTTTACTGCAGTTGCTCCACTCGGTAGAGAATTATCCGATCAGTACGTGGGGTTGGAACACCGCGCCAACGGTACACCTACTGGCCGAAGCCGAACGAAGAGCCTATGCCGATCGTGCAGCGTACCTGGGCGACCCGGATTTTGTACATGTACCGGTAAAGCAACTTACCGATAAACTATATACGGCCGAGCGCATGCGCTCTTTCAATCCCGACAAAGCAACACCAAGCCAGAGTATAAAAGAAGGTTTGCTGGCAGCATACGAATCGCCACAAACTACACACCTCTCGGTAGTAGATGCTGAAGGAAACGCGGTGTCTGTTACCACTACACTCAATGATGCATATGGTGCAAAAGTAATTGTAGCAGGCTCCGGATTTTTACTCAACGATGAGATGGACGACTTCAGTGCCAAGCCCGGCTCACCCAACATGTATGGTGTCATTGGCGGTGAAGCAAACAAGATAGAACCCGGCAAACGCATGCTCAGCTCCATGACGCCTACTATATTGGAGAAAGACGGAAAGTTATTCATGGTAGTGGGTACACCCGGAGGCTCGAAGATCATTACCAGTGTGTTCCAGACTATACTCAATGTGCTGGAACATAAAATGACGATGCAGGAAGCTGTAGCTGCCAGACGTTTTCATCATCAATGGATGCCCGATAGAATCAGCAATGAGTTCAATGCTTTTATAGCCGATGATAGTCTGAAGCTCGTGGCTATGGGTCATACATTTTATCCCGTAAGTTCATTCTGCCGTGTAGATGCCATACTCGTTCGTGCCGATAGTACATTGGAAGGTGGTGCCGATCCGCGCGGTGATGATACAGCAGCCGGTTTTTGATTTTCATTCGTCAGCTTCAATTGGCTGTTGGGACTGTGAAGCATGCATTCGGGCCGATATATACTATATTACAGCCAATTGCCGTACCTTCGTTCTTATAGGATTAAAATAAGGCAAGGGCATTGGGCACCAGGAGCAGCGATCCCATCTTTCCTGTGCGCAATGCTGACTGCCATAACCATCAGCCATGAAGCGTCTCCTTCCCTCCTTTTTATATAACCGGATTTTTCAACACGTTTTTTTCTGGCTGGCTCACCTCGTGTTCTATGCTGTGCTATACGGCAGCTTTGAAGAAAATTACCGGCAGACATTTTTTGAAGAGCTGATATACTTACCGGGAAAAATTGCCTTTACTTATTTCACCATGTATTTTCTGCTGCCACGATTTTTATTGCCTGGCAGGTATGGCACATTTGCGCTCTGGTTTCTCGTATCATCATTTATAGCCGGTATATTTCAGCGATATATAGCCTATAACATTCACTACCCGCTATACTATCCGGAATATCTGCGCGATCCGTTCTTCTACTTTCCCAAGATCGTAAAGATGTTCGTATCTATATATCCCGTTACGTTTACAGCTTCTACTATCAAACTGCTCAAGTTCTGGTATACCAACCAGAAAGCACAACAGGTATTGAAAGAAGAAAAACTGCAGGCCGAACTTAAGTTTCTGAAAACACAGATACATCCACACTTTCTGTTCAACACGTTGAATAATCTGTATGCGCTTACACTCAAAAAGTCAGATCGCGCTCCCGACATGGTGTTGAAACTTTCGGAACTCATAAACTATATGCTATACGAATGCACTAGCGATGAAGTGCCTCTCAGCAAAGAGATAAAATTTATACGCAACTATATTGATATTGAAAAGATGCGCTATGGCGACAAACTCGATATGGAGCTTCGCGTAGCAGGAGAAGCAAACGACCGGAAGATTGCCCCGCTTATACTTTTACCCTTTGTGGAGAATTGCTTTAAACATGGCGCCAGTGAAGAGCTGCAGCAATCGTGGGTAAAAGTAACCATCGATGCACAGCCTCATGTTATCCTCATCAAAGTAGAAAACAACAAATCCAACGGCAATGGCCATGTACGCAAAGAAGGCATTGGTATACAAAATGTAAAACGCAGACTCGATCTTCTATATCCTGATCAATACGAATTGAAGATCATGAATGGAGAAGAAACCTTTTTGGTAGTACTCACGATTAATCAACAGGTAGCAGCCTGATTTGACAACTAAATTTTGTTTGTATGAAATGTATATTGGTAGATGATGAACCCCTGGCAATCGAAATCCTTGAGTCGTATGTAAACAAGATCGATCAGCTTGAAATTGCAGGTACATTTCGCAATGCCGTGTCTGCATTTGCTTTTATACAGCAACACCCGGTAGACCTGATCTTTCTGGATATACAAATGCCCAAGCTTTCGGGAATTGATTTTCTGCGCTCGCTGAAAAATCCTCCGAAGGTAATTTTCACAACAGCTTTCCGCGATTATGCGCTGGATGGTTTTGAACTGGAAGTAGTGGATTACCTATTGAAGCCTATACCTTTCGAACGGTTTCTGAAAGCTGTAGCCAAAGTGTTGCATCAACCTGCGCCACTGCCTGCTGCCGCGAAAGCTGAAAGCACAGGTGACAGCTTTGTATACTTTAAGGTTGATAAGAAGATGATCAAAACCAAAATGGCCGATATACTATATATTGAAAGTATAAAGGACTATGTAAAGGTAAAGACATCGGAGAAAGAAATTATCACCCAACAAAAGATCAGCTACCTGGAAGAGAGTTTACCGAGCGAGCAGTTCCTGCGCATCCACCGCTCCTTCATTGTGAATGTAGAGCAGATCGATGCTTACTCCGCTACAGATGTAGAGATCGGAAAGCACTTTGTACCTATTGGCCGCAACTATAAAAATGATGTAATGAAGATACTGGCACGTCACGCCTTCTGAGCCGGCTCAGTCTCCTTTACTTCCTGATGATTGGGAATAGTGAGATGAAAAGCCGTTCCCCTGCGTGAAGCCGATTCAACGTTAATCACACCATGCAGCTTATCGATCGCTTCCTTTACGATATATAGTCCTAACCCTGCGCCTTCGCTTAATTCTGTAGCGCGAAAGAACATATCAAAGATACGGGTCTGTAACTCCTGTGGTATACCGATGCCGTTGTCTTCAAAATTTACTCTCGCCTCCGTTTCATCAACAGTAACAACAATGCGGATATACTGATTAGCTTCGCGTGACGATCTATACTTGATGGCATTCGAGATCAGGTTATTGAAGATCACACTCAACCGCTGCGGATCAGAATAGAACGGAATGTGTTCTTCTACCGAAACGATCTTCTCGATCTTGTCCGAGCCCTCCATATAGTGTAAACGCTCGAACATATCTTCGATCAGCTTCTTCAGATATACCCGTTCGATCTTTACTTCACTGCGCGCATTACGCGAGTAATCCAATATCTCCTTCAGTGTATTATCCAGCCGATGTATACTTTGTTCGATCTTGTCAAAGTACGTATCATAGATTGCTTCGCCATTGTTGTCGTTCATCTTGGCGAGTTGTACCAATCCTAATACCGACATCAGCGGAGCACGCAGGTTGTGCGATACACTATATACAAAACTGTCGAGCTCTTTATTGATCTTCACGAGTTCATGGTTCTGCTTGCGTAAAGCAGACTCTGCTTTTCTTCGCTTCAATTCCATCTGGCGCTGGCGAAGTGAATTAAGAATAGCCGATGGAAGTCGCGCGAGGTTAGACTTCAACACATAATCATCGGCACCTTGCTTCAAACAACTTACGGCAAACTCTTCGGATACTGTTCCGGTAACGAGTATAAATGGTCCTTTAAAGCCTGACTGCTGACAGATCTTTAACGCTTCGAGCGAATTGAATTGCGGCAAGGCATGATCCGACAAGATTACATCCGGTACAAAAGCATCCAATGCTTTTACAAATTCATCACGCGTATCAACGTTATGGCTGGTAAATTCTATACCATCCTTCATCAACATTCGGTTGATCAGGCCGGCATCTTCCTCCCGATCTTCCAGCATTAAAATCTTTAGCTTTTTCTCCATACGCTACAACTTTCATCCTCTTTACTTAGGAGGCTGATTCAGTATCAGCCAAAAAAATCCAATCTCGGATACAGCACTTACAAATTTTTCGAATGCCACCGGTTTCACGATGTATGCGTTTACGCCCAATTTATACGTTTCGATGATGTCTCGTTCCTCTTTGGAAGAGGTTAATACTACGACTGGTATAATTTTCCGTTGTTCGTCACTTTTGATCTTACGAAGCACTTCGATCCCATCTACCTTCGGCATTTTTATATCGAGTAAAATGATCTTGGGCATCGCACTGATATCTGACGAGAATATAAAATTGAGTGCCTCTTCTCCATCCTGCAGATGTAAAAGATTATTGGCAAGGTTATGTTTCTTAAGCGCACGGATGGTTAGTTCTGCATCGTCTGGATTATCTTCCACTAACAGAATCTCGACAATATTGTTCATAAGGGTAGTTTACTGGTTGTGTCTTTTGGCAATGTGAAATAAAAAGTGGCACCTTCATTTACCTTTCCTTCTGCCCACACGCGGCCTCCATGGCGTGCGATGATGCGGTGTACAATTGCCAACCCCACACCGGTACCCTGAAAATCTTGTGCCCGGTGTAATCGTTGAAAAACACCAAATAATTTGTGGACATACTGCATATCGAAACCCGCACCATTATCGCGAACACTATATATAATTTCGGTGCCGTTCTTATGCGAAGCGATCTGTATAAAGGCGCGTTCCTTTTTACCGGTATATTTCATCGCATTGGATAACAAATTGACCCACACCTGCTTGAGTAAGTGTAGATCTGCTATAGCGGGCTCCAGCGCTCCAAACTCCACATCAATACTCCGGCCTTCCTCGTGCGCGAGCATTTCATCAGAAACAGATTGAACCAACTGAAGCATATCAACGGTGCCCCGCACAATTTCCTTGCGCCCTATACGCGAAAAATCAAGGAGATCATCGATGAGTTGCCCCATTCTTCGGGCATTGTTCATGACTACATTTAACACGCGTCTGCCTTCATCATCCAGCTTGGCAGCATAGTCTTCATCGAGTATACGTGCATAACCATCGATGGAGCGCAACGGAGCACGCAGGTCGTGGGAAACAGAATAGGTGAATGCCTCGAGCTCGCGATTCAACGCCAGGATCTTTTCATTCGCTTCTCTTCGCTCGGAGTAATCGATCACGGTAGAACGACTCTTCAAAAAATTGCCATCATCATCGTATAACGCAGCCGCATTGAGCAGTATAGGGAACGTTGTATTATCTTTTCTGACGATATCAAATTCAGCGTTGCGTATGATACCTTTATCTTTGAATGCACCGAATATGTTTTGAAAAGTGGCAGCATTCTCGGGCGATAGTATATCCGAGAAACGAAGTTTGTTCACCACTTCTTCACGATCATAGCGAAGCCAGTCCAGCCACGTTTTGTTGATCTCTATAAATACACCGTTGGCATCCAGTGAATGATACCCGCAGGGTGCATTATCATATATATCCTGTATTCGTCTGGCAGCCGTTTTGGACGATGCCTCTGCAAAGAAGCGTGCCCGCAAATTCCGGTTAATGGTAATGAAAACAAAAACCAGTAGCAGGGCCGTTGCCGAGAGCAACGCAGCATAGGTATAATTAAAGCTCCGGATCTCGCCCGCCTGCTGATCCGTGCGAAGCTTCAGCAACGCCTTTTCATAATTCTGCATATCGCGCACAACGTTATAGATATCATCCATCAGTTTCTTCCCGATCAGCGAAGCGTGAAGAACTCTTGCTTCTTCAAAGCCTGATTGCCTTGCGCGGAGCAACTGTTGATTAAATTTCAATTTACGATCTATAAGTTCCTCGAGCAAATGTGCGCGTCTTTGCTGGTAAACATTATCACTGATCAGGTTGCGCAATCCCGCCAGGTGTTCATAAATTATTTCGGAGGTTCGCCTGTAGGGTTTCAGGTATACATCATCACCGGTAATAGAATATCCGCGTTGTGCAGACTCCTGGTTTGCTATGAGCGACCAGACCTGCTCGGTATGATACAGTACTTCGTTAGAGTGTGCAACTGAAAGACTTTTCTGAACGGAACGCCTGTTGTTCAGGTATGAATATACCGCCAGCGCAGATATAATAACTATCGCCACCAGAAAGCCAGCAATAACACGTTGTTGGAAATACAACTTCATTCAACCTTAATATGTAAAAGGTACACAATAGATTTAACCGCTACCGGAGTATCTAAACTTATTTAATAATTAAAGAAAATAGAAGTTATTTTATAGGAAACAAGAGTTGCACACAACATAGAGATGTAATAATCATTTAAGATTTCAAAAATATTATACAGGTAACAAGTAATTATAGCAGAAAACAAACAGACAAACAAATACACTCCTCTAAAAAAGAGGTGCCTTTTTTAATGCTTTTTCCTAAAAGTATAGACTGTATCAGAGTTTTTTGATGATAAACTCCACACGTCTGTTCAACTGACGTGTCTCTTCATTATCGTTGCTGGCTATAGGTATAGCACCACCATAACCTTTACCCGATATACGCTTCTTATCGATGCCTTTACCCGTCAGGTAATCTTTTACTTTATCGACACGGGCCTGCGAAAGCTTTACATTCTGTGTGGGTATACCCCGGTTATCGGTGTGACCGGCAAGTTCTATCTTCACATTGGGGTTCGATTTGAGGAAAGAAATCACCATATCCAGTTCATCAAATGACTCCGGCAACAGGTTGGTCTTGCCTTGCTCGAACAGTACATTTTTCAGATTTACGGTAGTGCCAATCTCTACCGGCTGTAACTTGAAATTCATTTCAAGTTCTTTCATTTCGTAGGTGGTGATCGAGAGTTTCTCCAGTGAGCTTATATAGCCTGTTGCTTCAATCTTTACTATATAATCGTGAATAGAGGGCACCGTTACTGTATACCCGGCATGGGTTGTTGAAGTAGTGGCCTGGTTATCGGATGCATGAACAAATGTAATTTTTGCCGGTATAAATTCATTGGTCTTCGCATTGAGTACTTTACCATATATACGTACACTCTTATCGGGCACCGGTGTTTCCGTTACCGGCTGCACCGGTATAACATTGCCAACGGAGGCGGTAGTGGTCGCAGTATCAGTTGGATTAGCCGGAGGATTATTTCTGCGATATAATTTCACATCACCATAGCCATCGCTGTTCTTGGTGCTGGTATATAGTGCAAAATCCTGTGCATGATAATCGCGGTAAAACAGGTCACGTCCTTCGGTATTTATAGTCGGCCCCATATTTACCGGCTCCGACCAGTTTGTCCACGTATCATCGAGGCGTGACGAAGCATAAATATCAAAGCTTCCAAAGCCTTTGCGGCCGTTGCTGGAGAAATATAGCGTGCGGCCGTCATCGCTTAACGATGGGTATAATTCCTGGAACTGTGTATTGATTACTGCTCCCAGATTCTTAGGTTCCATCCATTTTCCATCATTACCCTTTACCGTTACATAGAGATCTTCTACTCCGCGGGTGCCGTAGGTCTCGGCTGAAAAAACGAAGACACTTTCATCCGGTGTTATATAACCACCCAGTGTTTCCGATTTATTCTGAAAGTATGGTATCGATATATTTTCAGGAGCAGACCAGCCATTGCCTGAGCGTTTGGCAACAGCTATACCTTGTGTGCGAGGACTCCCCGAGGCATCGTAATGACTTAACAGGTACATGTTACCATTGGCTGTCGAGAACCCAGCCACACCGTTGAAGCCACGGTTGTTCAATAATTTACCTCCGTGAATCGGTGCCGACCACTGATTGTTTTCAGTAAGCACAGCATACCATATATCTCCCGGATCTTTTTTACCTCCTATGTTATCCGGGTGGTTAGCAATCGTTACGTATAATGTTTTACCATCCGGGCTTAATACAGGATTCAGTTCATCGTAAGGAGAATTGAGCAGATCGAATGAATCCGTTACGGGAGTACTTAACGGTTGTCCGATAGATATAAATGTAAAAAGCAGGAGCGAAACTAAGCTATAAATCCGCATACATCACTGTGACTAAACCTCAAATATACTATTTCAATACCAGATTTCCGGGATGCAGGCGATGTTGTTGCGTAACAAATTACTGCATGTCACTTACTTACCCACTTGTTTCCTTTAATCGTAAAACGCCAGGGTAGCTTGGCATCTTCACCGGCATAATCTATACCAATGCGAGCCGATACATCGATGCTACGCGATGTGATCTTGGTGCCGGCATCCTCTATCCAAACTTCGTTGTCGAATAGCAATTTTCCATTCAACTTTCTGTCAATGCCCAAAGCTTTGGTTAGTTTACCCGGACCAGAGGTTAGTTGAAGATCATTGGCTATTGCTCCTCTTCGTATTTTCATCTCGGGCAGCCCGGTCACCGGTTCAATAGCACGTACCAGAATAGCATCGGCAACACCCTGTCGGTTGGTCACTACATTAAACATATTGTGCATACCATAACACAGGTATACATAGGCATAACCACCCTCTTCAAACATAATAGCATTGCGTTGTGTTTTACGGGCACCATACGCATGGCTGCCCCGCTCCTTCCACGAGTATGCTTCTGTCTCTACAATTATACCGCTGGTAACAATACCATTGACATTGGTAAACAACTCTTTACCAAGCAGCTCGCGCGCTACTTTTACCACATCCGTCCGCCTGTAAAAATCTTCGTCAAGTCTCATAACATTTACCCTCGTGTCTTCTCTTACTGATTAACTCTTTTTTAACATTCGCAGATGAATGCTGATTCAAAACCTTGGTTATCTTTGGCCGCTAATTTTCAAAACAACTCAAAATATACCACCATGAAAAAATTATTGCTGATTGTTTTACTACTCAATTTCAACCTGGCGCTGTTCGCGCAGGTGAAGACACCCATCGCCAGCCCGGCAGGTTCTGTCTCTGCTACTGTAGGTTTGACCGACATCAAGATAAACTATTTCCGTCCGCGCGCGAAAGGCAGAAAGATCTTTGGATCAGAAGCCTCTGTTGTTGTACCCTTCGGCCAGATATGGAGAACCGGTGCCAACAGCGGAACCAAAGTCGTATTTTCTGATGATGTTAAAGTAGAAGGCGTTGCTGTTCCTAAAGGTGAATACCTGTTGCTGACATGGCCCGGTGCTACCGAGTGGACCATTGTATTATCCAAAGATGTTACCTTGGGAGGCAACACGGCTAAATATGACAAAGCCAATGACGCTGCCCGCTTTACCGTGAAGCCCGAAAAACTTACGGAAAAAGTAGAAACGTTTACCATTAACATTGGTGATATAGCAGACGACAGCAAGAGCGCTAAAGTTCAACTCGCCTGGGAAAATACTTCGGTGAAATTTACAGTAGTGGTTGACTTCGATGCAAAAGTAATGGAGTCGATCGAGACCTATACAAAAGTAGATCCTGACGACTACTTCTCAGCTGCTGTATACTATCTTGATACAAAAAGAGATATGAATCAGGCATTAGTATGGATCAACAAAGCTGTTGATGAAATGAAAGGTCCTTTTTATGTATTGTATCAAAAAGCCAGAATCCAGAAAGCACTGGGCGATAAGAAAGGTGCTGCTGAAACTGCCAACGCTTCACTCGTAAAATCGAAAGAAGCCGGCAACCGCGATTACCAGATGATGAACGAAGAACTGTTGAAGTCTCTGAAATAATTTAATTCCACCCAATATGAAAGGCCACTGCATTGCAGTGGCTTTTTCTTTATTATATAGTATATGGAATATTTACCGTAAGTTAGCCCGGTATGAAGAGCACACCTTTCGAACATCGGATCATTGCCTCTGCCAGCGACATTGATGAACTCGGCCATGTAAACAATGTGGTATATGTACGTTATATACAGGAAGTGGCTGCAGCCCATTGGAACAACACGGCATCGGAAGTATTGAAAGCTGCTTACCTGTGGGTTGTGCTGCGACACGAGATCGACTATAAAAATCCTGCTTTTCTGCACGATAAAATTATCGGTACAACATGGGTTGGCGAACATCACGGTGCACGGTTCGAGCGCTTTGTAAAACTGGTGCGCGCGGCCGATCAGAAAGTATTGGTAGAATCAAAAACGATGTGGTGTTTACTCGACAGCAAAAGTATGCGGCCTGTTCGTATAGGCGAAGATATACTCGGTATTTTATAAACGGCTTCGGCTGATACCGGGGATATTGTAACTTCCATCTACTAAATCCCCCGATTATGAAACGTCTTCTTGCTTCTTCCATTTTTATACTCCTGGTTGTACAGTATATAACAGTACTTGCGCAGGATATTGTTAACTCCCGACAACGCGAGATCGTGATCACTCACGTGAATGTTATACCGATGGATAAAGAACAGGTATTGCAGGACCAGACCGTAGTAGTGAAAGACGGTAAGATTATTTCTGTAAGCAAGCAGGCTAAATATAGCAAGGGAGCACTCATAATAAATGCACCGGGAAAATACCTGATACCCGGATTAGCCGAAATGCACGCACACGTCCCTCCTATTGACGACATCGAGCCGATGAAAGAAGTACTCGCATTGTTTGCGGCCAATGGTATAACTACGATACGCGGTATGCTAGGACACCCCAAGCATCTGGAGCTACGCAGTAAAATTCAGCAGGGAGAAATTCTGGGGCCGCATTTATACACTACCGGTCCATCCTTCAATGGTATGAGTGTTACTTCACCCGAAGCAGGTGCCGAAATGGTGCGAAAACAAAAGGCAGCAGGTTATGATTACCTGAAACTTCACCCCGGGCTAACGCGTGCCAAGTTTGATGCTATAGCAGCTACTGCGAAAGAAGTCGGAATTCCCTTCGTAGGTCACGTATCATTTGGCGTTGGTGTATGGCATGCTATAGATGCCGGTTACTCTTCCATCGATCACCTCGATGGTTTTATTGAAGGTATTGTGCCCGGTATAGAAACCATGAACGAACAACAAACCGGTTTGTTTGGTATGTACGTTGCCAGCCAGGCCGATACTGCCAGGATACCTGCACTGACAAAAGCACTACACGATAAACATATATGGGTGGTTCCTACACAATCGCTGGCCGAGCGCTGGTTTGCTCCGAACTTTACTCCCGATGTTTTTCTGACAGAACCCGAGACAAAGTATATGAAGGCTGAAACCGTAAATCAATGGGCCGAGACAAAGAAGAACCTGCTCAACAATCCACAGTATAATACAGCGATGGCAGAAAATTTTATCAGGCTTCGCAGAAAGTTGATCGCATCCTGTCTGCAGGCAGGTGTAGGGTTATTACTCGGCTGCGATGCACCTCAGGTGTTTAACGTTCCGGGATTCTCTACGCACAATGAACTACAGTTTATGGTACGATCGGGGCTCACACCGTATCAGGCATTGCAGGCGGGCACTGTAAATGTAGCGCGTTACCTCAATAAACCCGATGCCGGTATAATAAAAGCTGGTGCTATAGCAGACCTCGTTCTTATTGATGGCAATCCGCTAAATGATATCAGTCAGACGAAAAAAATAGAAGGCGTTATGCTGGATGGAAAATGGTTATCGAAAGAATATATAGCAGATTCATTACAAAAACTGGTGAAGTAAATTTTTCTTTTACTTATAGAAATATATACAGAACGTTATTGATTGCATGGAATATAGAAAACTGGGAAATTCTGATCTGATAGTGAGTACTGTAAGTTTTGGTTGTATGTCGTTGGGAAACGATGATGCTTCCAACACTTCGCTTCTGAAGCTGGCACTGGATGCCGGTATAAATTACTTTGACACGGCCGATATATACCAGAACGGCTATAACGAAGAAACTGTAGGGCGCGCATTTAAGTCCATGCGTTCTAAAATTATACTCGCCACCAAAGCCGGCAATCGCCCGAGACAGGATGGCGGCCTTGATTGGGATGCTTCTAAAAAATATATACTGCAGGCCGTAGAGAAAAGTCTCGTCCGCCTGCAAACCGACTACATCGATCTATACCAGTTACATGGCGGCACTATACAAGACCCGATCGATGAAACGATAGAAGCTTTTGAACTGCTGAAGCAACAAGGCAAAATACGGGCGTATGGTATATCTTCCATCCGGCCCAATGTAATTCGTGAGTATATCAAACGCTCCAACATAGCAAGCGTGATGATGCAGTATAGCTTGCTCGATCGCAGGCCGGAAGAAGAATGTCTCGACCTGCTTCATCAAAACAACATCAGCGTGCTGGCCCGCGGCAGTGTAGCCAAGGGGTTGTTACTCGGCAAAACACCTGAGCCTTTTCTGAATTATACTTCCTTGCAGGTATCGAACGCAGCAGAGGCTATCAAATCTATAGCAGGCACAACGCGCATACCAGCATCCGCAGCCATTCAATATGTGCTGTATCATCCGGCGGTAGCGAGCGCTGTAGTAGGTATACGCACACAACAGCAACTGCAGGAGAGTGTAGCCGCGGCAACTTCTCCTCCACTAACCATGTCTGAAATAAACTTGTTGAAAAATGCTATGGAGCCTAACCGGTACGAGCAGCACCGGTAAATCTATACGCATTATATCTATAGAATATTCGGGCATTGTTTTTTATCTCTACACGAAAAGATAAAGACTATGAAACCGAAAACTGCAAAAGATAAAAAAGATAAAGAAGATACGTCTTCTTCTGTCTATACACCCGATCCTCCGCAAATCATGCACCCCAACTCGCAACAGGAACTGGAACAGAAGAAAGCTGCTGATGGTAAAACTCCTCCCGGTAAATCAACGGGTAAACATCAAGAGCGTAAAGGCAAGCGATAAGGCTCTCGCGGCTATTTCTTGTAAATAGGCTTTAATACATTGAAGTCGCCATCTATAGCAGGTATAGGCAAGCCCAGTATCTTCGCTATGAAGGGATATACATGTATATTTTCAAAGGGCGTAATCGTTACACCGGCCTTCACGTTAGGGCCTATAGCATAAAATATACCCTGCATTTCCTTTACAACACTCGGATCATATCCGTGCACACCAAAAGCCGTAGACTGCCAGTTGCCAAAAGCACGCGGCTTGTCCTGAATATAGTAACCGGGTTCTGCTACAACCAGCAGGTCGCCTATGCGCGGCAGATCATAATGCCAGGCTACAGGGGTTTCTTCGCGCTTATATACTTTGAAATGTTTCTCTTCCTTTTTAAGTACAGTATATAGCGAATCCGTTCTACCGGCATTACCGGTATAGATGTGCGCCTGCGTACCACCGTTCGCTGTTACAATTTTAGGGTCAGCAATATTATATAATTTATAAAGCGGTATAAAGGTGGCTTCATCCTGTTTCAATTCATACATACCATGATCCGAAACGAGTATCACATTCACCGGTACCTTCACTGTTTTCAATTGCTGCATCAGGTATCCCAGCACGCTATCAGCTTTCAACACCGTGTTCTTTAACTCTGCTGAGTTTGTTCCTGAACGATGTCCTTCCGAATCTACCAGCGAAAAGTATAGCGATATAAAATGCGGGCGTTTGTTTTCACGAAGCTTCAGCCACGTTATCGTCTGGTCTACACGCTTGTTGTTCGGCACCGCTTCATCATACGGAATAGAATAATCGGGCATTATTCCTTTAACAGCAGCTTCAGATCCTACCCAGAAGAACGATGCAGCATGAACACCATTTTGCTGAGCAAGTTGCCACAGCGGTATGCCACCATAAAATGCCGTATCGCCTACAGCCGTTTTATCTTTCATGCCATACGGCTTGCGCAGTGCCGGATCATAGAACTGGTTATCCACCAAACCGTGATGCCCCGGGTAAAGTCCTGTTACCAGTGTATAATGATTCGGAAAAGTTTTGCTGGGGAACGATGGTATCAACCCTTGTGCTGCTGCACCTTTCTTAATGAAGTCTTTAAAATTCGGTGGATTGAATTTAGCGACATAGTCGTATCGAAATCCATCAAACGAAACCAATATAACGTATGGCGTACGCTGCTTCTGCTGTGCATGATCTGCCGTCCACACAAGCAGGCAGAAACAGACCAAAAGGATTCTCTTCATGAAAGCAAAGTAAAATTCAGTCGCGAATGTAAGCGGTTTTACCTTAAATGAGATACCGCCCGAAAAAATTAGCAGACCGGTTATGCAATGATCATGCTGCCATAACACAAACCTCCCCTTCCTGAATAAATATCATGGTTACCGGCTTTCGTTGGCACTAGCCGCAGTATGGGGAGTTCAATCGATAAAGAAATTCACGCTTCACACTTTGCTGCTTTACACAGAAGTCCTTTTAGCATTATACACGATGACTACTATGGACAGATATATACCGTCAATTTATTTTGATGCCTTTGATAAAAAAGTCCGGAAGATTTTTCCCGATGTAGTATTAGAAACAGGCATGTAGCCGTTTATCATCGTGAAATGTTTTCACAACGCAGCCGGTTAACACAAACCACTGCCCGGATTGATGACAAACCTATATATTTAAAGTTTAAATATTTCGAATGAACGCCAGAATAATCGCAGCGGGGCTGCTTTACTTTCTACTGATTGCCTGTAGCACACAACACCCGGAACAACCCTCGCCTGCATCGCGCTATGCGCTGATCCCTTACCCACAGCAACTGGAAGAACACGAGGGCTTCTTTTCTGTAACACCAGAAACACGCATCATTCATCACAATACATTTGCGAACGAAACAGAACTGTTGCAGGCGTTGTTAAGTCAGGCTACAGGCTCACGCCTGCCTGCAGCAGAAATCGGCACAGGAAGTAACTTCATCGAGTTCTTACAAGATACCACTGTGCAGCACGAAGAGGGCTATACGCTGACGATCTCTTCGGATAAAGTAACAGTCAAAGCAAAATCGGGAGCCGGTATATTTCGTGCTATTGAAACCATACGTCAACTGCTGCCTGCAGAAACAGAAAGTAAAGCAGAAGCACAGCGCGAGATAAAATTACCGGCAACACAGATTACTGACTACCCTGCTTATCAATGGCGCGGTATGCACCTGGACGTGTCGCGTCATTTCTTTTCAACAGAATATCTGAAAAAATTCATTGACCTGTTAGCACTATATAAATTCAACACGCTGCATTTACATCTTACAGATGATCAGGGCTGGCGAATTGAAATTAAAAAATATCCGGCACTTACCGAGCACGGAGCGTGGCGCGAGTTCAACAACCAGGACTCAGTTTGTATAAAGCGATCAGTTGAAAATCCTGACTTCGTTATTGATCCGAAACACATCATACAACGGGATGGCAAGACGCTGTACGGTGGCTTTTATACGCAGGATGAAATGCGCCAGATCATTGCCTTTGCATCTGCCAGACATATCACGATCATTCCGGAGATCGATATGCCGGGCCACATGATGGCAGCTATACGCGAGATCCCATCGCTCGCCTGCAATGGTGATGGAGCTGCCTGGGGAAAATTATTCTCCACTCCTATATGTCCTTGCAACGAAGAGACGTATCGTTTCGCAGAAGATATATTTACGGAAATCTTTGCATTGTTCCCATCACCCTATATACACCTCGGTGCTGATGAAGTGGAGAAGACAAGCTGGAGTAAATCTGACGCTTGCAAAGCACTGATGAAAAAACAGCATCTGAAAGACCTCAATGAGCTGCAAAGCTATTTTGTTCAACGCATGAAAAAGTTCTTTCAGGCCCATGGCAAAAAACTGATCGGATGGGATGAGATACTGGAAGGTGGCGTAAGCTCATCGGCCATGGTAATGTATTGGAGAACCTGGGTGCCCGATGCTCCTGTGAAAGCTGCGAAGAATGGCAACCTGGTAATTATGACTCCGGGCAACCCGCTATATTTCGATGCACAACCCGATGATCAATCTATTCCGAATGTATATCATTTTGAACCGGTGCCTAAAGGACTTGACTCTATATCCGCCAAAAATATTATTGGTGCACAAGCCAACACATGGACAGAATATATACCTACCGAAACCAGAGCCGACTATATGATCATGCCGCGCATGACGGCCCTGAGTGAAGTATTGTGGACGCATCGTCAGAATTATACTAACTACCTGGAGCGACTCAACAATCACTATGAAAGATTGGATCGCCTGAATGTAAATTATCGCTTGCCGGAGTTAAAAGGATTCACTCAGAAGAATGCTTTTGTGGATAAGGCTGTGCTGGATGTAAAACCTCCTATAGCAGGATTAATCCTTCGCTATACTATGGATGGAAGTCTTCCTGACAATCACTCAACAGAACTGAAAGCTCCTGTAACCATTGATAAACCGCTAACGGTACGGCTGGCGGCTTTTACACAAGCTGGCAGACGAGGTGATGTTTATACACTTGAATACGACAAGCAGACATACTCCCCTGGTGATTCGGCATCGACTCTTCAAAACGGATTAGATCTGTCGTGGTATAAAGGTTTATTCAAATTGACAGCGAATATCAAGGCCAAGGCTGATACAACGCTACGGGTACCCGCCATAATAGTACCGGAGAAAATTGCCAAAGGAAGTTTCGGACTGAAGTATCGTGGTTACCTGAATGTGCCCGCGCGAGGCATCTATCATTTTTACTTCACCTGCGATGATGGCGGTGTGTTGCGCATAGCCAACCGGTTGGTTGTTGACAACGATGGCTTACATGCCCCACTTGAGAAAAGTGGCAGCATAGCGTTAGATAAAGGTGCACAACCCTTTGAACTTGATTTTATTGAAGGCGGTGGCGGCTTTACACTCAACCTGATGTATAGTGTGGACGGCAGCAAGCCCGCTCCTGTTCCTGACAGCTGGTGGAAAGTGAAACTATAAACATATAGCGATAACCGTGAGAGAAGTGATTTCTATACTCTTCTCACGGTTATTTATATAATGCCAGCGCTGTCTTCAAAATCGTATTGAGCGTTCTGAGTGGTATATCTTTGGCAGGATCAAACAACATGATCTTCATACGGGCGCGTTTCTCCTGGATAAGTTGTGGGTGATCTATCTTCTTTCCTTCTACTATACCAATATAAGGCTGCTTGTATTTTTTGTGTACCCACAGGTAGCAAAACATCTTCCCATTATAACAATAGACTGGCATACTGTATTTCCAGGTTTCGGTAATGTTGCGATCAAATTTCAGAATGATAGAACGCAATGCCTGCAGGTAACTTTTAACAGGTTCTTCCTTCTGCAGGAAGTACGTATCGATAGCTTTTTCCATGGAGAGAGTTTACTAAAGATAGAAAAATTATCTCCCGCAGACCTCACAGATTCACACAGAACAAAGGCCATTTCTTTCCCGCAGACAGACGCAGATGAAAGCAAGCGCAAGAAAAATGGAGCGGTGTGTATTTAATACTTCAACATTCGTTAATCAGTGTTCCTTGTTCGATATTCCTTTCGCCATTCTTCCGTAAAATCTGTGAGTTCTGTGGGAGATTTTTTGCATTCGAGAAAACAAAAAAGCGTGAAGGAAACCCTCCACGCTCTTATGTATATCTATAACTCAATCAGAATTACCGGCCGTTCATCGGCATGGTAGTCTTGAAGTTGATTTTCTTTACTTCGTCATTGGCTACGAGTATCTTCTTGAGTTCATCCTCTTCCTTTGATGTTGCAGCGGTGTTAATGTTAATCTTTTCAGCGAGCAGGTCTGAGAAGAACCAGATAGAACCAGCCAGCATGGAGCTGATCAATACACTGGCAAAGATAGTTGGAAGTGGTACCATCCAAATTTTATAGTATAACAAGTTGGTCGCGAAAGATGCTACAGCATATACCTTGGAAGGTGTAGGCTTACCGTTGAGTATAAACATCAGGATAGCCGACTCGATGGCGAGTGCGAAGATGAATGCGTGTACCCAGTTGGCAACGGTTACTTTATAAGAAGCTATTTCAAAGCTGAGGTCGAATACCCGAACGGTTTCGAACAAGTACATCGTATGTATGATCTGGGATGTTATTACCAGTAAGAGCGTCAGGAATATAAATACTTCTGATCGCAAGAAGTCAATGGCTCGTTTCATGGTAGGTTCGGGTAAAGTTAAGTCTGGTATGTTCTATTTAAATTAGAGACAAAGATTGGTGGTATAGTGCACATCCTAAATTCACTATCCTCCCGCGACTTGCAGATGTATGAAAAAGGCATAAAATGAAGGAAACGGACCGGGCAAATTGTTGCCGGTAACCCTATATATTCAATTTTGTCGATAGGAATAAGAAAGTAGCTGTCGAGTTACCTACTTAGCTGAACAGAGGTATATATTTATTTCTATACCGGTGAGATCAAAGTAAAAAGCTTACCATGAGGTGTATACCATAGCTATAGTAAAGTGCAATACGCTTCCTTTGTATTACACCGTGAAATAGTTGACCTCGACAGGTTCATGCTATGGATTCTCTCCTGTAGCGATGGGATAATCATTCCGTGACCACTCACTCCATGATCCAACATATAATTTAGCGTCCGGTATACCCGCTTCTTCCATAGCTAAAAGTGTATGACAAGCCGTAACGCCTGAGCCACAGTGTACTATAACATTTTGAGGATCGCGGGAACCGATCACATCTTTATACTTCTCTAAGAGTTGTTCTGTAGGAAGAAACTGTCCGTCACTTCCAAGGTTGGTTACAAACGGAACATTAATCGCGCCCGGTATATGTCCTGCTATAAGGTCAATCGGCTCACTCTCACCACGATAACGATATGCTTCACGTACATCGATCACCAACGCA
Source organism: Ohtaekwangia sp. (assembly GCF_036568665.1). Taxonomy (GTDB): domain Bacteria; phylum Bacteroidota; class Bacteroidia; order Cytophagales; family Cyclobacteriaceae; genus Ohtaekwangia. Next base: position 10,899 of record NZ_DATCSD010000061.1, on the reverse strand, counting down.
TCCGGATTCTTCACAGCATCCATCACTATACTCACATCTACCACCGGTAATTCGTTTGTATGTATAGGATAAGGATCAACAGATACACCGGGAGGTATAACCGTTGTAACAGGTATACCGGCTTTTATCATCGCGTCAAGCCCTCCGCTTACAACTTGTATATGTTTGTGTCCTATTGTCTTCAACATCCACCAGAAGCGAGCAGCTGCGTTGGCACCGGCTTTATCGTCATAGATCAAAACGTGTACCCCGGGCGTTATGCCGAGCTTTCCCAATAGTTGACTCAAAGTCTTTAGGTCCGGTAAAGGATGGCGACCTCCTCTGGCAGGGTTCTGTGTCTTTTGCGAAAGCTGTGTTTCAAGATCGACAAATTGCGCTCCTTCCAGGTGCTGTGCTACGTAGCGTGAGTATGCATCGGGACCTCCACGCGCATCTATAACAATGGGACTATATTTTTTTCGGAAGGATGGAACATCTGCGGGACTCAGTATATACATAGCCGATAAATTTACGCCCGAAGTTAATCACTTCTTTTCTTTTCTATATACTCATCCATGCGCGATAGCAGTCGCCACCATTCAGTACCATCATCGCGCATAATGCGAATGGCTCCGGCACGTACCAATATTTTTCTCAACTCATCATCTTCAAATCCTCCAAGGTGATTGCGGAGTGTTTCGAATGATCGATCGGTAAATGATCTGTGATTGAGGAAATGGCGAGCTGTAGTCTCTGCCATAAACTCCGTTTTATAGTCTTCCTGCTTGAGTTTTACTTCCTGATCAAAGCGTTGCTTCTGCAAGAAGTATGATGTTATTGTTGTTACAATTCCGCCTACAATTGTACCGGCTAAAGCGAGTAGAGCACTCTCCATTTTGAGGTTATCTTTTTACGAAAGTACATAAAAGTTCAATGTTAAAGATTGTCTTAACCTTGAACATTGAACCCTGAACATTAAACCTATTTCTTTGTCTTCACAACGGCCTGATGCACGGCAGCAAAGAGTGCTATACGTTGTTGATTGAGTTTTAATCCTATAGCAGATGCTTTTTCGGGTATATGATTCACGATCATCCAACGCATAACCCTGATCTTATAGCGCGGAAAATTCTTATCGATCTTTTCTTTGATCACCTTCGTGAAGATCTCAAACACTATAAAACCGATCACAATAGAAAGTATCCACTCCAGGTTACTGAAAGTTGCTTTATCAACAACAGTCTTCTTGGCGGTTAGTCCCCAGAGATTTTTAATACTGCGTGTCTCAAAAAATTTCGACACCAGGCTGGAGGCTGACATACCGATCAGGAACCCGGCAAAATTACCGGTCAGTTGGTCGTACAGGTAGCGCAGCACAACCTTTCCATTTACAAACTTCTTCATACTTGAATCAAATGTGCATACATACCACGAAACAGGAAGAAGGTAAATCGATGAACGGAATAGAACCTAAGTAAAAGGTACAAAGTTTAAATGTCCTTCCTTACGGTCATCCTGCAATTAAACCTCTTTATGATGCCCTCCATGTAATCTTGCCTGCTTCATTGAAGCGATTCGATTAACTTGAACTTCAAGAAAATAACGCACCTATGAAAAGGTTAACCTTACTCCTTACTACTACATTTTTATCGTTGATTGTCTTGCATAGTCATGCGCAATCCTTTAACGCCCGACCGCAGGGCACACAAAAACCTCCGCTTCACGGTCGACACTGGATGGCTGTTACGGGTAAACCGCTGGCGGCAACTGCCGGTGCCATGACTTTTCAAAAAGGTGGCAACGCTGTTGATGCAGCCTGTGCTATGCTCGCAGCAACGTGCACCATGTGGGACGTGCTTAGCTGGGGTGGCGAAACACAAGCGTTGATCTACAACCCGAAAACCGGTAAAGTTATAGCGATCAATGCGCTGGGCGTTGCACCTACCGGAGCCACGCCTGAATTTTATAAAAGTAAAGGCATGCAGTTTCCGCCAGAGTATGGTCCGCTGGCTGCCGTTACTCCTGGTACACCCGGTGGACTTTGTACTATACTCGCTGAATACGGAACATTGAGTTTGAAAGAAGTACTTGCTCCTGCTATGCAGATGGCCGATGGATATGCTATAGAAGCACAAACTGCAAACAGTATAGAACGGGGTAAAGAAATGATCAAGCAGTGGCCGTACTCGAAAGCTGTATTTTTACCTCACCTCGGAAAAGATCGCGAAGCTCCTGTAGCCGGAGAAATATTCAGACAAGCAGACCTGTTACAGACATTACAAAAACTGGTAGATGCTGAACAACAGGCTCTCAAGAAAGGCAAGAGTCGTAAAGAAGCTATATATGCTGCATACGATCGTTTTTACAAAGGAGATATAGCGAAAGAATTTGCACGTGGCTGCCAGGAACAGGGCGGACTTATTACCGAACAGGATCTCGCCACCTGGAAAGTAAAGATCGAAGAGCCTGCATCAACCAACTATAAAGGCATTGAAGTATATAAACTACAGCAGTGGACACAAGGTCCTGCCATGCTGCAGGCATTGAATATACTGGAGAACTTCGACCTCAAGGCGATGGGCTATAATTCCGCGAAATATATACATACTCTCTACCAGGCGATGAATCTCGCCTTCGCGGATCGTGATTTTTATTATGGTGATCCTGCCTTTGCTCCGGAAGAACCTATTAAGGGTTTACTCTCCAAAGACTATGCGAAGGCACGTGCTAAAGAAATCAACTGGGAACGCAACAACGCGAAAGCGGCTCCGGGTGATCCTTACCCGTACGAAGGGAAAGTAAATCCGTTTGCAGATCTGATGAAGAACTGGAGTCAGGCAAGTCGCATAGAGAAAAATAATTTACTTGATGAGAAGTACCTGAGCGACTTTAAAATGGGAACAACATCAGTGGAAGCTGCTGATAAAGATGGATGGGTTGTATCGATCACACCCAGCGGTGGATGGGTGCCAGCCTGCATTGCCGGCAAAACCGGTGTAGGTATGAGTCAGCGTATGCAGTCGTTCGTGCTGGATGCTAAACAAAATCCGTTCAATGTACTTGAGCCCGGTAAACGCCCACGTGTTACACTTACACCAGGCATGGCGTTAAAGAATGGCAAACCATTTTTATCCTTTGCTGTGCAAGGTGGCGATAGTCAGGATCAGGATTTACTACAGTGCTTTTTAAATGTTGTTGAGTTTGGTATGACGATACAGGAATCTGTTGAAGCTGCCAATATAGTAAGCTACCAGATGCGTTCTTCGTTCGGTAATCATGACAGTAAACCGGGTGCTGTGATGCTCAACACCGAAACACCTAACTATGTAATGAAAGAATTACGCCAGATGGGATATAGTATAGGATTGGATGAACGCACCGCCGGCCCTATAAATGCTATATATTTCGATTGGGAACATGGAACATTCTGGGGAGGATCGAGCAACCATGGAGAAGACTATGGTATAGGATGGTGAAAAATTAGTTATTCGTTAATCGTTATATGTTAATGGTGAAAGGTGTAGTAATATACCTTTCACTTCAATTTAGCATCTTAAATAACTGGCCTAACTTCAGTGGTGAAAGCTTGGTTTTTGTTTTGAAATCTCAGATTTAGATACATTACTTATAGAGTAGAAGATTGCGCGTGGTCAATTCATAAATGGATTAAACTAATGTTAGCTGTCAGGGTAATTCGCTGGTCGGTTGTATTAATTATGACGAACCCATTATCCCATGCACATAATACTAGTCTCCAGCGTCCGGACCATCGCATGTATATATCTGGCTGGCTGCCTGGCCGCCACTCCAATCATAGCTTCTGCACAAGCGCCTCCCCAACCAGTCGGCCCCGTACCAAATGCACGACAGATCGAGTGGTATCATCGTGAAATTATTGCGTTCTTCCATTTTGGTATGAACACGTTTACCAACGATAACGAAGGTGATGGCACCGCAGACCCGGAAGTATTTAATCCTACGGCACTGGATTGCAACCAATGGACAAATGTTTTGAAACGAGCCGGTATAACAACCGGTATACTGGTAGCAAAGCATGCTGATGGCTTTTGTAACTGGCCCACGAAGCATTCTAACTACTCTGTAAAAAACAGTTCGTGGAAAGACGGCAAGGGCGATGTAGTAAAAGAGTTTACGGAAGCTTGTAAAAAATCAGGTATAAAAGCAGCTATATATCTTGGACCGCACGATCGTCACGATTCACGTTATGGTACGGATGATTATAGTGATTACTATGCCAGTCAGTTATCCGAGTTATTACGGAATTACGGTCCTATATGGGAAATCTGGTGGGATGGTGCGGGCGCTGATAAACTGACTACATCATACTATACACGCTGGGCTGATACGGTTCGAAGATATCAACCACAGTGTGTTATATTCGGAACCAAGAACTCATATCTTTTTGCCGACTGCCGGTGGGTTGGAAATGAATCGGGGTTCTCGGGCGATCCCTGCTGGTCGACTATAAATCCGTTTTCCATACGTGATGAATCCAGCCATATACAAGATTTGAATCATGGAGAAATAAATGGCCAGGCATATATACCGGCCGAAGTAGATGTATCGATCCGGCCCAGTTGGTTCTATCACCCGGAAGAAGACAAGCGTGTAAAGACTGTTGCTGAACTATGGGATATATACTTTAACTCGGTGGGACGAAACAGTGCTTTACTTCTAAACTATGCTCCGAACAAGGAAGGACTGATCCCCATAATCGATGCACAGCGTACAGACAGTCTGCGGTATTTTATTAATGCTACCTTTCAAAATAATCTCGCCCGCAAGGCGAGTATCAAAGCTATGCATCCGCGAGGAGATACATATAAACCCGCCAATCTTATCGATGGCGCTGAAAATACATATTATGCTTCAGCAGAAGGTTTTTCAACAGATACATTAACATTCAATCTCGGCTCAACACAGGTATTTGACGTGCTTATGTTACAGGAAGTAATTGAACTCGGTCATCGTACCACGGGTTGGTCCGTTGATTACTCTGTCAATGGCAAACAGTGGACGTCTATTCCTGAAGCAACCAATAAACAATCTATAGGATATAAATGGCTTGTCAAGTTTAAACCTGTACAGGCAAAATATGTTCGACTACGTATCACCGAAGGCCGCGCCAGTGCTGCTATACATACATTTGGAATATACAAACAACCAGTAATGAAGTAAATAACGCCTCTGTAGTAATTCGTAATTACGGTAGGCTTTATTGGATATCTAGCAGCCGGTATACGCAGCTCATACGGCTCTGGCCAGTTAGAAAATGAAATAGACTATAAGGGGGTGTATCGTCTTGACTGTCGCAGATCAATTATCTAAATTACTGTAAGGGTATTGTTTAAGGAACTAATATTAAACTCAGTATGGAAATGAAAAAACATTCGCACGTTGTTTATATAGTTACTATATTTTGTTTATTGATATTTACCAGTGGGACTTCTGCTCAAGACAAGCGCATCATACGCATTGCAAAAATCAAAATAGAACCGACTTATTTGGAAGCCTATAGAATAGCCGTTAAGGAACAGATTGAAACTGCAGTGCGCGTTGAACCTGGTGTGCTAACGCTATACGCTGTCAATGATAAAGAAGTGCCTACGAACATAACCGTTTTTGAAATATATGCTGATACGGCAGCTTATCAGTCACATCTCCAAACAGCTCATTTCAAAAAGTATAAAACAGAAACAGCACACATGGTGAAGTCTTTAGAATTAATTGATGTAAGCGCAATAGAATTGCGTACAAAGTAGGCGTTACTTTTTGTTCCGTTGATTCAACGTCTTTTCTGAATCCTTCTTTTTCTTTGACTGCTGTGGTGTAGCCATTGGGTTTTCATCTTGTGGCGCCTGATCATCCTGTGTTGTTTGAGGCGGCTCCAGCTTTTTATTATTGTCTTTAGCCATGAGTAAAACCATTTGATTCATTTCTAATTCTCAGCTAATAAAGTATTATATGTGCTTATTAAGATTCTTTTTGTGCCTGGTCTAACGGGCTATTGCTAAAGGCCTATATTTTAACAGGCCTTTTAGCCTATCAGGCAGGAACCCTGCGCGGTTTCTCACGTTCCCAGAACCGGTGCTGACCGATGGCCTTGATAAATCGTTCGCCTAATGCATCAAGATCATCGCTCATCACGATACCTTCTCGCATGACCGTTTCCTCTTTTGCATCGGCCGGCAGCTTCTTATTGAAATATGTTTCTTCGAGTACCTGCTTTGATGCCTGATCACAGGCAATAGCCTTACAATGCTTGAAAGCCTCGTTGAGAAAATGTATGGCATTGGCTTCAGCCGCCAACGTTGCTGTGCTGTTTATTCCTCCGGGTACATATACCGCATCGTAAAAAACAGATGCTGCCGTGAGTAAGCTATGATGAACGTTAATGGAGTTACCATCAGAGCTCGTGATGAATCCCTGTTTAGGCGCAATGATCTCCACCAGCGCACCATTCTTTTCAAGGGCATCGCGCACGCTGCTAACAGACACCTCATCTACGCCATCTGCGGCCAGGAATGCAATCTTACGCGTTGCAATTGATCCTTTGACAGTATTAGCCATACTTAAAGCGGCTGACTTGGCTAAACCGGATTCCTTATTTACCGATTCATAATCTTGCGGTCTTGCGTCAGCCGGAATGCTTTGATTGAGGGTGGTATCCAGTTCTTTGGGAATTGATAAACTTAATCCATAAGCCACTTCATTTGCTAAACCTTTGTCTATATTAGCTAGTACAACAAGCATCCGCTCACGGATAGCCACTGTTTTTACCTTTCCAAGTTCGAACCGGAGCGCGTCAATGATGTGATTCTTTTCTGGTTCGGATTGACTGTTATAAAAAAGCCTTGCCTGGCTGAAGTGGTCAAGAAAGCTTGCACTTCTTGCCCTTATTTTTTTCGCATCGATCCGCTCGGCATGAGAGACAAAACCTCCTTCCATGGCCTTTGCCTGAAAGGGACATCCACCACCCAGACTATTGGGATGGTAGCTTGATTTTCCCTTGTTAATGGTCTGTCGCATATGACCATCGCGTTGGTTGTTGTGTATGGGGGCAATCGAGCGGTTAATAGGAATTTCGTGAAAATTAGGTCCACCCAGGCGAATAAGCTGTGTATCGGTGTAGGAGAATAAACGTCCTTGCATGAGTGGATCGTTTGTGAAATCTATACCAGGCACAACGTTGCCTACGTGGAAGGCTACTTGTTCGGTTTCGGCAAAGAAGTTATCGGGATTCCTGTTGAGTGTCAATTTTCCAATGCGTTGCACGGGAACAAGTTCTTCGGGAACGATCTTGGTCGGATCCAGCAAATCAAATTCGAATTTGTGTTCATCGGCTTCCGGGATGATCTGTATGCCGAGTTCCCACTCGGGAAAATTTCCGGAGGCAATGGCGTCCCATAAATCACGGCGATGAAAGTCCGGGTCTTTGCCGGAAATATTTTGTGCTTCATCCCACGCCACCGAGTGTACGCCCAGCAAAGGCTTCCAATGGAATTTTACAAAATGACTTTCATTCTTCTGGTTCACCAGGCGAAAGGTGTGTACACCAAAGCCTTCCATCATCCGGTAGCTTCTGGGTATCGCGCGGTCGCTCATTACCCACATGATCATATGCGCTGACTCTGGCATCAGAGATATGAAATCCCAGAAGGTATCATGTGCTGATGCAGCCTGTGGTATTTCATTATCGGGTTCCGGTTTTACAGCGTGGATCAAATCAGGGAATTTAATGGCATCCTGAATAAAGAAGACTGGCATATTATTACCCACCAAGTCGAAGATTCCTTCCTGAGTATAAAACTTGACAGCAAATCCGCGAACATCGCGGGCAAGGTCGGTAGAACCTCGGGAGCCAGCAACTGTAGAGAAGCGTACAAATACGGGTGTTTCCTTCGATGGATTCTGAAGGAAATCAGCGCGCGTGTAAGCGCTCAACGATTCATAAACTTTAAAAACACCGTGCGCTGCCGAACCGCGTGCGTGTACCACACGTTCAGGTATTCGCTCATGGTCAAAGTGCGTAATCTTTTCCCTGAGAATAAAATCTTCCAGCAGTGTAGGACCACGTTCTCCTGCCGTTAGCGAATTCTGGTCATCGTTGACCTTCACGCCTTGATTCGTGGTGAGAAACTGACCGGTACTTTCTTCAATGTTAACTTCTAAATCTTTTGATTTGGATGTTTCTGCCGGGCTTTCAGCGGCTTTGGTTTTTGTATTTTTAGCCATGATATAGGGGGATATGCGAGAATTTTTACGCCTCTTCCTCGGATGACTGATAGTTAATATCGTGTAGAGCGATCTCTGTGAGAAGCTCGTCCGTTTCCTTTTCTTCCGACAGCGTCAAACTCAGAATATCGGCTATATCCTTGCGACCCAATGTTTTGGCCAGCTGTGCTAATCCTCCATAGGCAGCAATTTCGTAATGCTCCACCTTCTGTGCTGCCAGGATTAACCCTACATCCCTGGTGGCAGTGCCTTCTGTGGTATCTTCAATGATGGCTTCACCTTCCTGAACTAAACCTTCCATGGCATCACATTTCTTTGCCTGAGGCTTTTTGCTCAAGAGCTCAAATATTTGCTCGAGACGTGTAATATGTTCTTCTGTTTGACTCAGATGGGTAGCAAATGCATCCTGCAGTTCTGTTGACGATGCCGCGGATTGCATTTTGGGTAACGCTTGTGTGAGATGCTTTTCAGCCCAATAGATGTCCTTGATCTCACTAGTAAACAGTTCCAACAACGCGGACTGTATTTCTCCTGTGGGTAGCGTTGGGACAGATTTGGTAGAACTCATTTTTTCAGATTTTTTCATAGTCTTCATGGATTTACAGTAAGCGGACAGGGTAAAAAGCATGCCGATCAATGCTATTGACAGAAGACGGCCATTCCATAACAGGCGGTTTGTATGCGAAGAATTATCAGGCAAGGTATCTGAGGTGAATAACCCACACCGTCTTCGCCTAGCGGCAATTAATTCCTCATGAATAGAATTCTGGTTGACTCATTTACAACACAGATTAGTCGCACTTCAGAATGCCATAACGGTTGGGCTACAGCGTCTCAGAAAGTGTATCATTCGCAGCTGAGTTCAAAGCTATATGCGTAATGGGTTAAGGTGCCCTACACACGGCATTAGTGGTGCTAATGGAAGCAGGACTAGAGTCGGTATATTTTTGCTAAGGTGTTCTTTGCTAAGGTGTAGTAAGACGTTCTCACCTTATACTAAGAAATATAGTTTTCCTTTTTCAGTATGTCAGTTGGGAACAACTGACGAATACTACATACTTCAACATTCATTAATCGATGTTCCCTGTTCTATATTCAATTCGGCCGTCCGTTATTCATATCCATCACCACAAAAAAATAACCGTTAACAGTAAATCACTATTAACGGTTAACTTATAAAAAAATCGTCTAGCGCCTAGGTTGCCCAGGTTTTGCCATTGCCGGCTTCAGACAAAGGTATACATCCCTTGTAAGAACCTGGCACTGCTACATATTGCAGAACTTTGGTTGCTCCTACTTCTGATGTAAAGAAGCCAAGCATCGTGAGTTCTTTTGTAGTCATGATGAACGAACGATATGCCGGTGCATTTTCGCTCTTATCTTTTACAACAGCATCGTGCAGTTTTTTCACAAAGGCAGTTTGATCTTGCGGAGAAAGCTCGATGAACGGATCACCGTGTTCTTTCTTCGCTTCTTCATCAAATGCTTTCAGGCTGTTGATATACTTTTCCTGATCTTCTTTGGTATATACATCTTTCAGCATCAGGTCGATAAAGCCGGGAACGCCAACTTCTTTAGCACCCGGAGTATCGGTCTTCGGAATAATGATATCAGCCACTTGGGTTACAAGTATACCTTGCTCTTCGGTGAGGAAAGCCGGTTTCCAATCGATGGTAGGTTTAGCAGCGCAACCTTTTAATATACCCATGACAGCGGGAGCGGAAATTGCTCCACCCATGATCCAGGCTGCGCGTCTTAATGCTTCTCTGCGATCCATACTATTTTATAGTTTTTTGATCTGTGATAAATTCCTTTAAGTATATATACCGGTTACAGGTTTTGCTTCTTCAGCTCATTCACAGCGTGATCAACCGCGCGGGCTGTTAACGCCATATAAGTAAGTGAAGGGTTCTGACATGCAGAAGAGGCCATAGCCGATCCGTCTGTTACATATACATTCTTGCAGGCATGCACCTGGTTGAACTTGTTCAGCACCGAGGTCTTCGGATCTTTACCCATGCGGGCTGTACCCATCTCATGTATCCCTAAACCTATACCGATCTTGTTATCGTACGTGCCGACATTTTTATACCCGGCAGCTTCGAGCATCTCTGCTGCATCGTTGGCCATGTCTTTACGCATCTTGAATTCGTTATCGCGCAATACGGCATCGAACGTAAGTGTTGGTAAACCGTATTTATCTTTCTTCTCTTTATTGAGCGTTACTTTGTTATCGTGATACGGAAGAATTTCACCAAAGCCTCCCATACCGATCGTCCAGCCTCCTGGTTTACCTACAGCATCTTTCAATTCAGATCCGAGGCTTAACTCTGCTACCAGGCTTGACCATCCCTGACGGCTCGCGCCCCCCTGGTAACCAAATCCGCGGAGATAATCGCGCTTGTCGCTACCCACGTTACGATAACGAGGTATATAGAAACCATTCGCTCTTCTTCCGAAGTAGTATTTGTCTTCAAAACCATCTACTTGTGCATGAGCACCTACACTCAGGTGGTGATCCATGATGTTACGACCAAGCTCTCCGCTGTCATTCCCAAAACCATTCGGGAAACGGCTGGAGATCGAGTTCAACATAATAAAGGCAGAACCAAATGTTGAAGCACAGAGGAATATAACTTTCGCATAGAACTCTACCTGTTCACC
>NZ_DATCSD010000060.1:0-4694 GCF_036568665.1 Ohtaekwangia sp. | reverse complement strand
GCCGATATAGCATACCACCCGGAGAAAAAATACTATATCGTTCACATGACCAACGCACCAACGTTAGAAGAAGCGAAACAACTTCGTGATAAATACAGACAGATGTCGCGCTACTCCTTCCGCGATACGTGGATACTGAGTATAGAATAGCAATGAAGCAGAAAGCTTAAAGTGTAAAGCGGAAAGTGAAATATAAACGCATAAACTTCAAACTTTCTGCTTTACACTTTAAGCTTTATCCCGATAGCTATGGGAATCAGCGGGCAACAAGCGGCTTCTCTAAAAGCACAATAGGTAAATTCCGGTTATGCACAGGCAGTGCTTCACTATCCGGTGTTATATAGCGACCTATAAATGAAAAGCCAAAGCCCCGGTAATAGTTGATAAGCGATGGGTTGTTATCCCATGTATCCATGCGAATACAACGTAGTCCTTTCTGCCTCGCGCGACTCTCTGCCCAATCAAGAATTTTCCCGAATAGCCGTTGTCCTTTAAAATCAGGATTCACTACAATTCTGTGCAGGTATATAGCACTGCCATCTTCCATTTCTCTCCAGATAACAGCATCGGTATAGCAAACACTAAACGCAATCGCGATCTCGTCACCTGAAACAATCTTGTATTGATTTCCTTCGTTCACATCTTTTACCAGCACACCCTTGTCATACCCACGCCAAACCGGTGCACCTTTGTTTTCCTGGTAGTTGATCGATTGATCGAACAGACTATATATAAACTCCAGGTCAGCCAATGTCGTGTTCAGAACTTCAAATGCTTCATTCATATAGCATCAAGTTATTGTGAACCTAGGGGATTTCAAAATGAGCTAAAAGCGTAAAGCAGAAAGTGAAAGGCAGCGAACAGGCTTTTTGTGTTCGTCTCTGCATCCTGCGTTATCTGTTCCCGATGACTATCGGGAAAGCGGGAAACAAAATATTTTCAGGAAAACCGTTCGGGATCAAATGGCTTCAATCCTATACTCGTTGCTTCTTCCTGCACCAGTTGCTCTATTAATTTGCCCGTGCCAGGTGCCAGGCTTAAACCCATCATGGAGTGACCTGTGGCGATAATCAGATTTTTATAGCGTGAAGAGCGACCTATATAGGGCAATCCATCCGGAGAGCAGGGACGCAATCCGCGCCATACCGACTCTTGTTGAGGCACCGCTACATTCATTTCCAGATAGTAGGCCGGTATAGTATTGACAATGCCTTTTACACGTTTCATGTTGATAGAACGATCTACACCATTGATCTCCATGGTACCACCAAAACGCAGCGAACTTCCCATCGGTGTAACGGCAACACGTCCTTCGAGGAGTATAGAAGGTATGCGAATATTTTTTGGCACATCGTTCAATGTGAAGCTATAGCCTTTACCTCCCTGCAAGGGTATATCTATACCCAGCCTGGAAGCAAATATACCCGACCATGCTCCGGTAGCAATTATATACTCATTAAAACCTGATTTCTCTCTAGATGTATGTATCCCTGCGATTTGATCGCCATTCACCGCGAAATCCGTTACCGGTGTATGTGGAAGAATAATAACATTTCGCTTCTGTAAATAATCGATCAGGTTCTTCACCAGCTTCTGGGGTATAAGATGTGCATCGCCCGGGAAATATACTCCTCCTCGGGCCGTTACTTTTACCTCCGGTTCCAGTTTTTGTATCTCCGCCAAAGAAAGTATATGCGCTTCTATACCATGCTTGTTGGCGATGTGTGCTGTCTCCGCTTCTTCTTTCTCTGTTTCCTTCGTCTGGTATAGCATCATCAGCCCGCGTTCTTCGTAGCCGAAGTCGAATGGATTATCGCGTACCATCTGCTGATACATGGCTTTGCTCAACAGGCTTATATCTTTCAATGCCGGTATCGCATGTTCTACATGTTCGTGTGTTGCATGCTTATAGAACTGAAGTCCCCATTTAATCAGTTTACCATTTAACCGGGGCTTCACATAAAAAGGACTCTGTGAATTGAACATCCACCGTATACCTTTCGATATCATACCTGGTGCTGCCAAGGGTATAATATGACTCGGCACCACCATCCCTGCATTACCGCTCGAACAATTATCCAACAGGTCACCCTGATCAAATATAGTCACCGCATGTCCGGCCTTTGACAGGTAGTATGCTGTACTCAATCCTATTATTCCGCCTCCGATGATTGCAACTCTTTTCATGTATTGATGTATTGGGGTGTTGATGTGTTGAGGTTTAACGTGCGTACGTAGGCACGTGTGTACGTGTTTATGTTAGAGGAACGTGAAACGATAAACCTTGAACAACAACCTTTAAACTTTTAGCCTTGAACTTTAAACTATATACTTGAAACATTGAGAACTTTAAACTAAATAACCTGGAACCCGTGCACGTATGGATCTTCATCATCGAGGATGATGGTGTTGTAGCCGGTTACGATGGCCCAGCCTTCTATACTGGGGATGATGGCGGGTTTATCTTGCAGTGTTGTTTCTTCTTCGATGCGTCCGGTAAATTTGGAGCCGATGATACTTTCGTGAATGAAGTCTTCGCCTTTCTTTAATTTACCTTTGGCATACCACTGTGCAAGACGGGCCGATGTTCCGGTGCCACAGGGTGAGCGATCTATAGCTTTATCACCATAGAATACAGCGTTGCGTGCAGTAGAGGTTGGATCAATTGTTTTACCGGCCCAGAGTATATGGCTGCATCCGTTGATGGTCGGATCTTCCGGATGTACAAAGGTATATTTCGCATTGATGTTCTTACGCAACGCACGACTCCAACTGATCAGTTGATCTGCCTTGAAGTGTTCCAGCCCCGGAAAGTTCGGTTGTACATCTACAATCGCATAGTAATTACCACCATACGATACATCGAGTGTGAGCTCGCCTAAATCAGGGCATTCGGCTGTTAAGTTCTCGGCTGCGAGATACGCTTTTATATTCCGGATCTTTACCGACTTTACTTTCTTGCCTTCCTGTTTATAGGCAATGGTAATAAGGCCAGCCGGTACCTCCAGCTTTATTATACCCGGTGTTTTTGGAACGATCAGTCCTTCTTCTATAGCAATGGTTACCGTACCGATCGTACCATGACCACACATCGGAAGACAACCACTGGTTTCGATGAAGAGCACACCCATATCGTTCTGCGGATCGGTGGGCGGATAGAGTATACTTCCGCTCATCATATCATGACCGCGCGGCTCAAACATCAGTCCTTTTCGTATCCAGTCGTATTCGCGTAAAAAGTGCTGGCGCTTTTCACTCATGTTCTTTCCCTGCAGAATGGGACCACCACCTGCTACCAATCGCACCGGGTTGCCACACGTGTGGGCGTCAATGCAAAAAAAAGTCTTCCTCAAGCTTGTTGCAGATTTAATGTTGGTATAGCCTCGCGTGTCCAGGCGCTGTTCACGCATCGCCATATATTCAGTTCATTGTTGTTTCGCAGTTCGGGTGGCAGCATACTCTCCGGAAAATCCTGATAGCATACCGGCCGCACAAAGCGATATATAGCATCGGTACCCACCGATGTAAAGCGGCTATCGGTGCTTGATGGGAACGGACCCCCGTGCTGCATTGCTTTGGTTACCTCTACGCCAGTAGGCACACCGTTGTAAAGGAGTCGCCCGCAGCGCGCTTGTAATTGTTCGATCACTTCTTTATATCCCGGCAACTCGTCTGCCAGGCCAAAAATGGTAGCGGTGAGTTGTCCTTTCAGTGAGCATACTACTTTCTTCAGCTCCTGCTCGTCTTCACATTTTACAATGAGTGAGTATGGACCGAACACTTCTTCTTTCAATACGCGGCTCTCTATAAAATCGCGCGCATTTACCAGGGCCAGTGCCGGAGCACCTTGCCGTTCTGCTATGTCCGTTCGTTCTTCTATCAGCGTATGTACACCCCGTTGCTTTAATGCGTCTGCTTTTTTAGCAGCATAAGAAGATGCTATACCCTTGTGCAGCATAGTGCCTGGTGCTGCTTGCGACATCTCTCCTGCTAATTTATTCAGGAATGCCGTGAGCCCTTCGGTATCCAAGGCGATGAGTAGACCGGGGTTGGTACAAAACTGACCAACACCTAATAGTATAGAAGATGCCAGTGTTGTGGGCAGTGTTTTATTCTCGCGAACTATACCCGGAAACAACACAATGGGATTTATACTTCCCATCTCGGCAAAAACAGGAATCGGTTCTTCGCGTTTACAGGCGAGATCAAAGAGTGCTTTACCTCCCTGAAACGATCCTGTAAAAGCAACTGATTTTGTAAGCGGATGCAACACCAGTCGCTGACCGGCTTCTATACTGGTATCGCTTACTTCCTGAAATATATCATGAGGCAAAGCACTTTTGCGTATCGCCTCACGTATAGCAGACGATACCAATGCAGACGTGCGCGGATGTGCGGGATGACTCTTCACTACAACGGTACAGCCAGACGCCAGTGCCGATGCCGTATCGCCACCAGCCGTAGAAAACGCCAATGGAAAATTACTCGCACCAAACACCACTACAGGTCCTACCGGGAAAAGCATTTTGCGCAGATCCGGTTTGGGCAGCGGTTTTCGTTCTGCGTCACCGGTATCAATCGTTGCCTGCACCCAGTCGCCAGCCTGAAGAAGTTGTGCGAATGATTTTAATTGATTGGTGGTGCGACCACGTTCATTTTTCAGTCGCGCTTCCGGCAGGCTCGTTTCTTCACCG
>NZ_DATCSD010000059.1:0-8895 GCF_036568665.1 Ohtaekwangia sp. | reverse complement strand
TTCCGATTCGAGTTTTTCATTCTGCAGGCGCGTGATCTCTTCGTGCGAACGCTGTGAGAGTTTTTCCAGCGCAGTATCTTTCTGGCTCAGTTCTTCCTGCTGTTTTAATTCCAGTATACGCTGCTCGCGCTGGTACTTGCGATCGAGTAAATTAAAACCTGTGAACAACAACGCCAGTATAGATATACCATAGAATGAATAGGCCCACACCGAACGATACCACGGAGGCAGTATAGTAAAGGCATAGGTGGCTTCGTGGCTGATCTCGCCATTTACATTGCGGGCCCGCACATGGAAAATATAGCTTCCTTCTTTCAGGTTGGTATATTCTTTCAGCGTCTTGCTGTTCCACTCAGACCAGGTGCTTTCGTAGTTCTCTAAAAAGTATTGATAGGTGAGGTCTTCATTCCCCTCATACGAAGTGGCGGCAAACGTAAGGTGTATAGAGTTGTTCTTGTAAGGCAGTTCCGGTATATAACTTTTAAACTGTGTGCCGGTAATGGAATCATTTATACTATAGTTACCATAGAAAAGTGTAGAGTCACCGTTGTATGTAATGCCTACTTTGCGGATCAGCGTACGGAAGATGAACGTACGGTTCTCTTTCATGGTTGGGTCGTAATGGATAAAGCCATCCTTGGCACCGAACAACACATCGTTGTTTTGCAGAATAGCAATGTTCATCAAATCATCATTCAGATACTTGCGTATCTTGTTGAATACATTTTCTTCCAGAATATAATCTCCCAGCGAATTTTTACGAAACACACCAATATGGTCGCGACTGATAAAGTATATATTTCCCAGAGCATCTTCCCGGATAAACCACACCTGGTCGTTTCGCCCGAGGCGCGTTGTGAAGAAATCGTCTGGTATAAAGCGGTCGGTAGCTTTATCGTATTTATATACTCCGCTGGAGCTGGTGAACAATAACTCATTGCGTACTTTAAAAACGTTGATCAGCAGGTTGGAAGGAAAACCTTTGTTGGCACCGTAGAACGAAACATGTTCAATACTGTCGAGCGAATTACTGAGTTTGATCTTATAGGCACCTTTATAGCCGTGCGTGATCCATATATCTCCCGAAGGGTCTTCCGCCATAATGCGCGAAGATTCATCAAAGCCCTTCAGTTTTTTTCGAAAACGCCATTGTCCGTTTACCAGGTCATATACCTGCAAACCCGAATATACTCCTTCGATCAGTTTGGTGGGATGATCTTTCAGCGGAAGAAAAATCCATGACCCCGGTTCGCGCGAAAGATTTATACCTGTATTTCCTTCTATGCGCGTAGCCCCGTTGTGATGACCCAACAGTAAATTACCCGAGTATTCTCCTATATGATATACCTGGCCGCGTGTATTGTCGATCATTTTGAAATTGAACTTGTCGCCCTTCTCGCGCATATATACTCCGGTGTTGGTGCCGAGGTATAGCTGCGAATTTTTCAAATAGGCCGAATAACCCGAGCCCGGGAGCCCGATCTGCCGGTTGATGAACGTGAACGGAGAGCCCGACTCCACATACGCGAGGCCATTGTTCTGTCCCAGCCATAAGTTGCTCAGGTCATCTTCATATATACTTAGCACTGTGGAGGTTTCAATGCCATGTCCGCTGGTGAGCTGCGTCAGCAGGTTCCCTTCCGGACTTAATATTAATAGTCCGTTGTTTTGCGTACCGATGGCAAAGTTTCCGTTGCGCAGGCGGATCACACAATTAACAATAGAAGCCTTGAAGAATGCCTGCAGGCTCTCATTCCATGCTTGTACGTTACCATCGTGCGCTATATAGATGCCATCGTAGAAGGTAGCCACCAGCAGATGGTTGTCGTGCAGTGGCAATACCGAAGATATACTCTGACTTTTAAAGTACTCGCCTCCTTTAATAATACGGATGTGGTCGCCCTCGAGCATGCCGAGGCCTTGGGAGGGCTGGTTTACATACAGCTGTCGGTTTACCAGGAATGAGTGATCGATACCCTCCGGGCCCTGGATGACGGTGAAGTTGTGCTGATCATATACATATATAGAGGAGAAGGTGCAGAAGTACACCTTGTTGTCATCAATATAGACACTCCAGGTCTCGTCAAAATTCCGGAATTTCCTGTCCAGGCTGTCTGCCAGCGAAGTATACTGAAGCTCCCCGCGCTGGTCCGGAAAAAAATATCCGAAGTCTCCCTGGCCTCCCACATAGATTTTTCCGCGGGCATCGATGGCTACGCTACGCACTTTGGTTCCGTTCTTTACGCCATACACATGCCACTGGTCGCCATCAAACTCCAGCAACCCGAAGTTGTTGGCGATGTATACCAGGCCGAGCTTGTTCTGCGTGATGTACCAGTTCTGGATTCCGGCATTATACTCCACCGGCTGAAAATTCCGTGTGAAGGGCAAACCCGACAAAGGCGATTGAGCCGGAGCCTGGAAGAAAGCAGGCAACAGGTAGACAAGGAGGATGACGAAATAGGTGAACCTGCACGTCCGGAGTGGTAAAATCCTGTTCATGATGAGGCTTTGGAGGAATGATGTTGTGTTCAAATCTAATCCTCAAAACGTTTGAAATCCACTGGAATTAATGTTTTGCCAGAGCTGATGTAGTTTTGATGTAGGCTCTTGAAACAGGTTGATGTAGTATTGTTGAGGCCTGTTTATTGAATTCAGGGCCATTTCCTGCAAAGTTTGTTGAAGCACTCAAACGTTTTCGAGTTACAACACCTCGCAAACAGGTGCAGACTTTAACCAAACTTTTAACCGCATGAAAACAAAACTACTGGCGCTCTTAATGACGCTGTCGCTGGTCGGGTACGGCCAAAGCCTCCTGAAAGGCCGCGTGACAGATGAAAACGACCAGCCGTTGCCCGGTGTAAATGTTCTTATTAAAGGAACATCGCAGGGAACGGTAACGGATGCTAACGGTGAGTATTCGCTGACCAATACTACAGCCGATGCTGTACTGGTGCTCAGCTTTATAGGATACGCACCACAGGAAATCACCGTTGGTGGCAAGACTTCTATTGATGTAAAACTGTTGCCCGACACCAAAGCTCTGCAAGAAGTAGTGGTGATTGGTTACGGAACCACCACACAAAAAGAACTTACCGGTTCTGTTTCGGTGGTAGACGGACAGAAACTGGCAACACTGAACCCCGTTCGTATAGACCAGGCGTTGCAAGGCCAGGCGGCCGGTGTGCAGATATCGTCTGCTTCCGGTTCACCGGGTGGTGCCTGGAACATTCGTATCCGCGGACTTTCTACCAATGGCGATAACAACCCGCTGATTCTGGTAGATGGTGTACCGTATTCTGCCGATGGACTCAGTGCACTGAACCCTGCTGATGTAGAATCCATCAACGTATTGAAAGACGCAACGGCCGGGATATACGGTGTGCGTGCTGCCAACGGGGTAATTATCATCACCACCAAACAAGGCCGAAAGAACTCCAAGCCTTCGCTTGATTTCAGCGGATACTATGGTGTTCAACAAACCACCAAGAAACTCGATCTGCTTTCTGCCAGAGAGTTTGCTGTATTGAAGAATGAAGCTTACGCTGCAGGCGGACTCACGCCTCCATTCTCGAATGTAAATCTCGGCAAGGGCACCGACTGGCAGGATGAAGTTTTTCAAACAGCACCGATACAGAACTACAACCTGAATATAAATGGTGGCTCCGATAAGAATGCCTATTCTATAGGAGGCTCATACATGAACCAGGATGGTATAGTAGGTGGATCCAAAGCAAGCTATAAACGCTACAATGCGCGGTTGAATTTTACGACAGACCTCGCACCGAGAGTTACGTTACAAAGTGTACTGCTCTATACCAACGAGCGGAGAAAAACACTTCCGGAGATGGGTATATCTTCGGTGTTGTTCAACACTATCAATGCAAACCCGGCTGCTTCGCCCTATAACAGCGATGGCACCTATGCATACCTCGAAGATGTAACCGAAGTAATCAACCCGCTGGCGCAGATGGCGAATACATACAACGAATCGCGCGTGAATAAACTGGTGGGTAAAGAAGAGATCACCTATAAGATCAACAATAATTTTGAATTGTCCGGACGTGCCGGCTATAACTATGCTATTGTGGATGATAAAAACTTCAGCCCGCTGGTATATTACGGATCAGGCAAAGCACAGAACACTGCGCTCGATGGAAATCTTACTCCGCGAACAACAGCCATTGCTACAGGCGTAAATATACCGATCTATAACAATGTTACTGAAACACGCTCTACATACTTCAACTACAACCTCGAAGCATTCCTGAACTATAACCGTTCATTCGGTGAGTTTCATAAAGTAAAAGCTACGCTGGGTACATCCATGCTGGCCAACATAAACAAGAGCTTGTCAGGTACGGGGTATAATGTTCCCTATAACTCCAACGACTTTGCGGATATATCTGCTACCGATGGAGCCAATTTACTCAACAACACCTCGTCATGGCAGAATGAAAGCAGACTGCAGTCATTCTTTGTGCGTGGCGAATACGGCTTCGGCAGTAAATATCTTTTCTCGGCCCTCATTCGCAGAGATGGTTCATCCAACTTCGGTAAGAACAATCGCTTCGGTTATTTCCCGGCAGTATCAGCAGCATGGGTGGTATCCGATGAGTCATTCTTCCATCCGGGTATAATTGAATTTATGAAAGTGCGCGCCAGCTATGGTGTATCCGGTAATGATAAGATCGGTCTCTTCCGTTACCGCGCGTTGCTGGGAGGTGAAGCGGTATATCCGTTCAACGATCAGCTCGTAACAGGTGCCGCTATCGGTACACTGGGTAACCAGGATCTGAAATGGGAAACTACACACCAAACCAACTTCGGTGTAGACTTCACCCTGCTGAATGGTCGCGTTGACATTACAACGGATTACTATATCAAGAAAACAAACGACCTGTTGTTCCAGCCCGATATATCTGCGATCAGCGGTGCGTATGCTGCCGGTGGAAGTCCTCCGTTTGTAAATGGTGGTGATGTAAAGAACAGCGGCTTCGAGTTTGTGATCCGCTATAACGATCGCGTAGGTGAAGACTTCACCTTCAACATTGGTTACAACCTTACCACTATACGCAACCGCGTAACAGCGTTGCCTAAGGGTGTTGACTTCTACGAGTTTGGTTCCTTTGGTGTAGGTGGCGGAACCGCTACACGCATGCAGGTAGGTTACCCGATGGGATATTTCTTCGGCTATAAAACAGAAGGAGTATACCAGACTACACAAGAGATTGCCGAGCGCGGTGTAACACAACCCGATGCTAAACCGGGCGATCTCCGCTATGCAGATGTTGATAAGAATGGCACGATCGACTTCAGCAATGATACCGATAAAACGATCATCGGGTCTCCTATACCGGATGTGATTATGGGCCTGAACATTGGTATGAACTTTAAAGGCTTCGACTTCGCTACAACATTCTACGCATCGATTGGTAACGAGATACTGCGCAACTATGAACGTCAGTTACCGATGGCAAACCTGTTATCGTATCGTATGAATCGCTGGACAGGTCCAGGTTCAACTAACAGTGAACCACGCCTCACAACAGATCTTACCCGTAACGGTGTGCTCTCCGATTACTTTGTAGAAGACGGATCATTCGTGCGCATCAAAAATATACAGTTAGGCTATACATTACCGGCTGCTGTATCCAAACGCATTGGTGCCAACAAACTGAGACTATATATAGCGGCCAACAACCTGGCAACCTTTACCAAATACAGAGGGTATGATCCTGATTTCTCATCGAGCAACCCGCTGGTATCCGGAATCGACTATGGATACTATCCGCAGGCGAAAACATATATGGCCGGTTTAAATCTAAATTTCTAGACCATGAAGAAATTCTTTAGAACATCTATACTCATCGCAGCAGCTACAGCTATGTCGCTGAGCTGTGATAAATATGTCGATATCGATCCGGAGTATTCGCTCGATGCCGATAACTATTTCAAAAGTCCGAATGACTACGAACGTGCCCTGACCGGTGCTTACGACCTGATGCAAACATCGTATCTCGATATGTGGATCGGTGAGATTGCATCCGACAACTCGATAGCCGGTGGCGAAAGTGTTACCGATACAGAAGGTTTGCACCAGATCGATGCCATGACGCATGGTGGTGTAAACACCGAGCTGAGAAGTTTATTCCGCTGGATGTATGCCGGTATAACACGCGTAAACTATATATATGAGTTTAAAGACAATATCGACTTTGATGGTAAAGACCGGATATTGGCGGAAGCGGCATTCCTTCGCGGCTATTATTACTTTGAACTGGTAAAGTTCTTTGGCGATGTACCACTCATTATCGACAAGCGTCTCTCCAGTAGCGAAATATCGTCACAGCCACGCACTCCGGCTGCCGATGTATACGCGCAGATCGAGAAAGACCTGATCTATGCAGCACAAACACTCGACTGGACTACCACGGTGAAAGGAAGAATGACCAAAGGTGCAGCGTTATCATTACTGGGTAAAGTATATCTATACCAGAATAAATTTGATGAAGCTGCTACGGTGCTCGATCAGGTGATCAATGAAGGTCCTTACCAATTGTTCGGTGATTTCAGCACACTGTTCAGACTGGTGAATGAAGGCAACAGCGAAACGGTATTTGATATTCAATATGTAGGGGTAGAAGGCGGTGGTTATGGCTGCTTTGTTTGCCTCGAAGGTTTTGCTGCTGTAGGCTTTGATGGTATACGCGGTTACGAAGGCCCTATATATCGCGATGGTAACAGCTATAACCTGCCCACGCAGGATTTGGTGGATGAGTTTGAAAATAACGATCCGCGCCTCGCAGCATCTATACTCGATATAGAAGCTTTCAAGAACAGCCAGCCTGATCCTTCCAAGGTAAAATATGTAAAAGGTGCCGGTGGCCACACCGGATACTATAACAACAAGTATATAAAACGTGCTGACGAATTAGGTGCTCCGGACGATGACCTGACGAGTCCGCTCAACCATAAAGTAATTCGTTATGCCGATGTATTGCTGATGGCTGCTGAAGCGCATAACCGTAAAAGCTCACCCAATGATGTATTGGCGAGACAATACCTGAACGAAGTACGCGATCGTGTAGACATGACCCCGGTAAATTCATCCGGAGCTGCATTGACGCAGGCTATATATCACGAGCGCAGAGTAGAGCTGGCAGGTGAAGGTGTACACTTCTTTGATCTTGTGCGCACAGGTCGTGCCGCAGCAGAGATACAAGGATTCCAGACGGGTAAAAATGAAGTGTTCCCGTTGCCGCAGGATGAAATTGATCTGGCCGGAGCAGGATGGCAACAGAATCCGAACTACTAGCGCATTGAACAAACATGAATGATCAACACATGAAAAAGTTACTATATAATATACTTTGGATACTGTGCATACAAGTGCTCTTGTTTGCCTGTAAGGAAGACGATGCCGAACTCGGGTCTGTACCGACCGAGACCGATGCAGCCTTCACCTATGCGCCTACAGCTGCGAAGCCTAACATTTTGGATTTCACGGCTTCTTCAGCGGCATTTCTCAAGAAGTGGGACTTTGGCAATGGTAAAACTGCCGAAGGCGATAATGTGCAGGGTGTATTCCCTGAAAAAGGTTCGTATGTAGTTACACTCACGGTATATACTTCCGGTGGAAGTGTTTCCAGTAGCCAGACCGTTGAGATAGCCGAAACCGACCCGACCTTACTGGACCTCCCGATATATAATATGCTCACCGGTGGCAACAGTGACCTGGATGGAAAAACCTGGGTAGTGGATTCCAAGACAGCCGGGCATTTTGGACTCGGTCCGGTAGAAGGCACAGGGCCTGATTGGTATAAAGCAGGCGCCAACGAAAAAGATGGTGCAGGTTTGTATGATGATAAATATACTTTCAAACTGGCCGGCTTCTCGTATACACAGCAGACCAATGGCGATGTATTTATCAATACACAGCAGGCGAGCAATTTTCCGGGTGCTCAACCTTCCAGTGGCGATTATAAGGCTCCCTATACACCTCCTGCTAATTTAACCTGGTCTATTACAGAAACCGGTGGCAAGCAATATTTGAAAATATCTTCCGGTGGATTTATAGGATACTATACCGGTGTGAATACCTACGAGATTGTTACCATTGAAGAAAACCAGTTATTCCTGCGCTATACCGATGCTGCTAACGCAGCCTTTGCCTGGTATCTGCGTTTGGTCCCTGACGGATATACCGAGCCAACGGAACCACCTCCTTACAAGATCGAAGATATATACCAGAACTTTGATGGCAGCAGCAACTTCAACTTTGTAAACGACAGCCAGGGATCGATGGCTACGTACGATAACCCGGCTCCTGTACCGATCAACACATCGGCGAAAGTTGGAAAGTATACCAAGGCCAACGGACAGGCTGGTGAATATGCCAACGTGCAGATACCACTCAGCTATAAAATGGATATCCGCAACCGCCACGTATTCAAGCTGAAAGTATTTATACCCAGCTATAACGATTATACTACCACCGGTGGTGAATCGTGGCAGTCATATAATACGCTGCAAAAACAGGTATCCGTAAAACTGCAGAACTCGGAGCTGGGAGGTAATGCCTATACAACACAGGCCGAAGTGATCCAGAAAAATCTGGTAACAGACAAGTGGCTGGAACTGACCTTTGATTTCAGTGCTTTTTCTACCCGCGAAGACTTCGACAAGGTGATTGTACAGATAGGAGGAGAGGCCATTTTTACCGGTGGTATATTCTTTATCGATGATTTTGAATTGTTACCGGAATAATAGATAGGACTATAGACTGTCTCGATACGAAGTATATACTTTAGTGGTCGAGACAGTTTTTTAAACAATTAATACGTATACCATGATGGACAAACTTAGAACATCGCTGCTGTTTGTATTTATAAG
>NZ_DATCSD010000058.1:0-31550 GCF_036568665.1 Ohtaekwangia sp. | reverse complement strand
GCTGCGAGTGTACAGGAGTTTACCGAAGATGAATATAGTCATGTAGTAAAGCTCAGAGCTGAGCAAGGTAAACTGGAATACTATTTTTCAGGCGCGTGGGAAGGGGAGCCTGGAGGTATAAAAGATGAGGAGCAGTTTCTGGAATATATACAGCAGGTAGCCCTGGAGTTGGCCAACCCGATAAAAGTGACGCTATCGAAATCTGCGAAATAATATAAAGAGATAACGAGTCCATTATTTTTTTAATGAGCAAGCTGTCAGGCCGAAAGGCGGACAGCTTTTTTATTGCCCGCTGGCGCAAAAACAGGGCACTTTTTGCGCATTCGATTGTTTTTAATAATAAGCTTAAAACAAATTATGCTAACGATTTCGATAGTATAAAATAGTTATTACATTTACTTATAAGTGCAATCGATTGCTCATTAAGCCCGGACCTGACCCAACTTAACCTATGAGTAAATCTATACAACTAACCAAGTGGACGCTGGCTGCATCCCTGGCCATCGTTGCTGTAGCAGCGGATATAGCTCCGCTCTTCGCGCAATCCAAGAACATCTCCGGTATCATAAAATCGGATGATGGCTCTCCGCTCCCCGGAGTTTCCATTATGGAAAAAGGAACTGCTAATGGAACAGTGACTGATGCTGATGGTAAATTTTCGTTCGCTGTTTCTTCAGCCGATGTTGTTGTGGTAGTCTCGTTCATCGGTATGAATAGCAGTGCACAAAATTCATTGTGGGTAAACGCCAATACCAACAATTTCAATTTTAAAGATACCGGCTTTACCGGTCGCTATAGTACGGGCGATCCGCGCTGGCGTGTTAAACTGTAATTGGAAGAAATGAGGTGTGACTTTATCAACGGTCGCACCTCTTATAGAAAAAACATGCGCATCGTGAAAATATATACTTATACTACCTTATACTGTTTGCTTTTTGTAGCAGGTATACTCTTTATGGAATGCACCGCTTCTGATGCGGACAGCGATAGTACCGATTCTGCTTCCGAAAAACCGGTGCCTGTGGTGGAGGAGGCTTTTGCCTTTCCGGGAGCGGAAGGCTTTGGACGCAACGCTACGGGTGGACGCGGAGGAAAGGTTATATTCGTTACTAACCTGAACGATGCAGGTGAAGGCAGCCTGCGTGCTGCAATACAAACTTCAGGTGCCCGGTATATATTGTTTAAGATTTCCGGAACGATCACCCTGAAATCATCCTTAACGATTTCGCATGGAGATGTAACTATTGCCGGACAAACCGCTCCCGGTGATGGTATATGTCTGAAGGATTATCCTGTTACCATCAATGCTGATAATATTATTATCCGCTATATGCGTTTTCGTATGGGCGATGAAGCCAGGCAGGAAGGCGATGCATTTGGTGGAAGATTTCATAAGAACATCATCATCGATCATTGCTCCATGAGCTGGTCAACCGATGAATGCGTCTCTGTTTATGCCAACGAGAACACGACTGTGCAGTGGTGCATTGTAGCTGAGAGCCTTCGAAATTCCGTGCATCATAAGGGCGCACATGGCTACGGTGGTATATGGGGCGGTAAGAATGCTTCGTTCCATCATAACCTGTTGGCCAACAATGATAGCAGAAACCCGCGGTTAGGAGAAGAAGCTGGTAAAGCATTCGCTTTGACCGACCTGACAGACCTGCGTAACAATGTAGTATATAACTGGGGAAATAACAGTTGCTATGGAGGCGAGGCGATGAACGTAAACATCGTGAACTGCTATTATCGTCCCGGGCCGGCTACGGTAAAGAAAGAACGCATCGTTTCCATCGACAGGAATAAGAATGAAGGAACCGAAGTATATAACCTCTGGGGAAAATTTTATATCAACGGCAATTTTGTAGAAGGCAGTGAACGTGCTACGAATGACAATTGGACGTATGGCGTATTCAACCAGTTTCATAACAGCTATGGCACGGTGTCTGATGCGGATAAGGCAGCTATAAAATTATCGGAGCCGCATCCTATCAATAACAATGTAACAACGCATAGCCCGCAGGTGGCGTACGAGCGCGTGCTCGCATATAGCGGTGCTTCCCTGAAGCGCGATGCAGTTGACCTGCGCATCATCGACAATGTAGTAAACAAAACTTTTTCGTCTGCCGGATCGAACGGCAGTACCAACGGCATCATCGATACACAAAGTGATGTTGGCGGATGGCCGCAACTGAATTCAGCAACGCCACCGGTAAATACAGCAGGCGATGGTATACCGGACGAGTGGAAGATCGCGCACAAACTTGATCCGCCCAGGTCGCAGGCAAATGGAAGAAACCTGAGTACTGCGTACGATAATATAGAAGTATATATCAACGACCTGGTACGTACAATAACAACCGAACAAAACAAATCTTGATATATACTGTGAAGCAGCGAATAAACTATAGCGTATTATTTTTTAGCATCTGTATAACGATAGTCGTGCGGGCACAGGACAAACCGCTGGCGTTTCCCGGTGCGGAGGGCTTTGGCAAATATACCACCGGTGGCCGTGGCGGAAAAGTATATATTGTTACGAACACCAATGATCACGGGTCGGGAAGTTTGCGGGAAGCCATTGACAAAAAAGGGCCGCGCATCATTGTGTTTGCTGTATCCGGTACAATTGCGTTGGAATCATCTATAGCGATCAACGAAGGCGATATAACTATTGCCGGCCAATCGGCTCCGGGCGATGGTATATGTATTAGAAATTATCCGGTAAGTATACAGGCGGATAATGTGATCATCCGGTATATGCGTTTTCGATTGGGAGATGAGATGAAACAGGAAGCAGATGCATTAAATGGTGCACGTGGAAAATCCAATATCATCATCGATCACTGTTCCATCAGTTGGGCAACCGATGAGTGTGCTTCATTCTATCGCAACAGAAATTTTACCATGCAGTGGTGTATCATATCCGAGAGTCTTAATCACTCCGTGCATCAAAAAGGCGATCATGGTTATGGCGGTATATGGGGCGGTATGAAGGCAACGTTTCATCATAATCTTATGGCCAGCCACATCAGTCACTTGCCGCGTTTCAGTGGTTCATCCACTACACCCAATCCTCCGGATAAGTTAGTCGATTTTCGAAACAACGTGATCTATAACTGGAAAGGTAACAGCACGTATGGCGGAGAGAAGGGACGTTACAACGTAGTGGCTAACTACTATAAACCGGGGCCGGCAACATCCAACAAAAAGAACTGGTTCATCGATCCTACAGCACCGTACGGACAATTCTATATCGCGGGAAATTATCTCGCAGGGAGTGCAGTTACTTCCGCTGATAACTGGCAGGGCAGCGGTATAAAAACAATAGCACCCGATTCGTTAAAAGCAACAAATGCTTTTGCTGTTGAATCGATCCGTGAGCAATCGGCAGAAGATGCATTCAAGAGTGTATTGGCGCAAGCGGGTGCCAGCCATAAACGCGATGCCGTAGATGTACGCATCGTACAGGAAGTACAGAACGGAAGCTCACATCAGGGTAAAGAGAAGGATGGTATCATTGACTCGCAGCGCGATGTAGGCGGATGGCCCGCGTTGCGTACAGCCACCCCGTTGCAGGATGGTGATGCCGATGGTATACCCGATAGTTGGGAGGCTAAGAATGGCCTCGATAAAAGCAACGCACAGGATGGTACTGGCTATACCATCCATAAACTATATACCAATGTAGAGATATATCTGAACAGTTTGGTAGAATAAAAAAGCGGTATAGCATGCTGCTTTTTTTAAAGACAGTATGCGCAATCGATTGCCTATAGTATCTATAGCAGAAGGAAAGTGATGAGGGAAAATGTGAGTATAAATAGTTGGCTTGTTAATCGAAATTGATCTCACTACACCCACTTAAATAAATCGTTATATGAAAAACAAATTTATCACGCTCATCCTCTTGTTGATTGCATGTCGGGGACTTGCCCAGTCAACACTCTATGTTTCACCTGCAGGCTCGGCCAGTAATCCGGGCACGTTAGCTTCACCCACTACGTTAGAGAAAGCTATCACATCCGTTACGGCCGGAGGCACCATCTATATGCGCGGTGGTACCTATAGCTACACTGCTACTATTATTATAGCGCGCGGCAATGATGGAAGCGCTGGCAATCTGAAAAATATAGTGGCCTATAACAACGAAGTGCCCGTACTGAATTTCGCTGCACTGGCCGTGGGCAGTTCCAACCGCGGTATAGTACTCGATGCATTATACTGGCACCTGAAAGGTATGATCATTGAGAAAGCTGGCGACAATGGTGTGTTGCTTTCCGGTAACAACAATATACTGGAGAACTGTATCTTCCGTGGTAACAGCGACAGTGGTTTGCAACTCAGCCGGTATAATTCTTCCTATACCAGCATCAGCCAATGGCCTACGAACAATCTTATACTAAACTGCGAATCGTACGACAACAAAGATCCGGACAATGAAGATGCCGATGGCTTCGCAGCGAAACTTACCTGTGGCACCGGAAATATTTTTCGTAACTGTGTATCGCATAATAACATTGACGATGGCTGGGATCTATATACCAAACCAGACACAGGTCCTATAGGAGCCATTACTTTAGAGAATTGTATAGCACACAGCAATGGTACACTTACTACCGGTGGTACTTCCGGCAATGGCGATAAGAATGGTTTCAAACTGGGCGGTGAAGATATATCGGTCAATCATATCGTGCGCAGATGTGTAGCGTTCAACAATGGCAAGCATGGTTTTACCTATAACCGTAACCTCGGCACACTGGAGATTACCAATAACACTGCCTATAATAATACCGAACGCAATTTCAATTTTGATGGCGGTACATCCGTGTTCAAAAACAACTTGTCGTACTTTTCCAGCTCGCATACCAATGACAAGACAACGGGTACCGTATCCGGTAACACCAATGCCTTCTGGAGTAACAATGCTACTACAAACTTTACCGTTACCAGTGCAGACTTTGTGAGTCTTACACCGGGCGCGAGTGCAAGTCCTACAGCCAGTGGTTTTTTAAATCTGGCAACCGGCAGTGATCTGATCAATGCAGGTGCTGCCTCTACCGGTATAACGTACAATGGCTCCGCGCCAGATATAGGAGCGATTGAATCAGGAAGCACTACCACCCCATCAACGTATACCCTTACCGTTAGCATTTCTCCTTCGGGCGGTGGCAGCGTTACCAAAAGTCCTGATAACAGCAGCTATACTGCCGGCACAGTGGTAACACTTACGGCAACACCTGCGAGTGGCTATACCTTTAGCGGATGGAGCGGAGCGGCGAGTGGAACATCAGCCTCTGCTACCGTAACGATGAATGCTAACCAAACAGTGACCGCTACCTTTACGGCCACTACCAGTACACCGGATATTACATTAACAACATCATCCGGCAATGCACAGGTAGCACTCAACTGGACGGTGAGTAACATTACACTGACCGCGCAGGAAGTATACCGCGATACTGATTCTGATCCGGCAGGTCGCACGCGTATTGCCACTGTAACAGCCAGTGCGCGTTCGTATACAGATACTACACCGGTAAACGGAACAACATACTATTACTGGATCAAAGGCATCACCAGCGAAACATCCTATAACTCCAACGCGGCAGCGGCAACACCAGAAGGCAGCAGCGGTACCACCACGATACGACTTGAAGATGAAGCTTCGCCCACGGCAGGCTATTGCAGTGCCGATGGCTCACGACAAAACAGTTATAGCGGAGCCAGCAATGGATACTATATCAACTTGTCGAACGCATCCGCCAAAGGAATCAATTGGAATGTAAGTGTACCGGGTGCGGGCAGCTATACCCTTACCTGGCGTTATGCTAACGCAGGTTCCAGCAGTGCTACAACGGCACGGGTACTGGTAAACGGTACCGCTGTACTTTCGAGTGTATCTTTTCCGAAGACCAGTGCCTGGACCACGTGGACTACTACCACTGCAACGGTAAGCCTAGGCTCAGGTGTTAATACGATTCGCCTGGAAACAACCGTAGCCAGTGAGTTTGCAAACATCGATTGGCTGGAAGTAACGGGTAATAGTCCTGCCGCTGCCTCCTGTAGTTCAGGTGCAAGGGCCGAAGCGGCAGGGGAATTTACAGCGGGCGATGCTTTGGTTGTTAACGCTTATCCCAATCCCGCCAGCGGGCAGATTACCATTAAATTCAGAGTGAAGCAGGCGTGTAGTGTAAACGTTGCGTTATACAACATGCTGGGCAAAACAGAAGTAACACTTCCGGAAGCAAACTATACTGCCGGAACACACGAAGTAAATATGAACGTGAAGAGCCTGAAGGGAGCCTATATCCTTACAGTACAGCAGGGAGACAGACTCAGCCGGCAGCGCGTTGTAGTAGAATGATATCATACCGGATAATTTTCCGGTGATGATCCGTTGGCGGTGAAAATGATTGGGAAATGAAGTTCGTGATAAAGTATAGGAGGGAACGGGATAGAACTTCATTTCCTTTTTTATATACTGCAAAGAGAAAACAAGAGGATGATGAATTATATAAAGCAACTGGCATTGGTATTTTTCTTACTGGCACCCGGCTATATAGGGGCGCAGTCGGCTGAAGCAAAGTATATTTCAAAAGTATGGGTAGCCGACCAGGGAAACGGATCGTACAGAAACCCGGTGCTATATGCCGATTACTCTGACCCGGATGCCTGCCGTGTAGGAGACGATTACTACATGACGGCTTCAAGCTTTGATGCTGTTCCCGGACTTCCCATTCTTCATTCGAAAGATCTTGTTAACTGGACGATTATCGGGCACGCCTTAAAACGTCAGCCACCGTTTGAGCATTTTGAAAAAACTCAGCATGGCAATGGGGCGTGGGCTCCGGCTATACGGTATCACAACAACGAATTTTACATATACTATCCTGATCCTGATTTTGGTATATATCTCACAAAAGCTTCTTCTATAACCGGGCCGTGGAGTGAACCCGTATTGGTGGAAGCAGGCAAAGGATCGATAGACCCTTGCCCCCTGTGGGATGATGATGGCAAAGTATATCTCGTGCATGCCTATGCGGGAAGTCGTGCGGGTATAAAGAGTATCATTGTAATAAAACAAATGAATGCCGAAGGAACGAAGACTTTAGAGGAAGGACGGCTGGTATATGATGGACATGAACAAGACCCTACTATTGAAGGCCCCAAGATCTACAAGCGCAATGAATACTACTATATATTTGCTCCTGCAGGAGGTGTAGCTACTGGCTGGCAACTGGTACTTCGCGCCAAGAGTATATATGGGCCGTATGAGCGCAAAGTGGTAATGGACCAGGGAACGACTTCTGTGAATGGCCCTCACCAGGGAGCATGGGTTGATACGCCCAAAGGCGAAGACTGGTTTTTACATTTTCAGGATAAAGAAGCATACGGTCGCGTGGTACACCTGCAACCGCTGAAGTGGGTAAACGACTGGCCTGTGATCGGTATAGATAAAGATGGCGATGGCAAAGGCGAACCCGTAATAACATGGAAGAAACCGAATACAGGAAGTACAGCACCTATAGCTACACCAGCAGAGAGCGATGAGTTCAATGGAAATACACCTGGTCTCCAATGGCAATGGCAGGCGAACCCGAAAGCAACGTGGTTGTTTATGAATGCAACGAGCGGTTCGCTCCGCCTATATTCGGATAAGATACCGGACGAAGCAAAAAATTACTGGGATGTGCCCAATATACTCTTGCAGAAATTTCCGGCCGAGGAATTTATGATCACCACCCAAGTTACTTTTACTCCCAATGAAAAACTGGAGAACGAGCGCACCGGGTTAATTATACTCGGACAGAGTTATGCATCGCTGGGATTGAAGAGTACCAAAGAAGGTGTGAAGGTGATCTATAGTATATGTAAGAATGCCGTGAAGGGCAATGCCGAAACAGAAACAGCATTAACAACTTTAACCGGTAAAACAATCTACCTTCGTGTGGCCGTTAAGACCGGGGCCGTTTGTCAGTTTAGTTATAGCGTGGATGGTAAGAAGTATGAACTCATCAAAGAAACATTTCAGGCAGAGGTAGGTAAATGGATTGGTGCGAAGGCCGGTATATATTGTACCCGAACAACGCAGATCAACGACTCAGGTTATGCTGACTTCGATTGGTTTACGGTTGAGCCTTTGAAATAGGAGTGGAAGATAAATGTATATGTGGTATAGATATATTTTTTTAATGCTGTTTCTGATTGCAGGTTGTGCGTATGGGCAACAGCAGTATAAGAGCAGTTATACGGTTTCGCAGGATGGAACTGGCGATTATAAAACATTGCAAGAGGCCATCAACGTGTGCAAGGCTTTTCCGGATGAGCGTATCACGATCCATCTGAAGCCCGGTATATATAAAGAGAAAATAGAAGTCCACGCCTGGACGCAGAAGATATCCCTGATAGGCGAAGATGCAGCAACCACGATTATTTCCTTCGATGATTATTCCGGTAAGGGAACACAC
The DNA here is from genome assembly GCF_036568665.1 of Ohtaekwangia sp. Classification (GTDB taxonomy): domain Bacteria; phylum Bacteroidota; class Bacteroidia; order Cytophagales; family Cyclobacteriaceae; genus Ohtaekwangia. The sequence continues at coordinate 23,079 of NZ_DATCSD010000058.1, read as the reverse complement.
AACACCTTTACGTCTTACACAATAAAGATCCAGGGCGATGATTTTTATGCCGAGAATATAACCTTCGAAAATGCAGCCGGACCGGTAGGGCAGGCGGTAGCGTTGCATGTGGAAGCTGATCGCTGTGTATTTAAGCGTTGTCGTTTTCTGGGGAACCAGGATACGATCTATACCGGTGGCGATTCTAGCAGACAATATTTTCAGGATTGCTATATAGAAGGAACAACGGATTTTATTTTTGGTGCTGCTACAGTGGTGTTCGATCATTGTACCATTCACAGCAAAAAGAACTCGTATGTAACAGCTGCCTCTACTCCGCAGCGAAATACTTTCGGTTATGTATTTTTGAATTGTACACTTACTGCGGCACCGGATGTTACCAAAGTATATCTTGGCAGGCCGTGGCGGAATTATGCGCGAACAGTATATATCAATTGCACTTTGGGAAATCATATTCTTCCGGAGGGATGGCACAACTGGAGCAAGCCTGATGCGGAGAAGACAACTTTCTATGCCGAGTATAAATCAACGGGACCTGGTGCAAACCCTACAGCGCGTGTAAGCTGGTCGCACCAGTTAACAGATCGCGAAGCAAAGATATACACTCTCCGTACTATACTGGCAGGAGCCGATCACTGGAATCCACAACAGAAATGATGAAATATAGTATAGCAGTTATAGTAGTATTGTTTAGTGTGGCGAGTGTCCATGCACAAATAACGTACGACTTTACGGTTGCACAGGATGGCACCGGTACATTTCGTACGGTGCAGGAGGCATTTAATGCTGTGCCGGATTACCGGAAGAACCAGACCACCATTTTTATAAAGAAAGGTATATATAAAGAGAAGCTTACGTTGGCAACTTCTAAAACCAATGTGAAACTGGTAGGAGAGGATGTACTCAAAACCATTGTGACATTTGATGATTTTGCACAGAAAAAGAATCGCTTCGGAGAAGAGATGGGCACAACCGGTTCATCGTCATTTTTTGTTTTTGGTGATGACTTCACAGCAGAGAATATCACATTCCAAAATTCTGCCGGACCTGTAGGGCAGGCTGTCGCAGTAAGGATCGATGGCGATCGGGTTACATTTACAAATTGTCGTTTCCTGGGCAACCAGGATACCCTTTATCCGCATGGAGAAAAGAGTCGCCAATACTATAAAGATTGCTATATTGAAGGTACTGTTGATTTTATCTTCGGATGGTCAACCGCAGTGTTTGATCATTGTACCATCTTCTGCAAAAACAATGGCTATGTTACAGCAGCCTCTACGTTGGAGACAACGCCTTATGGTTTTGTATTTATCGATTGTAAAATTACCGGAGATGCTCCAGCCGGTTCGTTTTACCTCGGCCGCCCGTGGAGACCTTTTGCAAAAACGGTTTTTATACGCTGCTACCTGGACAAACAAATTAAACCGGAGGGATGGCACAACTGGGAAAAAGCAGACGCAGAGAAAACATCTTTCTATGCAGAGTATAAATCACAAGGTCCTGGAGCAAATATACCATCACGCGTATCATGGTCGCACCAGCTTACAGACGAAGAGGCACAGCAGTATACCGTGGATAAGGTGCTGGGGGATTGGAAGGCGGTTAGTCGTTAGCAGTTATTCGTTAGCCGAAAGCAAGCGGTGTTTATCTGTGTTATTCTGTGAAATCTGTGGGAAACAAATTATTAAACAATGCCAGTACTAAAATCCAGTGAAGCAACGGTAACGAAAGTAAAAGAAGGTGTAGAGCGGAAACTCATTCATGCAGAGAATCTGATGATGGTGGTGATCGATTTTACCAATGGTCCGTGGAGCGAGCCTGAGCCACCGCATAGTCATGTGCACGAGCAAACTACTTATGTAGCATCAGGTGAAATTATATTCTTCTGCGAAGGAGAACCTGATCAGCGCTTGAAAGCAGGCGATATGTTCTGCGTTCCTTCTAACAAGAAACATACTATTCAGTTGCTCACAAAAGAAGTAAGGCTGATCGATAGCTTTAATCCGATCCGTCAGGAGTTTTTAGTATAAACTACTGGTGAGAAATATAGTTATCGGTATATTTTGTCTGTTTGCTGTTTCTGCCATCGCACAGAAGCAGTATACTGTTTTCGATTGGAAAGCTGATGAACGTATTCGTAAACTGTGCTGTACCGGACCTTCACTTCGTTTACAAAAATCTTCTCAGAGCAAGCAGCGCTGAATGGGTATTCGTACGTAATTCAGATGTGCTGAAATGCTACGATATAGAGCATGTGGAGGTATTGTAAAACAGAGAGGCGTGTCCCTTGTAAAGAATTAGGACTCTTTATTCGTTACAAGTTAATCGTTAATCCTGATAACGATTAACCTGTAACGGATAAAGCCCGTACTCAAACAGCCAGCGCTTCTTTCTGCGCAGCCGGTTTTGCCGATCTACTTTCCTTTTTCTTCGCTTTCTTCTTTTTCTTATTGAGTCGGTTAATCCAGAGGATTACTCCTGTTACAGGAAACGTTACACCTGCTATACAGGAGAGAAATGCTATGATCCTTCCGGGCACACCACCAATGGAGCCCACATGTATAGGATAAAATATACCACGCACCCGTTGGCCGAGGTTACGGTCTTTATAGAGTGCTGTGCCGAGTAATTGCCCGGTATACTGATCAAAGAAATATTGGTCGGAAGCTTTTTCGTGAACAGGATTAAGCGGCATAACGGTTACGGCATACGCAGCGGTAGAATCTTTCGGTTTGTTCAGCGTATAGTATGCTGCTTCCGGTGCCTGCTGTTTAATAGCAGTATATACCTGATCAAAAGTTATCGTTGTGCCGGCAACAGCGATTGAAGCCGGAGGCTCCGGACGTTTGTTTTCGGTTCCGGTTATCCAATATATACCATTGTTAAACCACTCGAAAGACCATGCCAGGCCAGTAAAAGCAAAAGCGAACAAGAAGATGCAGGTATAAAAACCAATTACGATATGCAGGTCGTGATTGATGCGTTTCCATCCGGCCCACTTCACGGTAAGGTGTTGTTTGAGTTTGGCTTTTGTCTTGGGCCACCAGAGTATAATGCCGGTAATAATGATGAACAGAAATATACTGGTGCTGATGCCTACAATGAGTTTACCGATATCGCCCGCCAATAACCAGCGATGCAGCGAGAACATGGTAAAGAAAAATGTATTGCGATAGGTATATAGACTGATGAGTTCACCGGTATAGGGATTTACAAAAGCCTGGCTGCCACCACCGGCACCTTTACCGGCTTCTGGTTTCTTGCCCTCTTCTTTCTTGCCATGCTCTTTGTGCGATTTTTCTTTATCGCCATCAGCTTTCTTTCCGTCTTTTTTACCCTCGTGTTTTTTCTCTTCGCTATAGGAGAGTTCCAATGAACGGGTCGGATCACTATATATTTTTATCCCGGTAACAGATGCTCCTTTGTGATTCTTTTGAAAAGCTATAGCAGTTTCATCAAGCGATATACGTTTCTCACCGGGCGTAACCGTATAGCGCTCCGGGTATATCAGTTGTTGCCATTCTTTTTCAAATACCAGTGTTGCTCCTGTAAAGCAGGTTATCATAATAACGATGCCTGCTGCCAGGCCCAGGTACAGGTGTATATTTCTCCAGAAGTTTTTCATGCGAGTGCAAAATGATTGAATGCCGGGTATATATAAAATGCGTAAGCCACTGGTATACCAGTGGCTTGTTTGATGCGATATGGAGCGTTTCTATTTACCATTTATAGGATACGGTTGCCGAGAACATGCGCGGTGCTATCGGGTTCACGCTGTTATCATCGTGCACGTTATAGCTCAACTGGTTGAACAGGTTTGATACTTTAGCGCGCAGCGATACATTGTTCCAGTTATAGCCTGCTGAAAAGTCGAACAGGAAATAATCCGGCAGCGTCATCAGTTTATACGTATCGTTCGTTACGGTTGTACGCGTTGATCTTCCGGCTACGCGATTGCCTACATAGAAACTGGTAAAGCCTACATTAAAGTTTTTCAACAGCGGATTGGTGAATGTATAGAAGATACTTGCATTGGCCGTATGCTGCGGATTGTAGCGCAGGCGGCTGTTATCGATATACTGTGAGCTTTTGGTATAGCGTGTGTCATTATAGCTATAGCCGGCAATGAACGATATGCCATTAATCGGTCTGCTCATAATGTCGAGCTCTATACCTTTGCTGGTAACTTCACCTGCCAGTTCCTGCGGATTGGTTTTGTTCACAGCATCAGCCGGTATATCCTGTACCAATACCGATTGTGCCAGGTTGCTGTTCACGATCTTGTATGCTGTTACGTTGGCCGATACAAGTCCTTTGAAGAGTTCGTTCTTAACACCTACTTCATATTGATCAATAAAAGAAGGAGCAAGGCGATTGTTGTTTATATCAAGACCGGTGTTGAGTGTAAAAGAATTGGCATAGCTGGCAAACACCGACATATCTTTCGTTGGCTGATATACTACACCGAGTCGTGGACTGAAGGCATCATCGTAGCTCTTGACATTTGCTGTTTCAGATTCCATATAGCTATAGCGAACACCTGCCAGGAATTTCAGATTCTCCAGGATGCTTACAAGGTCTTGTACATATACACCGGTGCGGTTCAATGGATTTTTTGTAGTGCTCGAAAGTGTAAGTGCTGGTATATCGGTGCGTTGCTGGTATTTAGACAGATCATATATATTGATTGTATCGTATACATTTTTGTTGGAAGCGATCGGATTCGCGTAGGTATACGCCTGAGCTGTGTTGTCATATTTATCCTGATCAGCGCCAATTAATACCTGGTGCTTAACAGAGCCCGTAGAAAATTTACCGGTAAGATTTACCTGGCCTATATAGTAATCCTGATCGGTACCGCTACGCTGCAAGCCACGTACCCATGTTCCATCGGTCGCTACTAATTGACTGGATGCATTCGGGCGTGTTGTACCGAAGAGATCATTGTTATAGCCTTGGTACGATACTATACCGTTCAATGCCCAGCTATCATTCAAGGCATGCGTAACGGTGATGGTAGCGCTTTTCTGTATGGTGTTATAGTACGACCAGCTTGCCCCGAGGAAACGGCTGCGTGGTATATCGGCTACAACATAGTTTACAGAACCCGTTCCATAATCCAAAGTACGTTTGTCATTCAGGTAATCGCCCTCTACTAATATCTCAGTCTTTTTACCTGCTTTGATCAGGAAAGAAGGATTGAAGTAAATGCGCTCAGCCTTCACGTTGTCGCGGAAGCTTCTGGAGTTTTCATAGCTGCTGTTCAGGCGATACGCTACTTTGTTGCTGTTGTTCAGTGCGCCATACACATCAAACGATGGTTTGTAGAAATCGTAGCTTCCTGTGCGGAATGAAAGCTCGCCACCATTCTGAAATTTCGGTTTCTTTGTTACCAGGTTTAATACACCGCCGGCTGTTACGTTACCATATAGTATAGCAGCGCTTCCTTTCAGAATTTCTACGCGCTCAAGTCCGGTTACTTCCGGCATTACAGCGTTGTTATAGCGAACGCCATTCTTAAACGTATTGCTGCTGCCATAGCTGAAACCGCGTCCGGCAATTTCTTCCTGTACCCCGCCCGTTGTACCCATCAGATATATACCGCTGGCGTTGGCAAGTACATCACTGATGCGTCCAACCTGCTGGTTATCTAATATAGTCTTATCAATAACAATTGTGCTTTGTGGTAAGTCCATCGGCTTGATGCCGGATTTACCTATATCTACTGTCTTTTCATTGAGCGTGCGTGTATCGCTTACTACAATCTCTTCCAGTTGCTCAGAGCTTTCGGATAATGTAAAGTCGCTGTTCGTTACTTCACCGCTTGTAACCGTTACTTGTTTCTCCTGTGGTTGAAAGCCAACAAAGGTTGTGATCAACGTATAGCTTCCGGCCTTCACATTTTTGAAAGTAAAAGATCCGTCTTCCGATGTTGTGGTGCCTTTGTTGATCTCTTTGAGAGCAACATTTACAAAAGGAGCGGGCTGTCCGTCACTGGTGCGCACAACACCTTTTATGGTGCCGGTCTGTGCAAAAGCCGAAAGACTTAAAAGCGTAAGGATAAGGGTGAAGAGATTTTTTTGTAGAGGAGCGATCATGTTTATTTAGACTTATTTCAAACAGACGCAAAGGTATTAGTCTATTTAGAATGAGTACAAATAAAAAGGGGATTAATTTTAATCCCCTTTCTAAAACGTTTGAAATGATCTTTTCCTACAAAGAGACTCCCCGTTTCCACGGGATGAAATCGTCCTGATTGAGGTCTACAGCTTTGGCTGTTACACGACCGCTGGCAATCTCGATGATGAAATCCAGGATGTCTTCACCTTCCTGTTCGATCGTTTTTTTACCTGAAATGATTCCGCCTGTATCGTAGTCGATGATGTCGGGCATGCGTTCAGCAAGCTTCGAGTTCGTAGAGATCTTTACTACCTGCGATACCGGGTTGCCGGTTGGTGTGCCGAGACCGGTAGTAAACAGAATAATCTGTGCACCCGACCCGGTTGTTCCGGTGGTACTCTCTACATCATTACCCGGTGTGCATAACAAGTTAAGTCCGGGCTTCTTGATATACTCTGCATACTGCAGTACATCAGCAACCGGAGCGGTTCCGCCTTTCTTTGCAGCACCTGCTGATTTAATGGCATCGGTAATCAAACCGTCCTTGATATTTCCCGGAGAAGGATTCATATCGAAACCTGAACCTACAGATTCAGCAGCGCTGGAATATGTGCGCATCAGTTTAATGAAGAGCTCACCGGCTTTATCATCTTCGCAGCGGTTGATCAGTTCCTGTTCAACACCACACAACTCCGGAAACTCCGAGAGTATAGTGCTTCCTCCCAGTGTAACAAGCAAGTCGGATGTGTGACCAATAGCCGGGTTAGCAGATATACCGGAGAAACCATCAGAGCCACCACACTTCAAGCCTACAACCAGTTTATTGAGTGGTGCAGGTTTGCGTTCAATCTTGTCGGCTTCCACCAATGCAAAGAATGTTTTTTGTATAGCTTGTGTAAGCAACTCTTGCTCTGTGCCGGACTGTTGCTGATCAAGAATGAAAACAGGCTTGCTGCCTTTCGGATCAAGTGCCTGTAGTTTTTCACGAAGTGTTTTAACTTCAGCATTCTGGCAACCTAAACTGAGTACTGTTGCACCGGCAACATTTGGATTGTGAATATAGCCCGCGAGCAGTGTACACAAGGTTTGTGAATCCTGGCGTGTGCCGCCACAACCACCCTGGTGTGTGAGGAATTTTATACCATCTATATTCTTGAATATACGGGAGTGCCCGTTCGATACAGTGGGTTGAAAAGTAACAGAAGAGATCTGCTCTGCTTTGCCATCTTTATACAGGCTCACCAGTTCATGCACATAACTTTTATAGGCATCCGGTTTACTAAAGCCAAGCTCTTCGATGAAAGCTTTGCTGATCACTTCTACATTTCTGTTTTCGCAGAACACCAGGGGAATTACCAACCAATAGTTTGCAGTGCCCACTTGCCCGTCAGCACGATGATAACCCATGAAGGTTTTGTTCTTGAATTTCGAAACATCCGGTGGCGTCCACTGATAACTTTTTGTACGTCCGGAATAAGGCGCTGCTTTGTGTTTGATGTTGTGCGTGCCGATCACGCCACCTTCTTTGATCGGAGAGAGAGCTTTGCCAACCACCGTTCCATACATGATCACTTCTTCTTCCGGTTGAAGAGGCTTCTCAAGGAATTTGTGTTTGGCCGGAACATCATCTGCCAGTGTGAGTGACGTTCCTCCATTTAAGGTGAGTTTTTCTCCTGCCTTAAGGTCTGTCAATGCTACATAGACATTATCAGACGGATGAATTTTCAGAAATCTGTTTGACATATTGATAAATCACGTATCTTGCGCAATCGATTGCGCAAGATACACACTTTTGATAATTAAAAAACTCCGATACCAAATTAATAATTAACATGCACCAAACCCTGACAACACAAGACGAACTTCTTAATCTGTTGAAAGAAAACGGTGCCATTCCATTTTTTAGTCACCAGGATATAGATATAGTGTTGCAGGCCATAAAAATTCTGGAGCGTTGTAATTGCCGTGTGTTTGAATTTACGCATCAGCGCGATGCCCGCGGGCTGCGTATGTTCGCTTGGCTGGCAGAACAAGCCCGCAATATGAATGTGATTATGGGAGGAGGTACCGTGCTTGATGCTACACAGGCACATCGGTATATAAAGGCGGGTGCTCAATTTATAGCATCCCCTTTTCTGCACAAAGAGATGGCACAGGTGTGTCATGAAAATCAAGTCGTGTGGATGCCCGGATGCACCACCTTAAACGATGCTGCTCTTGCATGCGAACTCGGTGCTTCCGTTATCAGCATCGTGCCGGGAAATATTCTTGGCCCCGATTTTCTTCGCGAAGTAACCCGTGCATATCCTGCTCTCTCGTGTATTCCTTCCGGTGGTGTTACATTATCTGAAAATAATCTGAAGCGTTGGTTTCATGCAGGCGCATTATGTGTTAGGTTAGGAGAATCTTTATTCAATAAAGAAGATGTTGCCGTGAAGGATTGGGTAAAAATAGAGCACAATGTTTCGCGCGCTCTTCAGGGGATAAAGCAGGTAAAGACGTCTCTCCTAAGTAATAAACCGATCGCGCTATAGCATGACAACACCCATTAACACAGCCTTGCTCTCGTATGGAATGTCAGGAGAAGTATTTCATGCTCCGCTGATTGCCGCTCATCCCCGATTTTTACTGCACACCATCGTGCAACGAAAAAGCAGACATGCTGCGGCACGATATCCACAAGTTACCATTGTCGATAACGTTGATAAAGTTTTTGCTGATAGCGCGATTGAACTGATCGTAGTCAACACACCAAACGATACGCATGTTGAGTTTGTAACGCGCGCGCTCGAAGCAGGCAAGCATGTAATTGTAGAAAAACCTTTTACCGTAACGACAGCAGAAGCGGATCAGTTGATCGCCTTGGCAAAACGCCACAATAAAATACTCACGGTTTTTCAGAGCAGACGCTTTGATGGCGACTTCATGACGCTAAAGAAAGTAGTGGCCGCCAACCTCGTGGGAAAAATAGCCGAGATAGAAGTACACTACGATCGCTTTCGAAACTATATAGAAGCCAACACCTGGAAAGAAGAAAGCGGAAGAGGCACCGGTATACTCTATAATCTCGGTTCGCACATGCTCGATCAGGTAATAAACCTCGTAGGCAACCCCAGCGAAGTAGATGCGCGCATCGGTATACAGCGACCTAACGGTAAAGTGGATGATTACTATGACATACGCTTATACTACAAGGGCTTTCATGTTATTGTAAAATCGAGTTACCTGGTTCGTGAACAGGGGCCGAGATATACTATACATGGAACAGAAGGATCGTTTGTCAAGTATGGTATAGATCCGCAGGAGCAGGCATTGAAAGAAGGAAAGATACCCGGCAGTGCCGGATGGGGCGTTGAAGATAAACTCTATTGGGGAAAACTAAATTCCACCGTGCAGGGAGTTCATGTAGAAGGAACGATCGAAACGGTAGCGGGTAATTATCTCGCCTTTTACCAGAATGTATTCGAAGCTATTCGTGAAAATAAACCACTCGCAGTGAAGCCGGAAGAATCGCGCGAAGTTATCCGCCTGATAGAAGCCTGCTACGAGAGTAACCGGAAAAGACAGGCTGTTAATTTTTGATGATCACATGTATATAGAACAACTGTTTAATTTAACCAACAGAGTAGCCGTTGTAACGGGCGGCACAGGTGTGTTGGGAAGTGCCATGAGCAAAGCACTGGCACAGGCGGGCGTTAAAGTAGCCATACTCGGTCGCAGAAAAGATGCAGCCGATGCATTGGCGGCCGAGATAAAAAAATCGGGCGGTACAGCCATCGGTATATCAGCCGATGTACTGCAGGAGCAATCGCTGAAGGAAGCACGTAAATATATACTCGAACAATTCGGGAGTATAGATATACTGGTAAATGGGGCCGGAGGAAATATGCCCGGGGCTACGATTATGCCGGATAAAAATTTTCTCGATCTGCGCATCGATGATTTTCAGAAAGTAGTAGACCTTAATCTCACAGGCACGGTGTTGCCTTCGCAGATATTTGGTGAAGTGATGGTAGAGAAAAAGCAAGGTATAATTATCAATATATCTTCCATGACAGCCTTCCGTCCGCTCACGCGCGTGGTAGGTTACTCGGCTGCGAAAGCGGCTATCAGTAATCTAACGCAGTGGCTGGCGGTAGAAATGGCTAAGAAGTTTGGCGCAGGCATTCGCGTAAATGCTATAGCCCCCGGTTTTTTTCTTACCGAGCAAAACAGAACATTGCTTACCAACACCGATGGAAGTTTAACTCCGCGCGGTGAATCCATCATTCGCAGCACACCCTTCGGACGATTTGGTGAGGCTGATGAACTGAACGGTACATTACTCTGGCTATGCTCCGATGCGTCCAAGTTTGTATCGGGTATAGTAGTGCCGGTAGATGGCGGGTTTAGTGCATTTGCTGGTGTTTAGTTTTGAGAGACGGGAAGTCCGGAAGCTGCTAAGTGAGATGGTTGATGTAGTAGCAATCAAATTGAAATAAGAAAGCATAGATATAGTTTGAAAGGAGAATACAGATTAAGGTAAAGATAAAGTATAAATACTGCGACAGTGAAGGTATATATACTCTGGATTTTGACAACCTGCGCAGCAGCGTTTACTTGCAGACTCCCCGGCTTCCGGACTTTACTGACTTCTCTAACAAGAATTAAAAACGAATGAATAAAAGAGTTATCACCCTCGGAGAGATCATGCTGCGGTTATCTACACCAGGGTTTGCACGCTTTACGCAGGCCGAAAGTTTTAAGGCACTTTATGCAGGCTCGGAAGCAAATGTAGCAGCATCACTTAGTCATTTTGGTGTGAGTGCTGCGCACGTAACGCGTTTTCCGGATAACGATTTGGGTAAAGCGGCTACGCAAACATTGAAGCGCTATGGTGTAGATACACAATATATAGTATACGGTCCGGAACGCATGGGTATATATTTCCTGGAGAATGGTTCGATGCAGCGCGCATCGCGGATTGTATACGATCGATTTGACTCGGCCTTCGCGCATATCAAGCCGGGCATGATTCATTGGGAAAATGTACTGAAGGGTGCCGACTGGTTTCACTGGACGGGTATAACGCCTGCTATATCGCAAGGTGCTGCTGATGTGTGCAGGGAAGCTATACAGGCTGCACGTAAGCTGAATATCACTATATCCGGAGATATTAACTATAGAAGAAATCTCTGGCAATACGGAAAGACCGCACGCGATATTATGCCGGAGCTCATCGCATCCACCCAGGTAATTATAGCGGGTATAACCGATATGGAAAATTGCGTGGGAGTAACAGGCAATACTTTCGAAGCAGCCTGTGAGTCGTTTAAGAAAGCGTATCCTGCCACAACAAAGATTTCCACTACCGTGCGCGACTCTGTAAGCTCATCGCACAATAAGCTCACCGGTTTATTATGGAATGGCAAAGCGTTGCTGCAGTCGCGCGAATATGATATGACACATATCGTAGATCGTGTAGGTGGAGGCGATGCCTATATGGCGGGCCTGATCTATGGTATACTTTCGGGTAAAAGCGATAGCGATTCATTGGAGTTTGCAACAGCCGCCAGTGTATTGAAGCATTCTATAGAAGGCGATGTAAATATTGTTACAACGGACGAGGTAGAGCAACTGGTGAAGGGGGAGAATGTTGGTAAATTGTTGAGGTAAGTACGGTTTATAGTTTAAGGTTCAATGTTTAAAGTTCAAGGTTGTAGATTTAAGTTTGAGGTTCAATAGATATATAGTTTGATGATGGGGGAGTTGGGGGGAATTTTAAAAAGATATAGTATATGAAATTTACGAACGAGCAGATAGTAGATACGATGAAGCGCACCGGGGTGGTGCCGCTGTTTACGCACGATAACGCGGAGGAAGCGCAGCAGGTAATTGAGGCTGCCTATCGCGGAGGGGTGCGGGTATTTGAATTTACCAATCGCAAGAAAAATTCTTTCGAGGTATTTACACATCTCATAAAAAATCGTGCAAAATATCCGGAGCTGATGATCGGTATAGGTACCGTGCTCGATGGTGCTACCACAAAGAAATTTATAGATGCCGGTGCTGACTTTATTATATCGCCTATACTCAAGCTCGAGATGGCCGAAGTATGTAACGCCCATAATATACTCTGGATGCCGGGCTGTGCTACACTTACAGAAATTGTAACTGCGAAAGAAAACGGTGCGCAGGTGATCAAGGTATTTCCCGGTTCAGTGCTGGGGCCAGGCTTTGTATCGGCTATTATGCCGGTGGTGCCCGATCTGCAACTCATGATTACCGGGGGAGTCGAACCCAATGAGAAAAATCTTTCGGCATGGTTCAGCGCGGGCGCTATGTGTGTAGGCATGGGCTCGCAGTTATTTACCAAAGATATACTGGCCTCTAAAAACTGGGCGCTGCTGGAAAATAACATACGCGAAGCTTTAAGTCTCGTACAGAAGCTGCGAACGAAAGCATAGTATATGTAATTATCAAACAATCTACGCCCCTATATATGACAACCAAACCTCAATATACTGTGGAGAATTTTCAAAACATTGGCCAGACCATTGGTAAATATCGGTGGACGATCTGTGCACTGGTGTTCTTTGCAACAACGATTAATTATCTCGACCGGCAAGTGCTGAGTTTGTTGCAACCCAGGCTCGAAGAGATTTTCGGCTGGACGAACAGCGACTATGCTAACATCACGGCTGTATTTCAGTTTACGTATGCTATATCGATGTTGCTCGCTGGCCGCATTATCGATAAGCTCGATACCAAGTGGGGATATGGCTGGGCTATTATTATCTGGTCGGTCGGTGCGATCGTTCATGCAGTAGCCATACCGGTAGGCACAAGCTTAGCCTCTATACTGGCGCTGGCTGGTATAGGAGCAGTGTCAGTTTCTGTAGCGGGCTTTATGTTTTCGCGAGCCGTGCTCGCATTTGGTGAAGCCGGTAACTTTCCGGCCGCTATAAAAGCTATAGCAGAGTATTTTCCGAAACGCGAGCGTTCGCTGGCTACCGGTATATTTAACTCGGGCGCAAATATTGGGGCTATACTGGCACCACTCACCGTGCCGTGGATATACCTTCACTGGGGATGGGAAGCTGCCTTTATTATTATAGGTGCTATCGGATTTTTGTGGATGTTCTTCTGGTTTATATTCTACGAGAAACCGGAAAGACAAAAACGACTCTCCGCACAAGAGTTCGCCTATATCAACAGCGATGAAGATCGCCAGGCGAAACAAACTACCGAAGAGAAAATCGAAAAAGTATCGTGGGTTCGTCTGCTCGGTTATAAACAGACATGGGCATTTGCCTTTGGTAAATTTATGACCGATGGTGTATGGTGGTTCTTTCTCTTCTGGTTGCCGGCCTATCTCAAAGCGCAATATGGTATTGTAGATAAAGCAGTAACCCTGCCGTTGACTTTATTATATACCCTGGCGATGGTCGGCAGTATAGGTGGCGGATGGTTCCCGATGTACTTCATCAAAAAAGGATATGTAGTATATGATGGTCGCATGCGCGCGATGCTCGTTATCGCTATGTTCCCCTTACTTATACTCGCAGCGCAGCCACTCGGCTCTATAAGCTATTGGTTGCCGGTACTTATTATTGGTATAGGAGCCTCTGCACACCAGGCGTGGAGTGCCAATATATTTACTACGGTATCAGACATGTTTCCCAAAAAAGCAGTGGGATCTGTAGTAGGTATAGGGGGTATGGCTGGCGGATTGGGCGCGGTAATTCTTACCAAAACAGGCGGTGCATTGTTCGATCACTATAAAGCATTGGGGCACATCGAAACAGGGTATACCATTATGTTCACCGTTTGTTCGGTGGCGTATCTGGTTGCGTGGAGTGTAATGAAAACGCTGGTGCCGAAGTATAATCCGATCACCGATCTTTAAAACAAAATCTTTGCTTTAGCAAGAAAAACTTCTTCAACATTCTCTACAGTCAGGTGATTGTATAGGCGTTTAATTCTTTATATTTTACATGCGACCGGAACCTGAAACGCATGTTTAAGAATAAAACCCTTTTTTGCTTTTTTATTGTATTGACTTTTGCACAACAACTTGTTGCGCAAACAGGCCAATACCGTTTTTCGCATCTGGATATAGGCCAGGGGTTATCGAACAGCCAGGTAAAATGTTTTTTAAAAGATTCGCAAGGTTTTGTGTGGATCGGCAGCATCTCCGGACTGAACCGCTACGATGGCAACGTGGTGAAAGTTTTCCGCAATAATCCGAGCGATACTACCACCATAGCCGATAACGATATATTCAAACTCTTTGAAGATCCGGATGGAAATATATGGGCGACCACCTATATAGGTATAGATATATATGATCCCGCCTCCGAAAGTTTCATTCGCAGTGCTGGCAGTATGCTTCGCAAATTCGGTATGCCGGAAGGCATCATCACGGATATAGTAAAAGACCAACAACAGAATTACTGGTTCCTGCATGCATCGCAGGGGTTATTTCAGTATAACAGAACTGTCGGTAAAGCTATAATTATACCCGCCAGTGAAACCGATACAACACGCATCTCTACATCGCAGGTGTATGCTGTAGCAGACGATCGCGCGGGCAATGTATGGATCATGCACCGCGATGGCGTGCTGGAAAAACTGGATATAAAAACACACCGGGTAATTTACAGGAACCGAACACTGCAAAAGCGATATAAAAAAGAATTATTCAACTACTCGCTGATGGTAGATTCCGAACGCGATGTATGGATATATCTTACCGACAATAATACAAAAGGAGTTTTTCTCTTCGATGTCGATACCCAATCCCTCACCTCCTTTGGTAAAAACGCGGGGGAAGTAAAACTCAATACCGATATAGTGCGCGGTGTGGTAGAAGACAACAAAGGGTTAATATGGGTTGCTACCGATCATGGTGGTGTAAATCTGATAGACAAGCGCGATTTTTCGGTACGCTATATATTGCATAACCAGGACGATGACAAAAGTCTTAGCCAGAACAGTATACAAACTATCTATAAAGATTACGATGGTTTTATCTGGATAGGAACCTATAAACGCGGCATAAACTTTTATCACGAAGATGTGATTCGCTTCGGATTATTCCGTCATGAAAACAGAAGGCCAGCCAGTCTTCCTTTCAACGACATCAACAGTTTTGCAGAAGATAGTCATGGTAATTTATGGATTGGTACCAATGGTGGCGGACTAATTTGCTACGATCGTAAGAACGATCGCTTTACACAATACCTGCATAACCCCAATGATCCGGGCAGCCTCAGCAATAATGTGATTGTAAGTTTATGTTTTGATAGCTACGGTAAATTATGGATCGGTACGTATTACGGAGGTCTTAACTGTTTTGATGGTAAAAAATTTATCCGCTATAGACATTCAGACGATCCGAAGAGTTTGAGCGATGACAGTATATGGGAGATCTTTGAAGACTCGCAACGCCAGCTATGGATCGGTACACTTACAGCCGGTATAGATATACTCGACAGAAACACCGGAACATTCAGGCACTATCGCCCCGGAATCCCGAACTCAGTTCATTCAACCTATATACCGGTTATTGTAGAAGATACCGAGCATACTATATGGATTGGCACCGGCTATGGTATGGATCGATACGATCGTAAAACCGGGCAGTTCACACAATTTCTCAACGACATCAATAACAAGAACAGCCTTAGTCACAACAATGTGTTCGGTATATTAGACGATGGTAAAGGAGCGATCTGGATCGGCACAAAAGAAGGACTCAATATTTTTGATAAGAAAACAAAAACGTTTCGTGTGTTGCGCGAAGAAGACGGCATGCCGCACAACAGTATAATTACCATGCTGAAAGATAACAGCGGTAATTTATGGTTAGGTACACCCAATGGATTAACGAACTTACAAATAGCCCGCGATGCACAAGGCACTATCACTTCGTTAAAGTTCAAGAACTACGATGAAGCCGATGGTTTACAGGGTATGCAATTCAACGAAGGGGCTGCTTTTAAAACACGAAAAGGCGAACTCGTTTTTGGAGGCGCCAATGGTTTTAATTTATTCAAACCAGAAGACATACATGTAAATGATGTTAAGCCGGTAGTGAAATTTACCGGCTTGCAGATCTTTAACCGTGAAGTAAAAATAGGCGAGGAGATAAAAGGCAATCGCGTACTGGAGACATCGATCACTCAAACCAAAGAAATTACACTCAAGCACAGTGATAATGTTTTTTCCATAGAATTTTCCGCGTTAACTTTTTTTCTGCCCGGCAAGTGTCGTTATAAATATATACTGGAAGGCTTCAGCAACGACTGGCTTTTTACCGATGGTCGTTCCAGACGTCTTACATTTACCAACCTCGATCCGGGCGAGTATACCTTGCGTGTAAAAGCCTCTAACAACGATGGGGTATGGAACGATGATGGTGCTGCGTTAAAGATTATTATCCTTCCGCCTTTCTGGAAAACAAAAACAGCTTTTATACTATATATACTGACCGTGATGGCGGCATTGCTCGTTACGCGCAAGCTTATTCAGCAACGGGAGCGCCTCAAGTTCGCCATTGAACAGGAACGCCAGGAAGCGCAGCGCATGCACGAGCTGGATATGATGAAGCTCAAGTTCTTCACCAACGTGAGTCATGAGTTTCGTACCCCGCTTACGCTGATATTAACACCGATCGAAAAATTGATGAAAGCTGCGCAGGAAGATCAGCGCGGACAATTCCAGTTGATTCATCGCAATGCCAAGCGATTATTGAACCTGGTAAATCAATTGCTCGATTTCAGAAAGCTGGAAGTACAGGAAATAAAATTTATACCTTTTGAAGGAGACATTATCCAGTTTATACGCGAAACCACTTTTTCATTCTCCGATCTCTCCGAGAAAAAAGATATACACCTCGATTTTAGAACTTCTATCGAATCACTTGAAACTATATTTGACCAGGACAAGCTTGAAAAGATACTGCTCAACCTGCTCTCGAACGCATTCAAATTTACTCCCGAGCACGGAAGTGTAACAGTAGAACTGCAGGAGCTTGCGCGGGAAGACGGACGATGGCTCGAACTAAAGGTAAAAGATACCGGTATAGGTATACCTGCCGATAAGCAGGAGAAAATATTCGAGCGCTTCTTTCAAAATGACTTGCCGGGTAGCATGGTAAACCAGGGCAGCGGTATAGGTCTCTCGATAACAAAAGAGTTTGTGCGTGTACATGGCGGCACGGTAGCGGTGCAGAGTGAAGAGGGGAAAGGAAGCTGCTTTACCGTGCAGATACCGATGCGTGAAGTAACACACGAAGTACCTGCTATAGCGGCCAAGACCGAAGCAACGGTGCCGGTGTGGGACGAGAGCAAACAAATTGATGTTCCAACGCTTTTATTAGTGGAAGACAATGAAGACTTCCGTTTCTATCTGAAAGATAACCTGCGCCTGGACTATCGCATTGCCGAAGCACGCAATGGCAAAGAGGCGTGGACGCAGGCTACGGCTATATTACCCGACCTGATAGTAAGTGATATTATGATGCCGGAAATGAATGGTATAGAGTTTTGCCGTAAAGTAAAGCACGATACGCGCACCTCGCATATACCCGTTATACTGCTAACAGCCCGCACAGCCGAGGAACAAAAGATGGAAGGGTTTGATACCGGGGCCGATGACTATATTACCAAACCGTTCAATTTCGAAATACTGCAATCACGAATCCGTAATCTCATTCACCAGCGAGAACTCTTTCAGAAAGATTTCCGTAAACAGATTGAAGTAAAGGCGAGCCATGTAAATATTACTTCGCTGGATGAGAAGCTCATACAGCGTGCCATCAAGTGCGTGGAAGACAATATATCGGACGCTAACTTTTCGGTAGAGGGGCTTAGTCACGAGTTGGGTATGAGTCGCGTGCACCTTTATAAAAAATTACTCGCGCTCACAGGTAAATCTCCGCTGGAGTTTATTCGTATTATCCGGTTGCAGCAGGCGGCACAATTATTAGAGAAGAGTCAGCTCACCGTATCAGAAGTAGCGTATCGCGTAGGGTTTAATAATCCGAAGTACTTCACGAAATACTTTAAGGAAGAGTATAAAGTGTTGCCGTCTGCGTATGCTTCCGGCAAGCGAAATGCAGGTGCCTGATAAAAATTATACCCGGGCATCTATACCCTGGAAGTAACCTGTTGGTAATTTTTCCGAATGTAAGTTTATCCTTGAAAACAAAATTTACTCTGCCAGCTGTAGGTATTTTTATTTTTCATACAATACATGCAATAGTATAAAATTGATTGACAGGCTTTGTGTTGCCGCGAAAATCTTTTCTCCTACATTTTTTAGAAATCGATTTCCAATAAAATATTACACAGAGTAAGCTTTTGGAAGTAATTGAACGGTCTTTGAATATAGTGAGAAGTAGCTTTGTCTAACACCCATTAAAACTGTTAGTATGAAATCTGTTACAAATTTTCCCGCCCAGGAAGCAATCGCCATTGTTGGAATGTCATGCCGGTTCCCAAACGCAAATTCACTCGATGAGTTTTGGGATATACTCAAGAACGGAAAAGATACCATTGCAGAAATTTCTAAAGAACGTTGGGATGCTGCTAAATATTATGATCCCGATCCGATGGCGGAAAGAAAAGTACAACAACGCCATGCTTCCCTTCTGTCAGACATTCATCACTTCGATCCGTTGTTCTTTAATATATCGCCTGCCGAAGCAAGCGAAATGAGTCCGTCACAAAAATTGATGTTGGAACTCTCATGGGAAGCGGTGGAAAATTCTACCATCCCGTTCAACGATATAAAAGGTAAAAATGTAGGAGTATATGTCGGCAACATCTGGACCGACTTCGAACATTACCGCAAAGCGAAGAATGCGAAAGCAACGTTACACTCTGCAGTAGGTATGTCATCCAACGTGGTGGCTAACCGCGTATCCTTTGCATTAGGCTTCACCGGGCCAAGCCTGGTAATTGATACCGGATGTTCTGCTTCGCTGGTAGCGCTGCACCTCGCTTGCCAGAGTATAATTAACAACGAATCAGAAATGTCCATCGTGGGTGGCATTAACCATATACTCGATCCGGATAAATATATAGAGCTTACACAGTTTGGTGGTCTTTCCGTAAAGGGTAAATGCAGCACGTTTGATAATGACGCTGATGGTTTTGTGCGTGGCGAAGGTGGCGGTGTATTGTTGCTGAAGAAACTCTCCGATGCAGAGCGCGATGGCAACAAGATCTTTGCTGTTATTCGCGGAACCGCTGTTAACAACAATGGCTTTAACGATACACTTCCGGCTACGAGCACCGAAGGACAGATTTCATTACTAGAAACAGTTTACAACAATGCCGGTATATTACCGCACGAAGTTCACTATGTAGAAGCACACGGCACAGGTACAAAACTGGGCGATCCGAATGAAGCACGCGCTATAGGAGAGTTCTTCGGACAGAACAGAACCGGAAATAAACTTCGTGTAGGTTCAGTAAAAACAAATATAGGGCACACTGAAGCAACAGCCGGTATAGCCGGGTTAATAAAAGTAGTGCTGGCCATGCAGCATAAAACATTACCGCCTAACCTCAACTTCAACAATCCGAATCCCAATATACCTTTCGAAGCGCTAAAGCTGGAAGTTCAGGGCGATCTTACTGCGTGGCCGGTAAATGGCGATGAAACATTCAAGGCAGGTGTAAACTCTTTTGGATGGGGTGGTACCAATGCACACGCTGCACTGGAAGAATATCGCGCAGTTAAAAAAGTAACCGTAACAGAAGATCGTTCTTCCGCTATATATACTTTACCTATATCTGCCAAATCATCGCAGGCGGTGAAAGATTATGCCAAAGGGTATATCGCTATAGTGGAGCATGCCGATGAAGAAGCATTCAAAGCCATCTGTATATCGGCAGCATTGCGCAGAGCCGAGTTTGACCATCGCTATCTTTTCTCCGGCACAACACGCGAGCAGGTACTTGCCGCATTAAAGAGTTTTGCGGAAGATGAAATGGAAGTAGCGCCATGCAAGCCTGTTGCTAATCCGAAAATTGTATTTGTATTTCCCGGCCAGGGCGCACAGTGGCTTGGCATGGGCCGCGAACTGCTGGTAAAAGAAAAAGTATTCCGCGATACAATAGAAGCCTGCGATAGAGCCTTCCGTCCGTTTACCGATTGGTCGCTCATCGATCAGATCAATGCTACAACAGAAACGAGTCGCCTGAATGAGATCAATGTTATACAGCCTGCTATATGTGCGATGCAAATTGCACTGGCAAAACTGTGGATGTCGTGGGGTATAGAGCCGAGCGCTGTAGTAGGTCATAGCATGGGTGAAGTAGCAGCCGCCTATATTTCCGGTGCATTAAAACTGGAAGACGCAGCGCGCATTATTTGTGAACGCAGTCGCCTGATGAAAACAGTGAGTGGCAAAGGTGGTGCTATGGCTGTAACCGAATTGAGTCGTGAAGATGCCGAGAAAGTAGCCGCTACCTATAATGGTAAACTTTCTGTAGCCGTAAATAACAGTCCTAAATCAACTGTACTCGCGGGCGATAAAGCTTCTATTGATGAAGTGCTCGCGCAACTGGAAGGTAAAGGATTATTCTGCCGCCTGGTAAAAGTGGATGTTGCTTCGCACAGCCCGCAGATGGATCCGCTAAAAGAACCGCTGCGTGCCGAACTTCAGTCTGTGGCGCCCAGACCTACCGTTGTGCCGTTTGTTTCTACGGTACATAACAAAGTAATGACAGGCACCGACATGGGTGCTGATTATTGGGTAGACAACCTGCGCGGCACCGTACAGTTTGCTTCCGTTATGGAAAAGCTGTTGAAAGACGAGCACACTATATTTATCGAAGCGAATCCGCACCCGGTATTGGTAAATGCCGTTACCGAATGTGCCGAGTTCAACAAGAAGAAAATTATTACCGTAGCTTCCTTGCAACGCGACAACCCGGAGCAGGAAGCCATGCTCAAGAACCTGAACGATCTGTATAGTAAAGGATATAGTATAGATTGGAAAAAGTTCTACCATGCCAGCGCTATACCTCAGGCAACCTTACCGGTATATCCGTTCCAGCGCGAACGCTACGAGATAGAAGACCTCTCCAAAGAACTGGAAACCGGTAAAGATGTAGCCGTAAAATACCCACTGCTGGGAAGCAAGATCGGGTTGGCCGGTATGAACAATGTATATTTCTGGGAATCGTCTGTAAGTCTCAGCAAGTTTCCGTACCTGCGCGAGCATCTCATACAAGACCAGGTAAAGCTTCCGGTAACCTGCTATATGGAAATAGTACTCGAAGCTCTATCCGAAGTATTCAAGGATACACCTGCACAGGTAGAAAGCCTGCACTTCTCCAAGTATATTCAGCTGTCTGAAAATGATCGTGTAGAGTTGCAGGTAAAACTGGTATTGCATAACGAGAAGCGTGGCGAAGTATATATCTTCAAGAAAGAAGACCAGGAGTCGGGCTGGGTTCAACTGGCACACGGCAATGTAAGCGCTGTAAATGAGTATATAAATACTCCCGAAATATTCGATCAGATCGAGTATCATGCACCGGCCTATACCGAAGGTATAAATTACTATACCCTGTTGCGTTCAATAGGCTTTAACTATGGCCAGCAGTTTCAGCAACTTACCGGTCTTGATAAAGTAGGCAACCGTCCGTTTCCGAATGTGTTGTTCTCGATCAAAGCCGATAAGAATGTAAACCTCACAGCCGGCAAGTATAAAATACACCCGGCCCTGATGAGCAGTTTTCTGCAACCTATCTATGGCCAGCTTACCAGTATATTGGAAGAAGGTAATTTTCTGGATGTAAAATTCCTGAAGATAGACCAGATCATGTTGCAGGATGCGGTGAATTATAGCCGTGAGCTGCGTGGCTTCCTGGTGTTCCACCCGCTGGCAAAATATGGCGACACACAAAATGCATGGACATTCAGTGCCGATATTACTATTGCTAATTACGACAACACTCCGGTAATGCGTATCATAGGTTTGCAAGGTGTCGCCATGCGCAGAGCTGCGAAAGAAGGAGCCAGCGGCAAGAAGGTGGGCTTCGACTTTATGGAGAACTATGCAACGCTGAGTCTCGAAGCTGATAAGCAAAATGCGCTGGAGCAAATGCTCACGCAGCACGTATCCAAGATCATCAAGATATCGTCAACACGAATCAAAAATACCATGACGTTTAAAGGCATGGGGGTTGATTCGCTGATGGCCGTGCAGTTGCGTAATCTTCTTGAAAAAGATTTGTCGGTAAAATTACCGGTGGGTATGTTCTGGTCGCACCCGAGCATCCATGAGTATGCTCTATATCTGCGCGATGTACTGGCCGCACAAGATCATGGCTATAGCGAAGCAGGTGTAAAGGCACATGCAAAAGATCAGCACTCAAGCTGGTTTACTATACCGAAACCTAATCCGAATGCAACATCACGTGTATTCTGTTTCCACGATGCAGGCGGAAGTGCTGCGTTGTTTAATGGTTGGGAAAATCTGCTGGACGAAGCTACTACCGAACTGGTATTGATCGAGATGCCGGGACGCGGAAGAAAGATGGAAGAAATTCCGTATGTAGACTTCAATGCGTTTATGCACGATATTATGCCGGCTATTACGCTCTTGATAGACAAGCCCTATATATTCCTCGGCCACAGCATGGGCGGTATGCTGGCATTTGAAATTACACGCGAGCTGCGCAGAAAGAACCTGGCATTACCAAAGACTTTGTTCATCTCGTCAACGTCCGGGCTGGACGCATACGACAAGAAGCAGGTAGACTATACGCTCTCTGACGAAGAGCTGGTGCAGATGTACCCACACCTCGATAGCAGCAATATACCCGATGCCGAGATACAGAAATTACTGATCAACATTCTGCGTGCCGATCTGCAGTTCCTGTATCACTATACCTTTATGCACGAGGCTCCGCTGGAGATTCCGATCATCGCTATACATGGTTCAGAAGACGA
>NZ_DATCSD010000057.1:0-2140 GCF_036568665.1 Ohtaekwangia sp. | reverse complement strand
CTCTTTTGTTTCGGAACGTGGCTTCAACCAACGTCATTCATTCCAATGCTGTTGGCTATACTGATAGCAACAACGATCACTATTTCGCTGGCCGTATCATGCTATATTTATGACTACTCCGGGCTTTATACGTTACATTGGTTGGATTCTGTTTCTATCGCGCAACATATCCATATAGTAAATATTCACGCAGGGTTTGATGAGACCAGCAATTTATTACAGCATCGATACCCAACCGCTACCCTCAGGATATTTGATTTTTACGATCCGACAAAGCACACCGAGGTATCGATTAAACGCGCACGGAAATTATACCCATGCGACTCTTCCACGGAACATATTACTACGCGAGCTGTTCCGCTCCAGGCTAATTCAACGGATGTGATCTTTACTATTTTTGCCACACACGAGATACGAAACAGAGATGAGCGCATTACATTTCTTGCGCAGCTACAAAACAGTTTACAACACGAAGGAAAGTGCATTGTGGTTGAGCACTTGCGCGATGTTCCTAATTTTCTGATATATACTATCGGGGTCTTCCACTTCTTTTCCAAACGTGAATGGCTGGCTAACTTCAGCGCTGCAGGCTTTATCACAGAACAAGAAATAAAAATAACTCCTTTCATTTCCGCTTTTGTTCTGCAAAAAGATCATGGATATACATCTTAAAATTACAGGCGGTCTGCTGATATTGCTGGCATTGATGCATGTTGTTCTGCCAGCCTATTTTCATTGGAAACAGGAGCTATCAACGCTTAGTCTCATCAATAAACAAATGATGGAGGTGCACACGTTCTTCATAGCGTTCACAGCATTCCTCATGGGTATACTTTGCCTCACGCTTACAACCGACCTAATTCATAGTTCGCTGGGGAATTTCATTTGCCTCGGGCTCTTCGCATTCTGGTTCGTGCGTTTGCTATTTCAGTTCTTTGTATACTCGCCCAAGCTATGGCGTAACAAGAAGTTCGAAACGTTTATACATATATTGTTCATCATGCTCTGGTCTTATTTTTCTGCAGTATTTTTTCTGGTATATTATTACAGCATCTGATAAAATATGAAACAGGAAGTGTTGCACACCATAGTATATCTCTGCGGGCTGGGCCACATAGCCTTGAGTGCAGGGAGCCTCGCGATACCGAAACTCTTACAATGGAGCACACACCTTAAAAATATACCGTTGCTGTTGCGCCAGATGTTCTGGACATATGCCGGATATATACTGGTAATCAATTTCAGCTTTGGTGTTATATCCATTATTGGAACAGACGAACTACTCGATCATTCCTTTCTTGCCAAGTACATCACCTTATTCATCGGGCTTTACTGGCTCGCCCGGGTAATTATTCAGTTTTTCTATTTCGACCGAACGAATGCACCCAAGGGGTTGCTCTATACACTTGGTGAAGCTGCCCTTGTTCTCCTGTTCATTCTTTTCACGATCGTTTATCTTACAGCCTTCCTGTACAACATAGCATGGATTTAACAACTGTATATATTGTATCGTTTGGATTGATAATCCTGGTGACGGGATATTTTCTTCCTGCGATTCAAAGTAAATCTATAGCACGCTTGGCTGCCTGGGGAATATCTGTCCTGTCTGTTGTGTTTGCAACAGTCATCACCGGGCAGGCATCTGCACTATACCGCATGGTTGCTATTATCAGCCTGCAATTGTTATCCATGAAATCAATTGTAGCTGTAGAGACCTATACCGGTAAACCCAGGCTCACATTTATACAATGGCTTGCTTTCGCGCTCGGATGGTTCGGGATGCGGCCCGTGCTCTTTGAAAAATTCCCTTCGACAACTTTATCCTACGGAGATATTTTAGTTCGTGGCGTTACCAGGATAATTGTCGGAGTGCTGCTGGTATATTTATCCTTTCAGATACCTAAACTATTTGTAAAAATATATTTTCTCGAAGAGCTGATCCTGCTTGTGGGGTTCAGTCTCATACTGCATTTTGGAATACTGAATGTCTCTACTGCGCTCTGGAGAATATCCGGAGTAGATGTTCGTGAACTGTTTCGTGCTCCGTATAAATCACGATCGCTGAAAGAATTTTGGGGCAAGCGCTGGAATCTCGCTTTCTCTGAAATGACTGCTTTGATTGCTTATAAACCTTTGAAAC
>NZ_DATCSD010000056.1:0-7752 GCF_036568665.1 Ohtaekwangia sp. | reverse complement strand
AAATTCAACGGACAGAATTTACCGGAGAAATATCTTTCGCAGCAATGGAAAACATTACTGCCGATTGAACAATATACCGAGAGCGGTCCGGATGATACTCCGTATGAAAAGAAATATGCCGGTAAAACAAAGCCTACATTTCCATACGATCTTCCGCAGATGCGCAAGCAAAACGGAAATTACGACCTGCTCTATATGACTCCCTTTGCCAACGATTTTCTTACAGAGTTTGCTAAAACAACCCTGGTGTCAGAGAAGATGGGTAAAGATGATGTTAGCGATTTCCTTTGCATTTCATATTCTACTACCGATGCTATAGGGCATGCTGTTGGCCCGAATGCCGTGGAGGTTGAAGATACATACCTGCGCCTCGACAGAGATATTGCCGACTTGCTGAAGACGCTTGATAAAGAAGTGGGTGCCGGAAATTATACCTTATTCCTCACGGCCGATCACGCAGTTGCCGATGTACCTCAATACATGAAGGACAATAAAATGCCTGCGGGTTATTTCAATGATAATTATACGGAAGCCAAGTTGAATGAATTTCTGGCAAGCTATTTCCCCGGTAAAAAACTTATTGCCAACATTAGCAACGACCAGATCTTTTTAAACCATGAAGCATTTCAGGGAAGTCCGAAAGCATCCGGTATAGATATGTTTATCGTGGCTGAATTGATCGGTAAATATCTGATGACCGTAGATGGTGTAGCAAATTACTATACCGAAGGTGTGCTGCGCCAGGGTAATTATAACGATGAAGGTATAAAAGGTCTTGCTATACGCGGCTACCATCCGAAACGCTCGGGCGATATTTTGTTTGTGTTAGAGCCGGGGTGGTTTGGTTCAGGCTCCATACAAGGCACTACACATGGTTCACCGTATGCGTACGATACAAACGTGCCGATGCTGTTTTACGGTAAGGGTATACGCAAGGGTACTTCCGTACACTATCATCCCATCACCGATATAGCGCCAACTATTTCCATGCTGCTGAATATTAAAATCCCCAGTGGATGTACAGGTAAACCCGTAGCAGAACTGTTTGATTGATTTATGTGACACGATTAACGTGTAACCGATAACTATAAGCGATAGCTTGAACATGAATGCCAACCACCTGTACCGTGGTTGGCATTAATTTTTATTCAATGGAAACCTTAGCGATATTGGTTATTGTTGACCAGTAAATATTCTGCACTATGTTAAAATCCATCCATCCGTTCGATCAATCGGTAATTGATGAGTTCCCCCTGCATACAGCGCACGATATTAAAGCCAAGCTTGATAAAGCTGCGCTGGCATTTAGTCTCTGGAAAAAGACTACAGTAAAGCAACGCAGTGAAATGTTACTGCGTGTTGCTGCGGTGCTTCGGAAGAACAAAGAAGATTATGCGAAGACGATTACATGGGAGATGGGTAAAATTATCGCAGAGTCGCGGGCGGAAGTGGAGAAGTGTGCTGCCGGCTGCGAATACTTTGCACACAACGCAGAAGCTTTTCTGGCCGACAGAATAGTAAAGACAGAAGCACAGCGAAGTTTTGTAGCGTATCAACCTATAGGAGCCATACTTGCTATAATGCCATGGAATTTTCCGTTCTGGCAAGTGTTCCGTTACGCAGCACCAGCGCTTACTGCCGGTAATGTTGGTTTACTCAAGCACGCTTCGAATGTTACAAAATGTTCCACTACTATCGAGAAGATCTTTCATGAAGCCGGTTATCCGGATGGTGTATTCCAATCACTCATCATTAACAGTGATGCTGTAGAACATATTCTTGAATCACCCATCGTGCAAGGTGTAGCACTTACGGGAAGTGAAACAGCGGGTACTAAAGTGGGTGCTATAGCAGGAAAGAATATAAAGAAATCGGTACTCGAATTAGGCGGCAGCGATCCGTTCATTGTATTGAATGATGCTGATCTTGACTTGACAGTAAAGATCGCCACGCAATCGCGTATGCAGAATGCAGGGCAATCGTGTATAGCTGCGAAACGATTTATAGTATTAGATACAATCAAAGATGAATTTATAGCACGTTTCAAAGAAAGTATAGAAGCACTTCGACAGGGTAATCCGTTTGATGAGCATATTACTACAGGCCCGCTGGCGCGTGTTGACCTTGCAGACGAATTAGATAAGCAACTACAAAATTCGGTAAAGCAAGGTGCACAGCTTATCACCGGTGGAAAAAAGAATGGCGCTAATTTTCAACCAGCTTTATTAAGCAGTGTAAAGCCCGGTATACAGGCGTTTGATGAAGAAACATTTGGTCCGCTCGCAGCCGTTATCACTGCGAAGTCTGATCTGGAAGCTATAGCATTGGCAAATGCAAGCCGCTATGGTTTGGGTGCATCTATTTGGACAAAAGATATAGAACGTGGCGAACGATTGGCACGCGAGGTTGAATCGGGTTCTGTATTTGTTAACTCATTAATGCGCTCCGATGCGCGACTGCCGTTTGGTGGCGTAAAAAAATCCGGCTATGGACGTGAGTTGCACGAACATGGCATTCACGAATTTGTGAATATCAAAACCATTTTTGTGGCGTGACAGGGAAAATTGTTTTTACTGCATAGGGGTTTCGAAAGAATGAATTGTCCTGAGAGGGAAACAACCTCTATACATTATGATCAGGCAATTACAAACCCTCTTGACAGCAACGTTTATTGCAACAACCTGTGTGCTCACATCATGTGATACCGAAGATCCGGGACCACTTCAGGATAAAGAAAAAGATTACTCGATCGTAGATTTCGATCGCCTGGAGATGGGCAGTGCATTTCACATTACGGTACAGCAATCAAACATATTTCGCATTCATGTAGAAGGAGATCGGAGAAACCTCGATGATCTCGAAGTATATAAAAGCGGAACCACGCTTATCATCAAGTATGAAGATAACGCCAACCGCAAGCACGATACCTATATAACTATTGAGATGCCAGCGTTGGCAGCGGTAAATTTTTCAGGAGCAACCGTATCCACTATAAAGGGATTCGAAAGCGATAATACTCTCGACTTTATTTTATCAGGCGCTTCAGTATGTCAGCTCGATGCAGGGTATCGCAAAGTAAATATGGATATATCAGGTGCATCAAGCCTGCGACTCTATGGTTTAGGCGATGAGTTAGATGCCACTGTTTCAGGCGCATCTGCATTCTCCGCATTTGATTATCCTGTACGCACAGCTGATATAGATGTATCGGGCGCAAGCCACGCGAAAGTAACTGTATCCGATGATCTCGATGCCACTGCAGGAGGAGCAAGCTCTGTTTTATATAGGGGAAATCCTTCTGTTACATCTTCTGTAAGTGGAAGCAGTACAGTGGAAAAAGACTAGAGTCGTGTAGAGTAAAGCTGAAAGCAGAAAGTTGAAAGCAGAAGTGAATGACTAACTGCTTTTAACTTTTTGCTTTTTACTTTCAACTTCAATTCCCGTAACATTTTTTCATTTTTTTCGTGTATCTTCATTCCGGAACTACACAGGTTCCCGACACGCCTATGCTTCTCATATTTTAAGTTTGGTACGTCCAGGCAATTCTTCTACGTGGCTTCGTTATGAAGCTATTCAAGTATTTATTTTTTTACGACTAAACTTAATGACAATGTCATTTTCTAAAAAAGTCAATTCTTTTTTTCGACTGTTTAAACAAGCAGTAAAAGGCGATCAACAGGAATATACTTCCGGAAGTATAGATCGTGCTATATTTCTTCTTTCCATCCCCATGATATTGGAGATGTCGCTGGAGGCCATATTTGCCTTGGTGGATATTTACTTTGTAAGCAGGCTGCATGATAACGATGCTATCTCCACGATTGGTCTTACCGAGTCGGTGTTAGCATTAATATACTCGATCGCTATGGGGATAAGTATGGCTGCTACAGCTATGGTGGCCCGCAGGGTTGGTGAAAAAGATATAGCTTCAGCGGAGACAGCCGCTATGCAGGCTGTTATTCTTGGCGTCTTCTTTTCAGTGCTTATCAGCATAGTCGGTATATTCTTTTCGGAAGATATTTTACGACTGATGGGCGGAAGCGAAACGCTTATTGCCAACAATGTGGATTATACAAGATGGATGTTCACCGGTAACATTACCATCATGCTGCTATTTATTATCAATGCCATTTTCCGAGGTGCAGGGGATGCTTCCCTGGCGATGCGTTCATTGTTACTGGCCAATGGATTAAATATACTGCTGGGACCTATATTTATATTCGGTCTTGGGCCAATACCAGGGTTGGGTGTAAAGGGAGCCGCCATTGCTACGAATATAGGCAGAGGTATAGGTGTTTGTTACCAGCTATATCATTTGTTAAGAGGAAATGGTATCATCAAATTATACCAGCAGAAGATTGCCGTAAAATTTGATATCATCAGAAAGCTGCTGGAAGTCGGAGCGGGTGCTACAGGACAATTTCTTATAGGCTCAGCCAGCTGGATTTTCTTAATGCGGCTTATGTCTGATTTTAAAACAGCACAGGCGGGTTATGTGATTGCTATACGCGTAATTGTTTTTGCTATACTTCCTGCGTGGGGCATGGCGAATGCAGCAGCAACATTAGTAGGGCAGAACCTGGGAGCCGGCCAGCCCGATCGGGCAGAGAAATCAGTTTGGAAGGCAGCACTGTTGAATATGATATTTCTCGGATTTATAACCGTACTGTTCTTTGTGATGGCCAGACCTATACTGAGTTTCTTCTCTACGGATGAAGTAGTATTGCAAAACGGTATACAATGCCTGCAGATTGTTTCACTCGGCTATATATTCTATGCGTATGGTATGGTGATCAACCAGTCGTTCAATGGCGCAGGCGATACACGCACGCCTACCATTATCAGTTTCTTTGGCTTCTGGATATTCCAGATTCCGTTTGCTTACTTTTTAGCGAAATGGATGCAGGTGGGGCCTACCGGTGTATACGCTGCTATATCTATTGCAGAATCGTTGATGGCAATTGTCGGTATAATTATATTCCGACAGGGCAAGTGGAAGGCTGTTAAAATATAGGTATAAATTTCGTGCGTCCCGAAATCTTTCCGGGACGCACGTTTTGATGTATATATATCAGGGATTCTTTTTCTTGAACGCAGCTTTAAAAGCATTGCCCAACTCATCGCCCGCTTTTTTCAGGTTGTCTTCTACTTCTTTCCAACGGTCTTTGTTCTCCGCTTCCTTTCTGAAATTTTCTGCAGAAACCTTAAGCTCATCGAGTTTCACTTCAAATTCCTTACGAAGCTTTTCGCTGGCTTCGTTAAATTCTACCATAAACTCATCAACGCGTTTGCCAAAACTTTTGAAGGCCTTCTCGGCTTTACCTTCGTCTTTTGTTTCCATAGGTGAGATTTTTTACAACTAGATAAAGATAACGGAAAAGCGGCTGATAAGTTAGCGGTTGTTTTTTTCTGTTGATGTTCACCTGAACATTTTTCCCCGATAGCCGGATATAGGTGCTGTTTTTAATTTGTACTCTGTGAAAGATATAGCTTCCTTTCCGGAAGCCGGGTAGGAAACACCGGCTTCATTTTGTAAAGTATAGTTTCCTCTCCGGTTGGCCAGAAGGAAATTCCTGCCCGCTCCCACATACCCCATTTCCTTTCAGCTTCATTAAATATATTTACATCGAATAACCGTTTGATTGAATGATTTTTAATATTGATTTTTCGATGATCGATCGCATGGAGATGCGGAATCTTAATATAACTCCTGATGAAATCGTTAATATTTTAAATAATCGGAGTTCTTATTTTGAAGCCAATGAGGATTTTATTTATGTTTTGGGATTCAGCACCCGAAGAAAGTTTATTCAGATGGCCTATCGCGTTTCTAAAAATGTTAATTTTGAGATAGAAGTCCTTCAAGTTGATTTACCATATGAAAAAGATATCAAACAGAATTGGTGTGGATTCTCCTGAAACGAAGAAGGATTATTTTGAGATCGTTCGTAATACGCCTCCTCATTTGAAAAAGAAAATGAAAATGAGTGACTTTCATTTGATGATAGAACAATTACGAGATCAACGTGATAAAAAATCATAACCTTTATCGCATGGTAAGATTACTTTGTATTTGCTTTTTGATTTTGTTTAGTTCTGTCTTTTCATCTTGCAGCTCATCGAAGCATCATAAAAAACTGAAACCCGGAAAACCAATTCCCTGTCCACACAAAGACTGCTGATGAACCTGCGAAAAATAGTTATCGCGATAGACGGATACTCGGCCTGCGGCAAGAGTTCTACGGCAAAAGAGGTTGCTGCTATATTAGGCTACCGCTATATCGACTCTGGCGCTATGTACCGCGCTGTTACATTATATTTTCTGGAGCATCATATTTCGCTCACCAATCCGAAAGAGATCATCAAGGCATTGGAACAGATCCATATCACGTTCAAGGTAAACCCCAAGAATGGTACAGATACTTTTCTCAACGGACTTAGCGTAGAGAAAGAGATCAGGAAGATGCGCGTGTCTGAAATGGTAAGCCAGGTAAGCACGATAAAAGAAGTGCGTGTAGCGATGGTAGAGCAGCAACGGAGAATGGGCAAGGAGCGTGGCATTGTGATGGATGGCCGCGACATTGGTACAGTCGTTTTTCCCGCGGCAGAATTGAAGTTATTCATGGTTGCCGATATGCAGGTAAGAGCATATCGCAGGCAGAAAGAGTTACTGGATCGCGATCAGATGGTAGACCTCGATGATGTGATCGAGAATATCCGCCAGCGCGACCAGATTGATACTACACGTGCAGAGAGTCCGCTACGGCAGGCCGAAGATGCCATTGTCATAGACACGACACATATAGCATTTGATGAGCAGGTAGACGAGGTTGTTCGCCTGGCTTTATCTAAAATTGTTTCGGCATCGCGTGCATAAAATATATATGGAGTTCACAAAAACGTAACTCCGGCAAACGATGTTTAAAGAATAAGAGATATATACTTATATCTCGTAGTATGCTAACCCCCCGCTCTCATGGAAAGTACGTTCAGACGGTTTATCCGCTACTTTTTTAGTGGTACGTTGTTCATTGTGCCCCTGGTGGCAACAGCGTATTTTATTTTTGTAGCATTTAGCTGGCTCGATAGTTTGTTGCGGCTTCCTTATCCCGGGCTGGGGTTCGTTATCATTCTCGTAGCCATTACAATTTTCGGCTACTTTACTACCAACTTTGCATTCAAAACCTTTGCTACATGGTTCGATCATGGCATGAACCGCATTCCATTGGTAAAGCTTATATACTCTTCGCTGAAAGATCTTCTCAATGCTTTCGTGGGCGATAAGAAGAAATTCAACAAGCCTGTGCTGGTGTTGATGAACGAAGAGAATAAACTGTACCAGATTGGTTTCATTACACAATCCGATCTGTCGGAGCTGGGTCTCAAAGATATGGTGTCAGTATATCTGCCACATTCGTATGCTGTATCGGGCTGGCATTATATAATATCCAAAGACCGGATCACACCTTTAAATATATCCGGACCAACCGCTATGAAATATATAGTTTCCGGTGGTATAAGCGGATTTGGTGAGAGCCACTAAAAAGTAAAACGGGTGCCTTGTCGTACAGGGCACCCGTTGTAAATACAGCTCGTATTATTTCCTAGAACTTGAATGTTACTCCACCGGAGATAGGCGTAAGACCAACGCTTACTTCACCAAATACACCAATGTTTGGCTGGAAGAAGTAACGTGCACCTGCATAGATACCCGGGCGAAGATCGCTGCCGTAGTTGTCATCATAAACAACA
>NZ_DATCSD010000055.1:0-2342 GCF_036568665.1 Ohtaekwangia sp. | reverse complement strand
ACCGGTATCCAGGCCAGTATACGCGAAGAGTCTTGCGGATCAGCAATTCCCACTTTCCACGGAGTGCCATCTGCGCGTGTGCCCCACGCGGTTAAATCACCACTGGCATTGATCACACCGCGATCTATACCTTGCTTCATCAACAATGCTTTAACACGATCGGCAGCATATCCTTTTCCAATAGCGGCAAAGCTTATGTGCATGCCTGGTGTTTGCAGATATACTTTGTTCTCTGGTTGCAGTATAACCTTATCAGAGCCGACTTTTAGTTTAGCTTCCGTTAATGCTGCTTCTGTGGGCAATGAAAATCTATCGCCTTTAAAATTATAGAGCTTCTTCAGCGCACCGGCTGTTATATCGAAGGCACCCTGCGTAAGTGTTGAAAGATGTTTGCAACGCTGAAGGATGGTATATACTTCCGGATTCACTTCTACCGATTGTATACCGGCCGATTGATTGATGCGTGCGGTGTCTGAATCATGTGAAAATTCCGTGAGTAATTTTTCAAGGCGTTGCACTTCGTTAACCGCTATATCCATCGCAGCTATAGCTTGTGTTTCTTCACCTGCTATAACAAACTCAAAAGCTGATCCCATCAAGCGGGCCTGCCTTCGATGTTCCTGTATAGCCGGTATAATCATGGCAAAAGATGATGCTTTATCTTATCGATAAATTCCAGCGGAGTTTCATTGGTATAATGAAGGGGCGACAACACCGAGCGATCTACTCGCAGCAGTACAAGATAAGGAAATTGACCGGAAGGATTATACCGGTCTGCAAGCCTTTCGTTTTGTTGCTTGATCTCGTCTGCCAGTTTTTTACGCTGAGGGAAATCGGCTTCCAGTATCACCAGGTTCTCGCTGGCAAAATCCTGAAAGGCTTTCTCTTGCAAAATCTTTTTTTCAAACCGTATGCAGGGCGCACACCAGTCGGAGCCGGCAAACACGAGCAACACCGGTCGCTTCATTTCAGATGCTATACGAAAAGCTTCATCAGCCTGTTGCTGCACCTGTGCTGTAGCGGTTACAGCACTTACCCCAATCAGAAAAATGATACTATACTTCACGATGTTCCTTGTCGCTCCAAATCTAGTCAATTTCATTCCGTTCATTTTTCAGCTTAAGCAAAAGATAATATGAACATAACACACATCGGCTTTATAAGCTCTTCCACAAATATAGTGTAGCGTATGCTTCCCAGCCTTTGTATTTTCTGTAAAAGGTTTTCACCTGCTCCAGCGTTGGCTTCGCTTCCATTCGTTTCAGGTTCTTGATAGCATTGTGAACACCGGCATCTTCCAGCGGAAACGCATCGGGATAGCGAAACGTCTTCATCAACGCATAATTCGCAGTCCAGTTACCAATACCTTTTATTTTCATCAGTTCTTCTTTGGCAGCCTGCAAGGGTAAATCCTTCAACTTCTCTCTGGATACAACTCCGGTTGCAAAAGCCTCACCGATTGTAGCAATATATTTACTCTTTTGTCGCGAGAATTGTAACGGCAAGAGTATATCGTCCGATAATGTAGCCACAACGGCTGGCCTGGGGAACAGGTAGTAGTGTTGCCCTTCAAAGCCTATCTTCTCACCAAAACTCTCGACAAAGCGTTGCTTCAATGTATAGGCAAATACAAGATTTATCTGCTGCCCCAGCACAGCCCATATAATTGATTCAAAAAGATCGGGCTGCCCGATGATCCTATACCCATGAAATTTCAACACAAGGTCTTTCAGAAATTTATCTTTCGCTGATAGCTCGTAGAAAGGTTTTATATCGGTATCCAGGTCGAACCATTCGCGTATATACTGTGCCAGTATTTTCTTCCCTGCCGGTGCCAGTTCTGAATTTAAAATCTGGACCTGAAGATTTTCTTTATTCTTTGCGTGCACCCGGAAGAGTATATGCTCCTCTCCGATCTGCAATAGCTTTACTACACTCTTGTCGTCACAACGATGCATGACTTCACGTGGAGAGCGCTTCAGAAAATCCATGGTAAGATCAAAACTGAATTCTGCAGGAACCGGAACAAGAAAGCTCTTCATGATAACAGGTGTGTTGATGCCGATGCAATACTACAGAACGAAATGGGAGTATAGAAGGCTCGCATATTAAATGGCATAACAGCAAGTTTCGGGTTGGTTCATAGCTCCCGAAACGCAATTATAGCCATGCCGGTTCCATGGAATGCGCAAGATTCAGGTTGAAGAAATTTACCGCACTTCTGAATTTTACAGAAAAACATTTATGACAGCGATCGAAAATTTAGCGTGGGAAACTATATACCATTCGTTGAATCAGAAAGGATATGCTTTGATTCCCGAAGTATTGTCGCAGGAAGAGTG
>NZ_DATCSD010000054.1:0-21865 GCF_036568665.1 Ohtaekwangia sp. | reverse complement strand
TCGTTACCGGTATTGGTGAATTTGAAAACATTTTCAACTTTATCACCTTGAACGATCTGACCGAAATCGTGCGTCTTTTTCTCGAACGTGATAACGGGTCCGCTTACTTTTGCAGTCTGGGCGAAAGCACTTGCCGCCAATCCCAGCACGACCACTAAAAACAAATACTTCTTCATACCTTATTTTTTTTCAAATTTAAACACTTCATCTCAACAATTTTGCCAGAATAGTCGAAATTTCTGACACTTGGTTGTGACTTTACACTTGGCTACGAATTAACTAAATATATCACCGGAATGGACACAGAAATCGCCAGAATTTATGGAAACCGTGTCAGGGTAAGAGTTTGCGGGTTATGCTGGCACACCGATAAATTGTTAATGGTCAATCATA
Source organism: Ohtaekwangia sp. (assembly GCF_036568665.1). Classification (GTDB taxonomy): domain Bacteria; phylum Bacteroidota; class Bacteroidia; order Cytophagales; family Cyclobacteriaceae; genus Ohtaekwangia. The sequence continues at coordinate 21,472 of NZ_DATCSD010000054.1, read as the reverse complement.
AATCTCTGAAGGAAAGCGATTTCTGGGCTCCTCCGGGTGGTGGCGTAGAGCCGGGCGAGTCACTGGAGGATGCGTTGAAGCGCGAGTTCCTGGAAGAAACAAACCTCGTTGTAACGCCCGGTAAATTCATCTTTGGCTGCGAATACATACAAACGCCCCTGCATGCTATAGAATTATTTTTTGAGGCCACGCGAGTATCAGGCGATCTGCAAACGGGTAACGATCCGGAGCTGCCAATCATACAAGATGCCGCCTTCTTTACCATCGAAGAGATTCTTGCTATGCCGCAAGAGCAGGTACACGGTATTTTTAAAGTGGTGCGCGATGCAAATGACCTTCGTACCCTCCATGGTTTCTACAAGGTTTAATTCGTGCTTCTTGTACAATCGCCTTGTGATTTACCCGCTAAAATCTTTATTATTGCAGAGAACCCGAAATCTTTGATTCCGAAATGGTTCGCCCCCTTGGTATAAATATTAACAAGCGGAAAAACAGGAACTACTTTGCAAACGACCACGCTCAACTATAAGCTCATCAAGAAAGTACGGGATGAACGCTTCGATGAAGAGTATATTCATCAATATCATCTGTTGATTCACCTCGGTACGCGCGACTTTCAATTATGTGTGATTGACCCGACCGAAAACCGGGTAGTGCTATTGGAAGATTTCGTTTTACCCAACCTCACTTCACACGAAGAATTACTATATCTCCTCGATCAGCTTTTTGATTCACATGCTTTACTGAAAGCCGGCTTCTGGAAAAAGATCAAGATATCGCTCAAGAGCCAAAAGTTTGTGCAGGTACCGCAGGCGTTGTTTGCCGAAGAGTCTATGGCCGACTACCTCAAGTTCAACGCGCACGTAGATCCGCTGAAAGAGGATTTTATGTGCACGGTAAATCCGGCAACACAAGCCGTAACGGTTTTTGCTGTGAACAAAGACCTGAAGAACTGGCTGGATGGTTTATACCCGAACAATCAGCCTATATTTACCCATCAGTCGGCTGCCCTTATCGAAGGAACCTTAAAAGCATCTTTATCGCGCAACGATAATCCGCTATATATATACGTTGACCGATTCAAGCTGCATATACTATCATGCCGCGAAGGCAAGCTGATATACTATAACCAGTTTGCGATTAAAGAGTTTTCGGATTACGTGAAGTATATCATGCTGGTGATGAAATCGCTGAACATGGATCAGCAGACAAGCCAGATTATACTGTGGGGGTATATCGGCAAAAACTCACCGCACTACCACGAATTATACAAGTATATCAGTAACGTAACTTTTGGGGACCGTCCTGAAAATTTAACGTTCAGTTATTCATTTGATGAATTGCAGGATCACCATTTTTTTGATCTTTACAGCATTCATCTGATGGAGTAATTTCTATGAGCAAACGCATCGCCTTATTCCCCGGTTCTTTCGATCCTTTTACCAAAGGTCATGAAGACATCGTGCTTCGCGGACTAAATATATTCGATGAGATCATTGTTGCTATCGGCTACAACAGCCAGAAGAGCAACCGATACTTTGCTATCGATATGATGATTGAACGCATCCAAACCGCCTTTGAGAAATACCCGAATATAAAGGTGATGACGTACTCAGAATTAACGGCCGAGTTTGCCCGTAAGCATGGTGCCCAGTTTTTACTTCGCGGACTTCGTAACACTACCGACTTTGAATACGAGAACAGTATATCGCAGGTAAACCGGAAGCTATATGGCGACCTGGAGTCGGTATTTCTGATCACCACACCTCAACTAGCCTGGATCAGCTCTTCCATTATCCGCGAAGTGCATAAATATGGCGGAGATGTATCGGAATTTCTTCCTTACAAACTTTAAGCGATTTATAGTTCAGCAAAAAAGCCGGCTATATATACTATAGCCTAGCGTGTTGATTTGAGCTCCACCATCTCGTAATACTTTTCGATTACGTAGCTGATCGATTTATAGGAATGCTCGAGGGCATGGTATACTTCCTTGCGATTCATCCAACGTGCTTCTTCTATATCTTCTTCTACAGCCGGGCGCATACGCGAGTCATCGATCAAATCCATTACATACCAACGGGTTTTCTTGATCATGGCGTTCTTGTTCATGGTATAGGTATGCCATGTGGTGCATATCTTTCTTCCGAGGCGTACGTTCACATTGCACTCCTCCTCTATTTCGCGCACCGCAGTTTCCTTGTAACGCTCGCCTTTCTCTTTCTTACCTTTCGGCAGATCCCACTTCTTCATGCGGTAGATCATCAGGAACTTGTCCTTCTTGCGGATCAAACCGCCTGCTGCCTTCACCACTTTGAATTTGCTTCTAAGATGCGTTTTGATGGTATCATAATTGGCAACTGATAACAGCAATGATAAAACACCTGTTGGTACTTTTGAATCCAGGAATCCTAATACTACATCAAGCTCCTGCTCGCCAACATTCTTGATCCACACATGATGGATGAGGCTCGCCTGCGTAATAGGCGTTTGAGCTGCATCGATAACATGATTAATCCGGCCAGCATCGGGCGTCTCTGTGGATTTTAGAATTCTGACAGGAATGTCGTTAATAAAAATGATCATACCGTGCGATTTTTTACGCCCTCACCTTGCCGCAAAAGAATAAATTATTTGGAAGCTGGCAAGCAGTTTATAAAAAGATTTTTCAATCTGTTGCGCGAACATCGATTCAAGACATTCTGATCACATAATTGCTATGGCGCTGCTCGCATTTTCCTCTTGTGCGGGAACAGATTTTAATGATAACTTTCGGTTCTATGCCAATTCTAAAAGTACAAGAACAAACAGCCGCCAAAGTAGCTTCCATGCTGCTGCAGATTCAAGCAATCAAGCTCAACACACAAAAACCCTTTACGTGGGCATCCGGATGGAAATCACCGATCTACTGCGATAACCGCTTGTCGCTCTCCTATCCTGAAGTGCGCAGTGCTATTCGCGATGGACTCGTACAGGCGATCAAAGAAAATTTTCCTTCTGTTGAATCTATAGCCGGTGTAGCTACAGCAGGTATTGCGCAGGGAGCATTGATTTCTGAAGCGATGAACCTCCCTTTCCTATATGTCCGGCCGAAACCCAAAGATCATGGTATGGAAAACCTGATCGAGGGCAAGATCACCAAAGATCAGAAAGTAGTTGTGATCGAAGATCTCGTATCTACCGGAGGCAGCTCACTGAAAGCCGTGCAAGCACTACGCGATGCAGGCTTCCAGGTATTAGGGATGGTATCGATCTTCAACTATGGCTTTGATATAGCAACCCGAAACTTTTACGAAGCCAATACATCTCTCGTAAGCCTCAGCGACTACAGCTACCTCATCAACTACGCTCTCGACAAAAACTATATCACAGACGATCAACTCATCTCCCTCAAAGCCTGGCGCGTAGACCCCGCGAGTTGGAAACCGTAGAAATAAGCGACTGGTCTCTGGAAGTGTGGGTAAAGAGGATTGAGTGGGAGTGATTGAGTATATATAGTTGCAGACGCTGCTGATAACTTCGCGCTACAAGCCACGAGGTTAATGATTGAGACAGGCAAGCGCTTCATCATTCTACACTCCATGTTCAATATCCGATATTCCACAAACCTCAACACACGAACACCTCAACACTCCAACACAAACCAACGTCCCAACCTAAACACGTACACCCATAAACACGCTAAACACCTTCTCCCCTTCCACCCAGGCCAACGCTACGGGTACACGCATTCCGGAATTATCCAGAGGCGCGAAGGTGATCGTGGTGGGTGCCGGTGCATTTGGAGGATGGTCCGCCCTATATTTACTGCGACAGGGATATAAAGTAACATTGATCGATGCGTGGGGTGCCGGTAACTCTCGCTCAAGCTCAGGCGATGAAACACGGGTGATACGCTCTACCTACGGAGCCAATGAAATATACTTTGACTTCAATGTACGTGCGCTCACGTTGTGGAAAGAGAACGAGCGATTATTCAACAAGAAACTTTTTTACAACACCGGTGTACTCTGGTTTTGCTACGAAGGGCAAACACCTCTGGTGGATGATTCGTTGCCTTATGCTACAAAGCACAAAATGGAATACGAGCGGCTCACGCGCGATGATTTGAAGAAACGTTATCCGATCATTCATACCAGTGATTTGCATCATGCTTACTTCGATTCGTATGGCGGCTACTTAAAAGCCCGTGAAGCATGCCAGGCAGTATGCGAACAATTTATAAAAGAAGGTGGTGAATTTATACAGGCCCAGGTTGAACCGGGTGGTATAGACCATCAGCGACTCGATCGTATCAAGTTATCAGACGGAAGATCGTTGCAGGCAGATATATACCTGTTCGCTTGCGGATCCTGGCTTGGCAAAATATTTCCGGATATACTACAGCAAGTAATCACCTGTTCCAAACAGGAAGTATTTTACTTTGGAGTTCCCGCGCAACATGCCGCTATATTTGATTCACTGCCCGTGTGGATCGATGTGGATGGCAAAGATTTTTATTATGGTATAGCCGGTAATGCTCATCGCGGATTCAAAATTGGTGTGGATATTCGTGGAGAAGTATTTGATCCTACTCATGGCGAACGAACATATACGCCCGATGTACTAACAAAGGCCCGCGAATTTATAGTACACCGTTTCCCACTACTAAAAAATGCACCACTCACCGAGAGTCGAGTTTGTCCTTACGAGAATTCTCCTGACGGAAACTTTATCTTCGAAGTACATCCATACGCATCCAATTTACTTTTACTGGGAGGTGGCTCCGGCCACGGCTTTAAACATGGACCTGCCCTTGGAGAAATGGTTGCCAATACACTCGCAGGTATAGCTATACCACCGGCTATATTCAGAAGAAAACTTTAGCGTAGAAGTTTTTTCCACAGATTGACATTAAAAAAAGTACATACAGAAATTCAAAAATAAAAAATCGTTATCCGTTAACGATACTATATATCACTCTTAACGAATAACGATTAACGCGCAACTTGTAACGACCTACGGATTCGCAGCTCTACCTGTTTCCAAAAAAGAGGTCGTGATCTCGTTGAGTACTTTTACTTTATGACTGAAGTCGCCTTTGATCTGATCGCGGATCTTTTGCATGTTGTTCAACAGATCGTTGGTATCGTCCGGTAAAGCCTCCTCCAGGTATTCGCGGATGCGTTTCGATATCGTGGGAGATTTACCATTGGTAGAAACACCAATCTTCAGATTTCCTTTGGTCACTACAGAACCCAGATAGAAATCGCACAGATCCGGTGTATCGGCAACGTTGATCAGAAGTTTACGCGTGCGTGCAAACTTACGGATGGTTTCATGTAGCTGATGATTATCGGTAGCGAGTATCACCAGGTCTTTATCCCAGAGATCCCACAACTTGAAATTTCGCTCCTCTAACTTGACATGGTCGTGTTTTCGTGCAAGCTCTTTAATCGGTTCCTGTATAGTGCGCGCTACAATAGTTACATTGGCTGCAGGACTGTTCTTTAACACTGCTGTAAGTTTTTCCAACCCTACATGACCGCCACCCACAATGAGTGTGCTCAGTGATTCAAGTTTCAGGAAAACGGGAAAGAGATTGTTACGTTCCATGACATTTTTAATAGTTAGATGTGTACATTTTATAGTATAGATTTTTGTTTTGACTCTTTTTCAAGACGATTTTTCAAAGTTGCTGATTTATACCTGTATCCAATAATGTATACTGTTAACATTATGATATAAAAATCAGTGCGCTCTGTTAAATCTTTTTTGTTTGTGATGTACCTAAATTCAGGCGATAGACTTTGATGCTACAATTACCTTTTCAAGTGCCTGCGCATAACGCACAACTTCGCCTACAATAATAATAGCTGGCGCTCCTATACCACTCTGTGCAGCTGCCGCTGCTATAGACTCTACCGTTCCGATAACGCTTTTCTGATCGGGCAACGATCCGTTCTGTACAACAGCTACCGGTATATCTGCTTTGCCATGTGCCGCAAAAGTAGCCATGATCGTTTCGAGCTTATTAAGTCCCATCAGTATAACAATAGTAGCAGTCGATTGAGCTGCCAGCGCTATATCTCCGGATATAGCACCACTTTTAGTAGTGCCTGTTACAACCCAGAAACTCTCGCTGATGCCGCGTGCTGTAACCGGTATCTTCAGACTTGCCGGCACCGCTATAGCACTGCTGATGCCGGGTATAACCGTAGTATGCACGCCATGTGCTTCGGCATATTCAATCTCTTCGGAGCCTCTGCCAAATACAAACGGATCGCCACCTTTCAGGCGCACCACATGTCCGTAGCGATAGGCAAAGTCAACAATCAGTTCATTGATCTCTTCCTGCGAATATGAATGTTCACCAGCGCGTTTACCCACTGAAAAAGCCGGTATACCTTTCGGTATCAACTCTAATATAGCAGCCGCTACCAACGCATCGTATAGCACTACATCTGCATGCTTCACGGCATTGATCGCTTTCACCGTGATCAGTTCCGGATCGCCCGGCCCTGCTCCCACCAGTGTAAGACGCGGCTCTTTATCGAGTATGGAAATTGTCTCGATCATTTTGCTACAGCTTCTTTATCGGCTGAACGAAAGGCTGCTACATCTTCCAGGAATTTTTTAGAATCTTCCAGGTATGCTATAGCAAACTCTTCGGTTGGCTCATTCTTGTTTATGCGGAGTACAAATTCGCGGAAACTCATTGGCAGTTGAAAGAGGCCCGTGTCTACAAACTGCTGTTGAAAATCCAGCATCACTTGTATCTGCGTGCTTGGCTTTATATCGCGTGTCAGCAACAATGCCTTTGCCGTGTTGATGAATGCACTGTAGCTATGGTATATCGAATCAGCATATTGTGCATTACGCAATGCTTCTCTCGACCATTCCATTTTCTCTTCTGATTCGTAGAACAGTGTTGCCACCAGATCGATGATCACACCGGCACACTCGCCTACTGCTGTGTGCAGAATGAAGTTATGTTCTTCTCCCCAGTCGATATAGTCTGTTGGTACTACTGTAGTTAAATCACCAAGCGGTTTCAGCAATGCATAGAAGTGATTTCTTCCAAGACGTTTGAAGTAATCGTGATAGTATTCACCATCCAAACTGTTGGCTTCGTAATCATTAAAGAGTATACGCAGCGCGTCTGGCCCACGCTTGCTTGGTATCTTGATGATCTTGTCAGAAATTATACCTTCACCATCTTTCAGTTTACCTCCACCCAGTAACACGACCAGCGCAGGCAATACTTTACCTTGTTTGTCTTTGATGGTACTGCCATGCAAACCAATACCGGCAAGTCCGTGCTGACCGCAAGAGTTAGGGCAACCGCTGATCTTTATTTTTATATCGGTGTTGAAAACCATGTCCGGATACTCCTCACGGATCACTTTCTCTAACGCAAGCGATATTTGTGTACTATCGGATATAGCAAGGTTACATGATTCTGTTCCGGGGCAGGCAGTAATATCGGCTACACTATCAAAGCCAGGTTCGGCCAAAGCCAATTTATCCAGGGCTATATATAGTGGCTTCAAAGCTTCCGGACGAACAAAGCGAAGCAGGTAACCCTGATTAACGGTAATGCGAAGTTCAGTCGCAGCATATTGATCCACTACATCTGCAAACTCGCGCGTCAGGTTAGACGACATATTTCCTAATGGAAGCTTTACATATACTCCATAGAAACCTTCCTGCTTTTGCTTTACCACATTGGTTTTATACCAGCGATCGTACTTCGCTATATCTGCAATAACCGGTTCTGCACCAGTAACAGGCGCTGCCAATACCGGAGCCGGCAAGGTGTTCAGATCTATACTATAGGATTTATACTTCAGTGCCTTGCGCTCTTCTTCTACCAGCTCCATGATCTTTTCCAAACCAAGATCATCCAGTAAGAATTTGAAACGCGCTTTCATTCTGCGTGTACGCTCACCGTAGCGATCGAATACACGAAGCACTGCTTCCGAGAAAGGTATAATCTGATCTTCTTCCAAAAATTCGTAAGCGGTAAGTGCGAGGTATGGATTAGCGCCAAGTCCTCCACCAATCATCACTTTGAAACCACGTTTGCCATCTACGATCTTGGGTATAAAACCGAGGTCGTGAATAAAGCTGAACGCAGTGTCATCTTCACTGGAAGAAAATGAAATTTTGAATTTGCGTCCCATCTCCTGACAGATCGGGTTACGCAGAAAATACCGGAACATCTCATGCGCATAAGGCGAGATGTCGAATGGTTCTTTGGGATCTATACCGGCCAGATCAGAGGCGGTAATGTTACGTACTGTATTACCACAAGCTTCGCGCGTTGTAATATCATCCTTCTCCAATTTTGCCCAGAGCTCCGGAGTGCGATCGAGACTCACAAAATGTATCTGTATATCCTGGCGTGTAGTGGCGTGCAAATTCTTGCTGGCATACTCATCAGAAATGTCGGCAATTCTGCGTAGCTGTTTTGTGGTAACGCGCCCCAGCGGAAGTTTAATCCGGATCATCTGTACACCTGGCTGGCGCTGTCCGTAAATTCCACGTGCTAAACGAAGACTACGGAATTTATCATCATCGATCTTGCCCTCACGGAAAAGACGAATCTTCTTCTCCAGGTCAAGAATATCCTTCTCTACTACCGGGTTATTCAGGTCTTCGAGTTCAGTGCGAAAGCTTTGCATGACTAAGGGCTGTTTGTTCGGTTACACATTAATAAAATAAAAGAGCCTTTCCCGTTTTGTGCAGGAAAGGCTCGCTATGCTCTTTATTGTATTTTTCTTTTTAAGATCATTATGCGTCCATGATTCCTGCATCTGGCAGATGTTTACAGCAACAATTCTTTGCCGCGGGCATCTTAATAGATTTGCAAGTGGTGGTGGTCATGGTCATTAATCTACTACGAAAGTAGGGTATTCAATTTTAAAAACAAATCAATCATCGGAAAAAAATAGCCTAACAGCCGTTATTCCCCTGATTGACTTGATAATGATAACTTATAAATACAATGTGACGTTGCTCTTAATCCATTAACGGTTAACCGGAAACGACTAACGGTTATTTTAACTCGGCATCCAGACGCGTGCTGATGAAAGTACGTTCATGCTGCGGATAGTTGGCTGTTTTCTCTTTCGCCTGGGTATTCATGCGCGCAAGCTCCTCTATTTCGTGTACAATAAACTGATGCTCTTCTACTTTCAAGAGATTATCATACGGACCTTTCTTCGAAATAAGTTTTACAAATACCGGAGCGGTTTCAATAGCAATGAAGAGCAGCATGATAAACCAATGTGCCCACGCCATAGCGCTGCTCTCTTCCGTGAGGCGACTCAATGCTTCCATGCGTGCAGCCGGACCGTTCAGCTTACTTTGCTCTAAAGTGGTTAAGGCCTGACTTTGCATGGAGTCGTTCGCTGCAAGGCTCTTCTCATACATACGAATGCGTTCTCCGTTGCGTGTAGTCAGTGCGTTGAGTTCTGCTTCCGCTGCATCGGCATCAGCCTTCTTCACTTTATATATAGGGCCGAGATTTTTCTTCTTGCTTCCACCTGTGCCATCGGCTTCTTCGCGTGCTATACGCACCAGATCATCGCGCTTTTGCGCTTTGGCTTCAATCTCCGAACGAAGAGAAGCTATAGCGCTTTTTATACTGTCTTGTGTGCCCTGAAAACGGAATCGCACCTGCGCTTCCTGCTCGCTATATTTCTGTTGCTCCATCACTACGAGTTCCGGATCAATTTCTTTTTCGAAAATCTTTAACTCCAGGGGCTTCGCTATAACTACCGAGATGAGAATGGCGAGCAGAAGGCGTGGCGCTGCAATGAGCAATTCGTTTGCAGTCTTTCCCTCCTTACGCATACTCGAAACAATATAGCGGTCAAGGTTAAAGATCATCAGTCCCCACAGTATACCAAATACCGTGGCAGTCCATACATTATCAAATACGGTATAGAGTGCATACGCCCCGGAAAGTGCAGCGAATATTCCGGTAAAAAATATAGTGGCCCCGATACCGGCATATTTGCTGGTTTCGGATGGGCACTTTTTCAGCATGGTCAGGTCAGCTCCTGAGCAACGCAGGAAGAAGGTAGTTAGCTTTTGCATGTACATGTAAACGAGAGGCCGATAGTGATATTGTTTTCTGGTAGGTCAATTAATATGCCACCAAAATAAACAACTTTCTCAAAGCGATATAACACAACTCCGGTTAAAAAATGTACAGATGTGAACATGCCCCTGTACGATTTAATTTTTTAATAGATGATGAATATACGCTGAGGCAAATATATACCCCATTCAGACAAGCTCATTATTGACTAACCAGCTTTCTTGTTCGGCTTTGCATGAGGCTGATAATATCGGCTTCGCTACCTAGCACTCCCCCTATATTTAACACACGCTTGGCCAGCTTCGAATAATTCTTGTTCATCAGATACCACCACACGTGCAGGAAGTGAATACCCTCAAAGATGAGTGCACGATTATCCATATAGGTTTGCAGGTTCGATTGAAGATGCTCGGGGTGAAGTGTCCAGTGCATATTGGGTTTTATATGATGACTGATGTGGTAGCCATCGTTCCAGCATTTGTGATTATACGGTGTGTTGATACACGTAATACTGTTTTTGTAAAAATTACCGGGGTCAGCTTCATCAACAAATGAATGTTGCGCCCAGTTACCCACCATCATAATGATTCGCGATATCAGCAACGGTAACAAGAATACCATAACCGTTGCCTGCCAGTTTATATAACACAATAAAGCGCAAACTATAAAAAACACAAGCTCACCACGAATCACCCGGTTGCGCAATGCTATCTGATCGCGTTTATTGAAATACCACGCCAGTGTAGGTATAACCATGAAAAAGAATCGACCGAAGTATAACAGAAAATGCCTGAAGCTGTCACGCTGATAATGCATGGTAGAACTCAGATCATCCTCCAGGTTGTTTTCGCGATGATGCATAGCCAGGTGATGGCTCGCATAAGTTTCCGGAGTTTGTCCGAAGAAGGGCCCGATTATCCAGGGCAGATATTTATTTAACCAGCTATATCTCTCCTGAAAGAATGTTCGATGACTGGTACAATGCAACATAAGACCGAAGGGTCCCTTAAACACAAAGTTGTTGAAATAGAAATATAGTGCTGCAAAAAGCCACCATACCCAACCGCTTATAAACGGCATATATAGCATAACCGCTACCGGCAGCATGATGAAGGTTATTCGCAAGCTGAGGTAAATAAAAGGGAGATCGCGTTCATCGCAAATTTTACTAAGCCAGAAACGATCGAAGGAGCTATATATCTTTCCGGGAGAAAATACAGGATCGGCTAACGCAAGGGGGGTTGTAGTTTTCATCAGGCACGCATTTAAATTGTATGCTCTCGAAATATAGCAACAAAAGCTTGTTTTATTTTCCACATACATTCCCCGAAAAAAACAGAAGAGAGTAATATTTTCCTCACATTCCTTACGTTCGTCTTTCTTTTTTTACACATCGTTCTCTGTTATAGTGATGAAGTGATGCTATTTTTTCCTATACCTATAAATGCTTTAGCAACCGTTGATAACCGATTTTTGAATTTCATTGCTCAAAATCTTCCATCGGGCGATCGACCAAAAAAATACAGGCATATATTTTTAACTTGAAATACGCGCCAAGCGAAGATAGTTACGCTAAAATAGAGCCTTACATTGAAAGCCTCGTCACAGAACCCCATTGTGATCGTTGACGATGATGATGACGATCATTACTTCTTCCGAAAGATTTGCCAGAGACTTCAGGTTCCAAACGAACTTATTTTTTTTAGCAATGCTCAGGATGCACTTCAATATTTGAAGTTACCAGAGACCAATCCACACTTGTTACTCTGCGATATCAATATGCCATTGATGAATGGACTTGAATTGCGAAAGTATATTAACGAAGATGAAATTCTCAAAGAGAAAAGTACACCATTCATTTTCTTTTCAACCGCAGCAAGTCATAACCAGGTACGTGAAGCATACCGACTAAATGTGCAAGGATTTTTTCTGAAGGGTCAGAGCTTCGAAGAGATCGAAATTACTTTGCGCAGAGTCATCGACTATTGGGAGTTGTGTCAATATCCGCGCGGGTCACACCTCATAAAATAACGAAACCCCGACCGAAGCCGGGGTCCGTGTTCACAGGTTTAGGTTTAAGTTAACAGAGATTCAATTCCATTAGCGCAAGAAGAGCAGCTCTCTGTATTTTACCAATGGCCAATCTTCATTATCCACCAGCAATTCGAGTTTATCTACTGCCTCACGAATCGTATCAAAGTATTTCTCCTTGATGTCTTCGCAATATGCTATAGCGCGCTTGTGTGTATCAGTGATCTTGTTGATGCGCTTGCGTTCTTCGATCATAGCACGAACACCATTCTTGATAGTATCGATATGACCGGAGATCTCGCGGATCGTTTGTACTACTGCCGTGTTATCAACGCCAAGTCCTTTCAGACCATTCGCATTTTCAATCAGCTTAGTCTGATACGCAATAGCGGTAGGAACGATGTGGTTCATCGCGATGTCGCCCATTACACGAGCTTCGATCTGTACACGCTTGATGTATGACTCGAGTCTGATCTCTACGCGAGCTTCAGTCTCTTTGTGCGACATTACACCGTGCTTCTCAAACAATGCGAGTGATTCTTTTGTAAGGTATGCATCCAGCGCACGTGGTGTAGTTTTAATGTTACCCAGTTTACGCTTCGCTGCTTCTGCTACCCACTCATCAGAGTAACCATCTCCTTCGAAACGGATATCTTTTGATTCTTTGATATACTCACGCAATACATTTACTATCGCCAGGCGTTTCTCTTCACCTTTGTCGATTTGTTTTGTTACTGCTTCAAAGAATTTATCGAGTTGTTCTGCAACAATAGTATTCAGTGCAGTCATGGCAACCGCGCAGTTATCGCTTCCACCGACAGCACGGAACTCAAATTTATTTCCGGTAAAGGCAAATGGCGAAGTACGGTTACGGTCTGTTGCATCGAGAATGATCTCTGGTATCTGGTCGATACCGAGTTTCATATACATGTTATCACCTTTCTCGATTTTTACATTTCCCTTTTTCTCCAGTTCATCCAATACCGCTGTCATCTGTGAACCAATGAACACCGACATGATAGCAGGAGGTGCTTCATTCGCTCCGAGACGGAAGTCGTTAGCCGATGTGGCAATGCTGGCACGCAATAAATCAGAGTACGCATGCACCGCCTTCACGGTAGTAATGAAGAATGTAAGGAAGAGTAAATTATCGCGGGCGCTGCTGGTAGGTGCATACAGGTTTACACCGGTGTCTGTGATCAGCGACCAGTTGTTATGTTTACCTGTTCCGTTAAGACCTGCGAAAGGCTTTTCATGGAACAATACTTTCAGGTTGTGTTTGTCAGCTACACGGCCCATCACATCCATCATTAACTGGTTGTGATCGTTGGCTACGTTTACTTCTTCAAACAGAGGTGCCACTTCGAATTGGCTGGGTGCCACTTCATTGTGACGTGTGCGTACCGGTATACCTAACTTCCATGCTTCGATCTCAAATTCTTTCATGAAATCATAAACGCGTGAAGGTATAGATCCGAAGTAGTGATCTTCCAATTGCTGACCACGTGCCGGAGCATGACCGAATACTGTGCGACCAGCCATTACCAGGTCAGGACGCGCATTGAACAACGCGGTATCTACTACGAAGTATTCCTGTTCAGGGCCAAGTGATGCTACTACGCGCTGTATATCTTTATCGAATAACTGGCAAACTTTTGTTGCTGCCAGGTCTACTGCTTTCAACGCTTTCAGCAGTGGAGCTTTTGTATCGAGTGTTTCTCCGGTATAGGAAACGAAGATGGTGGGTATACAAAGTGTGCGGCCATAGATAAACATAGGAGACGTAGGATCCCATGCAGTATAACCACGCGCTTCAAATGTACTGCGGATACCACCGCTTGGGAATGAAGAAGCATCTGGTTCTTGCTGAACAAGCTCGCTTCCTTTAAATTTTTCGATGCCGGCAAGCGCGTCAAAGAATGAGTCGTGCTTCTCGGCAGTTCCACCTGTCATAGGCTGGAACCAGTGTGTGAAGTGCGTTGCTCCTTTGGCCATAGCCCAGGATTTTGCTGCAGATGCTACCGCATCGGCAGTTACTTCATCAATCTTCTCATGATTTTTAATAGCCTGAGACACCTTCTTGAAAAGTGCAGGAGCCAGTGTTGCACGCATTTGCTCTGAGCCATACACATTCTCTCCAAAGAACTTGGATACGCTGGTGCTGGGCAGATCAACATGCACGCGGGTACGTTCGCTCAATTTCTTCAGAGCTTCGAATCGTAGATGCGCCATAGGTGGTTAAAATTTTTTGTTGTAGTTGTTCAAATCTATCGGATTTTTTGAGAAGCACGTGAAAAATCACCCACATTTTCAAGTTTTTATTAAGAACACGTTTGCAACCAGTTAATTTTCTAACCAAGTGAACCGATTTTTTTTAAATTCTGATTTTATCAATGTGTTAAACCGGTGACGTTTGTTTAACACACGCACCTTCTTTTGTTAAAAGATCCTTCAAGGTAGCGTCATACCCAGTTTTTACTCAAGCGATAGGTTTGAGATGAAAAACTGTTGACCATGAAAGCATCCCTCGCTTATTCGGAAAGATCGGCATTGCGCCCCTATATTCTTGTTCTATCGTTACTCTTTGCCGGCTCTATACTTATTGACAAAGGCACAGATGTACTTTGGATCAACGGACATCATACTCCCCTGCTCGATCTGTTCTTGAGCACCGTTACGAACCTGGGGGATGGACTCATTTTCGTTCCCATCATTATCATGGCGATGTTTATCCGCTTTCGTTATGCTATCACCGGACTGATCGCCTCTATTGCGCATGGCCTCTTCGTTAGTTTATTCAAGCGTGTATTATTTCCGGGAATGGAAAGGCCAAAAGCTTTTCTGCACAACGACTTGCTACATTTTGTGCCGGGTGTTGATGTCCATAGCACCAATTCATTTCCATCAGGCCATACTGCCACAGCCTTCTGTGCAGCACTGTTCCTCGCCTTTATTATCCGTAACAAAGTGCTGGGTATATTTACTTTACTGCTCGCTTTTCTGGTTGGGTACTCCCGTATATACCTTGCTCAACACTTCCTGGTAGATGTCGCTGCCGGTGCCGTTATCGGTTCCTTTACTACCTATATTGTATGGCAGATCATGGAACTCAGTAACACACCACCGTGGATGAGCAGAAAATTAACATTGCCCGGAGGTAAGAAGTTGTCGCTGCCGGGAACATCTGCAAATTGAGACTTAAGCTGAAAGTTTAAAGTTTAAAGCAGAAAGTATAGTGTGAGTACGATGAGTGCAGTGTGAGACTCACTTCTGTACATATATACCTGCCCTTCTACTTTGAACCTTGAACTTTAAACTTCAAACCTTCTACTTTCCACTTTAAGCTTTGCGCTTACCTCTTCTCCAGTACCACCGTAACCGGCCGCTCAAAGAGATCCTTTCCCTGGTATACTATATTGAACTGCGATAGTGCATATAGCTCGGGTAAATATCTTTCCTGGGTAACTATATAAAAATGCTCATGTGAATCTGCAAACGAGGCAAGTTCTTCTGTGTTCTCAAATTTCTTCACAGGCTTTTGAAAAGAGAATATATAGGCCGGGTTGAAATCGCGGTAAGCCACTACAGGCTTGGCAGAATGATGATGCATATAGTCAATACTCTGCGAAACAGGGTTGCGTGCATCCACTTCAGGGAAGGCTGCATAGAAGAACAGCATCAGGAAGATAACCGCTGTGAGGGTATAAATATACAAGGCTGTATCCAGATCTTTTTTCCAGAGATATACCAGCGCTGTGCCGGCACCTAATGGGAGTAATACAAAATATACTGCGAGGCTCGCCAGGTCTTTCAGATTATTTTCCTCGCGCAGCGCAAACCACACAGCAAAAGGTATAAGAAGTGCTATCACGAAATATACCACACCGTTAATGCGCAACTTCATCTTCCCTACCTTCTCACGCTTCTGCACCTGCTGAAAGAAATAGCCTAATAGTGTAGCAAAGAATGGTACAGCGGGCTCCGGGTAACTCGGCAGTATAGTACGCGAGAATGCGAAGAACACGATCACGATACTCATGGCTATAAAAGAAAACTGCAGGAAGGCATCTTTCTTCTGATCTTTCCAGATCATCTTCATGGCCTGCGGAACAAAGAATGAAAATGGCATCAATGCAGCAAACACAATAACCACAGATGCTAATGGAAAGCCACCGTGTCCTTCCATTGAAGAAGTAAATCGCCCTACATTGTGTTTGAAGAAAAACTGTTCCAGCCAGGCACCGTCTGTCGCTATACCCACTGCTATATACCACGGTAGTACAATCACACAAAACAATGCAGCTCCCTGCAATACCCGCATACGCATCAGCGATTTCCATTTCAGATCACGCTGCACGAACAGAAAAATCAACACCAATAATCCGGAGAAAACTACAGCCACCGGTCCTTTCGCCAAAGCGGCACATGCTATGGCAACGTAGAATATATAATAATGCAGCGGCTTCTTTTCAACATAGGCATATATAAAACTTAACCAGCCGAGTGTTAGAAAAAATATCAGGTAAGGATCGGGCACCGCCAGGTGAAACTGCACTCCTAACTGCAAAGATGCCACGAGTATCATACCGGTATAAAATGCAGCATCTTCATTCAGTAAACGGCGACAATACAGAAACACTACCAACACGGTAAGTATACCCATCACGGTAGAGAATATACGTGCACCAAAAGGCGTTACACCCAATATACTATATCCGGCACGCATAAAGTAATAATGCAGCGGAGGTTTATCGGTACGCAAGGCATCGTTAAAAGTAGGCACCACCCAATCGCCACGCTGATACATTTCCATAGCACACCCGGCATTCTTGGCCTCATCCAGAATATATACCGAGGTTCCCCAGATGTTGGCAGTGTATATTACGCTGGCAAGGATTAGCAGAATCAGGAGATTTTTGTTCATCAATAATGCGTCTTTAAGTGTTGATGTGTTGAGGTATTGAGGTTAAAGGCAAAACGCCAACACACCAACACTTCAACACATAAACACATTTAGCTGCAATTTTAGATTAAAAATTTTCGTATTTTGTTATCACAGTGTGAAGCTATCTTCACGAAATGATAATTGGCCTGCAAACCTGCGCTACACACCTCCCTTTAACTTTGCAGTATGGAATTATCAGTGGTTATTACACTGCTCAATGAAGAAGATAACATTGAGCCTCTCTTTGCAAACATCCGCAAGGCGTTAGCACATTATGACTATGAGTTGATCCTGGTGGATGATGGCTCTACCGACAGTACTGCAGCGCGCATCAAGCAACTGGCGGATTACCGAATCAAACTTATATCCTTTAATCGCAATTATGGTCAGACGGCAGCTATGGCGGCCGGTATAGATCATGCACAGGGCGAATATATAGTGACGATGGATGGCGACTTGCAGAACGATCCTTCTGATATACCGGCTATGCTGATGAAGCTGAAAGAAGAAGGATGGGACGTAGTAGCAGGCAATCGCAAGAACCGGCAGGATGGTATGTTGTGGCGAAAGATACCAAGCCGTATAGCCAACCGAATGATCCGCAATCTTACCGGTGTATTTATACGCGACTACGGTTGTACGCTGAAGATATTTAAGCGTGATATAGCACAACGCCTCGGACTATATGGCGAGCTTCATCGCTTTATTCCTATACTGGCGGTGTTGCAGGGCGGCAAGATTACCGACATGGATGTAAAGCACCACGCCCGTATACATGGTAAATCGAAATATGGTATAGGCCGCACGTTGAAAGTAATGAGCGACCTGATGCTGATGGTGTTCTTTCAAAAGTATTTCAGAAGACCTATACATCTGTTCGGGCCTATCGGTATAATTTCTTTTTTGATTGGCTGTGCTATCAATTTTTACCTGCTGGTGCTAAAGATCATGGGCCAGGATATATGGGGTCGCCCTATATTGATATTGGGTGCTTCACTGGTAATGGCGGGCATACAATTTCTCACATTCGGTCTTATAGCCGAGCTGATCATGCGCACCTACTATGAGTCGCAAAACAAAAAGACTTATAATGTGCGTGAAGTATTTACAGTGCCTAAACCGGCAGACCTTGTATTGGATAAAGAAGTAGCCGTTTGATCGGTGCGTGATTTTACTTCTTCAAAACGCTCATCATAGCCCGGCTGTATAGTTCCCATCCAACGATCCCACCAGAGGAAGTATAGTCCATAGTTTCCGTGAAAGTGCTGGTGGTGCATATTGTGGTTGATGGATGTATTGATCCATTTACCAACCACGCTCTTCGAAAAACCTTTCGGGTATAATTCATAGCCGAGATGGCCGTATACATTATAGGCCATCATGAACAACAGAAATATACCGATGGCCAGCGGATGTACGGGAAACAGAAAAGCAAATACAGCGATTACACTTCCTTCAATAACGGCTTCCAGCGGATGAAAGGCAAACGCAGCCCAGGGTGACGGATTGGTAGATAGATGATGTACTTTATGAAACCACGGAAATATATACTTACTGTGCATCCAGCGGTGTGTCCAGTAAAAGTATGTATCGTGAATCAGTATCATTAAAAAAATTGTACCGATAAAGTATACAATACTGTGGGCGTGTATATCGTAGTAAGCCTGCGTAAATCGCGAGAGTGGCGAAATAAAAACAATATAACCGATAAAGGTAAAGATGAACGTTGTGATGACCGAGAACACAATCTCTCGCAGATAATCTTTACGAAGCGGGAAACGCTGTTGTATCTTTTTGAAGAACCAGTTACGCTTCTTCACAACATAGTATAGCAGAAAAGCGATGGCGGCCAGGATCAGGTAACGCAACAAGATTACACTGAACAGAACCAGTACATTCTTGTTGCCCGTTAGCCAGTCCGTTGTCATAAGCTCTTAGATCATCGTTCGGTTATCCTTCTGCCCCGGGATTTCTATACTCGCTCACTTCTGTCTGGGCAGAAGCGGGGCGCTCCAGTATATCCCAGTCTTCATTTAAGATCGGTATAGCCTGATGTGCCGTCAAATCAAACTGGCAAGGCACTACCGAAACGTAGTTGTTGGCGATAGCCCACTCATCGTTGTCTTCGCCTTTATCAAAGTTAACAAACTTGCCGGCCATCCAGAAATATCTGCGGCCGTTCGGATCGAATCGCTGATCAAACTCCTCTACCCACTTGGCATTTGCCTGGCGACAGATGCGAACACCTTTTATAGGTTGGTCTTGTTTAGGAGGAAAGTTTACATTCAATGCCACGCCTTTGGGCAAACCTTTTTCCAATACCTGTTTGGTGATCTTGCGGATATACTCTTCTGTATGCGAGAAGTCTGCATCGTGCGCATAGTCACACAGCGAAAATCCGATGGCAGGCGTTCCTTCTATAGCACCTTCTATCGCTGCCGACATGGTGCCTGAATATAGTACACTGATGGAAGTATTGCTTCCGTGATTGATACCACTCACCACTACATCGGGCTGACGCTGATCTTTCAATACAAAGTGGCGCGCCATCTTAACACAATCAGCCGGTGTACCTGAACATTGATAAGCCTTTACTCCTTTGAAGATCAGGTTCTCTTCCAGTCGCAACGACTCCCCTACTGTTATAGCATGCCCCATGCCTGACTGCGGACTATCGGGGGCTACCACGAGCACGTCTCCGAGCTCGCGCATAACATTGATCAGGGTAAGAATTCCTTTTGAGGTGATTCCATCATCGTTGGAAACAAGGATTAAAGGTCTGGGCATAGTTGTGTGTTGTGTATCTAGTTTGGTTGTAAATTACTGTATTGACGCTACGTTCCGAAGAGGGAATTATAATACGCTACGATCTTTGCCATATCGTACTTCTCATCAAAACGCAGGTGATTGGCCTTGATATACTTCTCTACTTCTTCGGCACGTTTTCCCATCAGGTCGAGCAGATCATTTTTGTTACCGGTAAATTCGGTGATCTTGCCGTCTTCACCCATCAGGTAATATTTATATACCAGTACTATACGCGTATAGGAGCCAACATAATAAGGTGAACTATAGGTTCTGTTCTCTAGCGCTTCGCGCGAAAGCAGCGTCATCTTGCCTTCTTCGAGCAACTCAAAAAATATAGGTACCTGGTATTCGGATGCGGTGGTATAGGGCAACGCAAAAAATTGTCTGTAGCGATGCACAGTAACATCGAAGATCTCGAAGAATAAAACTTTGCGCGCAGAGTATGCTTCTACTTTCTGATCGTTCCAGTTGTACTGCAGCAGGTCTTGCTGCATATCGTATTTCACCAGCCCTTTGAGTGTATCTCCTTGCAACAGCACGATCTTTCCTTCGTGCCACAATTCGAACGGCCACTTTTGTGCGTGAACAGAAAAAGACAGGAGTATACATATTCCTATCATCAGGCATCTTCGCTGAAAGCTGCCGCTATAAATCAGATGATGTGGTATATTGTCTGTTTCCTGCGTTGCAGTCATTTACTTCTTAGGTTTCAGTATGTTATGGCCAAGCTTGTCGCGCTTCGTCATAAGATAACGTTCGTTGTGCGGGTTCGGTACAATCTCGATTGGAACATTATCTACAATTTCCAACCCGTATCCCATTAACCCAACACGTTTCTTAGGATTATTCGTAATTAAACGGATTTTGGTTATACCTAAGTCGCGAATAATTTGTGCTCCAACACCATAATCGCGTTCGTCCATATCAAAACCCAGTTGCAGGTTGGCTTCCACCGTATCAAGGCCCTGCTCCTGTAACTTATAGGCTTTCAACTTGTTCAGCAGACCAATGCCTCTTCCCTCCTGCTTCATATATAGCACAACACCTTTTCCTTCCTGGTCTACAATTTCCATCGCGCGATGCAATTGTGAACCACAGTCGCAACGGCATGAGCCAAATATATCGCCTGTTACACACGATGAGTGAACACGTACCATCACAGGTTCATCTTTATCCCATGTGCCTTTTATCAAAGCCATGTGTACATCTTTCGTGTTGGTCTGTTCAAAAGCTACCAGTCGGAAGTGACCATGCTCGGTTGGCATATCCACTTCGATCTCGCGTTTGATCAGCGATTCTTTTTTCAATCTATACTCGATGAGATCTTTGATCGATACGAGTTTCAGTTTAAAGCGCTCCGCTACTTTCACCAGGTCGGGCAGGCGCGCCATTGTACCGTCTTCGTTCATAATCTCCACCAATACACCTGCAGGTTTAAAACCTGCAAGTCGTGCAAAGTCAATCGCAGCTTCGGTATGACCGCTTCTGCGCAGCACACCTCCGCGTTTTGCACGCAGCGGAAATATATGGCCGGGTTTACCTAGCTCTTCCGGTTTTGTTTCAGGATCAACCAGGGCGCGAATGGTTTTGAAACGATC
>NZ_DATCSD010000053.1:0-27997 GCF_036568665.1 Ohtaekwangia sp. | reverse complement strand
TTATTGCTCACCAACGTACCTCGATTATAGTCGAGCACTTCCAACGTAAAGCGATATACACCTTCCGGAAGTTTAGCGCCTTTTTCATACTGACTTCGACTGATACCAGCGAAGTCAAGGTTTGCCGGATTAAAATACTCGACTATATCTTCACCGTATAGCTGTAAGGGTATACCTCCTCCCGGTAACACCAAAGGTTGTTGTGGAATGAAATTCTGTTTGGTGCGAATGGTGATTCCTACACCTTCAATAGTAAGTCTGAGTTTACCGCGATACTCGGTTAATGTCGGGTCATTCAGCAGGAACGTAACAGACAGTTGCTGTGAGCCGGACGCGGTATAATCGCTGAGATACGGACTATAGGGTGGTGTTATCTGCGTATTAACACGAACAGGGAAGGTTTGCGCGACTACATTTAGACAACTACCTAATAGCACACAAGCCCAGATATAAAATGACTGCATATCGGTTTAGTAAGCCCTGAAGATAGAGCTTGCTATTTCGCCAGCAGTTGCAGTGTACGTTTGCTTGCAGAATTTTATGATTTTGAAAATAGTTTGACCGTGTTGAGTAAATGTTTTGAGGTATATAGGTAGTATATGAGAATATACCTACACCTTGTTTTTAGGTATGGATTGTGTGATAAGGTTGATGATAGTGGAGTTTATAGTAAGTAATATTATCTATACTATAGATTTACAGAATCGCTATAAACCTGATTTCAGGTATAGGATATGTGTATAAATTTGTTAAGAATAGAAACGGTTATTAATTACTTCCTCCAGAGTTTATCGTTTACCACTTTACTGATCACTTCGTCATGATAATTGCGGCTGATGGGGATGCGATGCGACTGAATGATGATCTCGTTATTTTCTATCGCTTCTATTTTGGCGATCGATACAATGAATGATTTATGTACACGTATAAAAGCCTGCTTATCGAGGTTCTCTTCTACGTTCTTCAGGTACAGCAGCGTTATATACTTTCCTTTGGTAGTAAACAGCACAACATAGTTCTGCATAGCCTGCACGTAGAGTATATCATCAAAGTATATGCGTTCGTATTTATAGTCGCATTTGATGAAGAAGTAATCAGCATTGGCTTTTGATTGCTGATCTGCCACCAATGATTTCTCTAACAACTGGTGATAGTCCTTTGCTTTATTCACTGCTTTGAAGAAGCGATTGAAGGTGATAGGTTTCACCAGGTAATCCAGCACATCCAGTTGAAAGCCTTCCAGTGCATAGCTGGGATAAGCCGTGGTAATGATCACCATAGGAGGGTTGGGCGTTACCCGCAGAAACTCTATACCGTTGATCACCGGCATCTGTATATCTAAAAAGATAAGATCGATGTCGTGTTCATCCAGCAGGCGTGTTAGCTCTACCGGGTTACTGCCGGTGCCCATCTGTTGCAAAAAATCAACTTCCTTTATATAGTTGGTTATGCACTCGCGGGCCAGGGGTTCGTCATCAATCACTACACACTTTAACATAGTCAGTATATATTTCTATCGCATGGGGGCGGCTGCCCGTTCCTGTATATAATTTTCTTCCAGGTCGAGCCTGAGTGTTACCTCGAACTGATCATTCTGCTTGTTTATAGTAAGATGATGTTTGTTGGGGTAAACAAGATCCAGCCTTCGCTGCACGTTCTTCAATCCTATACCACTGTGCTGTATAAATTCTTTGTTGGCTGTATACTGCGGAGCTACACTGTTGGAAATAGTGAAATATAGTCTGTGTAATTCGAAGTGGAGTTCCATCCGTATCCAGTTGGCACGGTCTTTCTGTTGCGATACATGCTTGAAAGCATTTTCAATAAACGGCATCAATACAAAAGGAGCAATCACCAGGTCGTGCGATAGTTGCTGATCGATGTGCATGCTCATCTGCACGTGGTTATGATCCTGCCGCAGCTTTTGCAATTCGATAAAACTCTCCAGGTATAGCAGCTCCTGGCTGAGGGGTATCTGGTGCTCGTTGCATTCGTATAATTGGTAACGCAACAGGTCAGAAAATTTAGCGAGCGACTCAGACGCCATCATCGGGTTCTTGTGAATGAGTACAAAGATGGAGTTGATGGTGTTGAAGAGAAAATGTGGATTGAACTGCGACTTGAGAAACTTCAACTCGGTTTCCAGTTTTTCTTTTTCAAGCGCCTGTTCTCTTCTGCGGGTTTGTATCCAGTTCTTGGTAAGTTTTACACTCATGCCCAAGGTCATACTGGCCATGGTAGAAGGCAGCGAATTGATCTTGAAGAAATAGGTATAATTTTCAGGGTCAATACCGTATAGATCTTTTACCGTGCGGCCAACCACCCACGCGCTTACATAATAACCGCAGGCGATGAGCGCAGCTACACAAAAAATAGTTACCAGCAACCAGGCTATATAGCGAACATAATGACCTTTTTCCAGGAAGCGCGGAATAAGAAAGTATAGATTGAAATATACCCCGATGGCCTGGAACACCACGTAGAAGAGAAATTTGGTTGAATACGGGGAGAATATGTTGGTTACCACAGCCGATATACTGCCAATGGTAATCGTCCACCAGGCGCAATGGTAGACAAACCAGAAGGGGAGGTGGTAAATTTTATACCGGAAAAACCAATGGTCTTTAGACTGTATATTCACAGGGAGCGCATGCTATAAGGAAAGGTACTCAATTTCCAGCGCATGATGTACGTGCATCGGCCACGCGTTGTAAAAAAGTGATCAAAGGACGGATAGAATTGACAAGAGGCAAACAAAGTCGCCCCTTGATAAAATTTTGTTGATGCCGTTACTCCTCTCGCAACGCCAGGATCGGGTTGGCTGATGCGGCTTTATATACTTTAGACCCAATCATGATGCACGCCAGCCACAGTACAACGCCCGCAGTAACTACGAATGTAAGTGCGTTGGCGGGTTGATGATAGAACCATAACAGCTTCATCATTACCAGCACAAGCTTGCTACCGAGTATACATCCACCGAGAGATGATATTACGAGTATAAAAAAGAACTGCAGGTTGGTAGTCCAGATGATCTGCCCGATGGAAGCGCCAAAGATTTTTCGTACACCGACTTCTTTCATCCTGCGTGCCAGGTTGAGCGACACCGTAGAGTATAATCCGGCTATTGAGAGAAACAACGCTACAGCGGCCAG
The DNA here is from genome assembly GCF_036568665.1 of Ohtaekwangia sp. Taxonomy (GTDB): domain Bacteria; phylum Bacteroidota; class Bacteroidia; order Cytophagales; family Cyclobacteriaceae; genus Ohtaekwangia. The sequence goes on along the minus strand of NZ_DATCSD010000053.1, from coordinate 24,842 downwards.
GAAAGTAAATATAGTCACCACATTTTTGCTGATGTCTTCTGCTACCTGTACAAGCTGGTTCATGGGCTGGCCAAGGTAAATTTTATTGGGGAATAGTGCCGTCCATTGCTTTGCCATATACTCCTGTACGGCAGCTGCTTTGCCGTGAGCCGTGCGCACAATAATCTGCCGGTAATTTTTCTCGGGAGCAAAGCGAAGAATTACCGGCTCCTGTTCGTGCCACATACCGCGCGAATATACCGTGTTGATAACGCCCACAACATATACCTTAACAGTGTCGTGCAGGATGATGCTTTTTTCCAATGCGTGATCTATACCGGCACTTTCCGCAAGATCGCGTGTAATGATAACAGATTCGTGCAGATCATTTTCAGAAGCCGGATTGAAGTCGCGCCCTTCCAGTAATTGAAACCCCATCGTATTGCGATAGTCTTCACCAACCTGCAATACATCCGCGCGTATATCCAGGCCGTTGAATTGGATCGTCTGGTTTGCTTTTCCACTATATAAATTATCGGTAGTGCCGGTAATCGTAACAATGTCGGCATGTTGGGCAAGGGCATTGCGGAATGTTTCAAATTCATCTTTACCATTTACCGGTGCCACCACCACTTCGTTCTGTGCAAAGCCAAACGAAAAGTTTTTCTGAAATATGGAGTTCTGATAGAATGCAATGGAGAAGAAGAGCGCGATTACCGAAAAGGCAAACTGCAATACCAGCAGTGTTCGTGTAAACAAACTGGTGCTACCAATCTCTGCTTTCCCTTTCAATATCTGTGCAGGTTGAAACTTGCTCACGTAGAAGGCCGGGTAGGCACCGGACAGTGCACCAACGATCAATACAATCGCACCCAGAAATACAAGTATATCCGGGTTGTGCAAAATGTTCAATTCCAGTTTCATGAAAGGCCACATCTCGTTCCAGGCGAGGATCAGTATATCGCTCATGGCAAGACTTATCAATACAGAGAAGAGACAGATCAATGTAGCTTCGCCTATAAATTGCAGCACGAGCTGAATCTTTATACTGCCCATTACTTTGCGCAGCCCGATCTCCTTCAGTCGCCTGGTAGATATAGCCACCAGTGTATTGGTAAGGTTAAAGCATGCTATCGATAGAATGAGCAGCGCCATTACTCCCAGTGTAAGAATGATCGGGAGAGGCGTTGTGCCGCGTGTGAGCGTTCCTCCCGTCTGGTCTTGTGCATCGCGTTGTGCCATGCCGGTAAATGGATCGAGATAAAAATTCTTTATATGGAAACTCAATCCCTGTGCATTCACCAGTCCCGTATAGGGCGCGAGTTGTTTTTCAACAGCCGGTATACGTGTAGCGTCATCCACTCGCACAAATACATTGTTGAAGTTCGACCAGTAATCTTCGGTGGACGCATATTCGTGAAAGTAATTTTCGTAACGCACAAAAGCATCGTTTTGAAAACTGGATGTAACCGGGAGGTCTTTATAGAGTCCGGCAACTATATATTCGCGGCTTTCTCCGGAGTTCAACAGTTGTTTTAAAGTTTTGCCCAGCGCATCCGTTGTGCCGAACAATTTACGACTCATACTCTCGGATAAAAGTATAGAGGATGGATTGTTCAATGCTTCTGCTTTTCCTGCTATAAATTCTGTTTCGAACAGCGTAAAGAAAACCGGATCGACATAGGCGAGTCCTGAAGCAAACGATTCTCCCTTTATACTGAACTGCGATTGAGAAGGCGAGTAACGCATAATGGCCTGTATATCTCCGGTGTTCTCCTGTAGAAGTTGCCCGAGCGGAACCGGTATAGCTGCGTTGTGCTGTTCTTCGTTAGCGGTAGTGCGCACCGCGTTGATGCGGTATATATTTTTATTGCCGTAGCTGCTGTCGAACGAATGGTTCACCTTAAAGGTGAGGTAGGCAATTACACAGCATGCGAGCGCTATACCCATGCCGAATACATTAATGCCAATGAAGACTTTGTTCTTGAGAATATTTCGAAGAGAGATGAGGAGATAATTCCGGATGATCATGCCGTTGCTATAGCTGTTATAAATTTATACTGAATTGCCCGCTCTGTCGCCAATACTATGCCAGCGGGAAAATCCGGTAATTATGATAAAAAAGTGGGAGAAATGCGTTCGTTTTTATATCAGCGCGACCGCTTTTGGACATACAGGCCGGGCGTTGTAAAAGATACGAATGGCTTTTCAAACTGCAGAATCCCACCGGGGGATATAGTTCATTAGTGTTTAAACCTTTATCCAATAATTATTTGGAATAGGTATATTCTTCATTTTCTTTCATCGTATCTTCTTTTCAAATCGATGGCAGATTGTTAGATTTAGTTACGGTTATCAGGTAAGAAATATTTAGCGGTTACATAACCTGCGGTGTAATTCACGTGTCGGGTCAATTAGTGTTTACTGGATGAAATTCTTCAGAAATCTTTCTATTCGGAACAAGCTCATACTCCTCGTTGTATTTCCGTTTTCTGTTGTGCTGTTCTTTTTGCTGAAGACTATAACGCTACGGCTGGAGGGTGAGCGGTGGAACAGCCAAACATGTCGCAACCTCGATGCGGTAGAGCATATCACTGCGCTGCTGCATCAGCTGGAAGGTGAGCGTACCGCTACCGTTGCGTACCTGGCAACGAGCCTGCCTGAAGATAAAAAAGAAATGTACCACCAGCAGGAGCAAACAGATCAGTCGCTCGCTTCGCTGCAGGAATATTATACCGGAACAACATTTGGCGGAACACAACTGGATTCGCTGATCGATGCCGTACGCCAGCGAAAGCGAATGGCGGCAACACCTGCCAACCTCGATCTTACCACGCTTGGGCTACTGGCCGAGATCAACAAGGCATGGGAAGATTCTCCCAATGCAGCGATCAACGGTCAGCTTGATTGTCTTTTGTTCCTGCTCTATGCCAAAGAGTTTCTTGCGCAGATACGCGATGATCTGTTGAAGGCTTCGCTTCGGCAGGGCTTCCAGGGAATGGAGTATGGTAATTTTGCTATGGTAAAGGGCAAGCACGAAATAAACCTGTATAAGTTCGAGCGCTATGCGTCACCGGATCTGCAGCTATATTTTAAAAGTAATTATAAGAACAGCAAGGCCGTTGCCAACACGAAGGCTATGCTCGACTCGGCATTTGCTACCGGTGGTATACGTGCACTTGCATTGCCTGTAGATGACTGGCGTGCGCAGGTAACAAGTTCCATCAATATTTTACAGGCTATGCAACTGCGCATGCTCAGCACGATACGCCATGATATAACCGTAGATTCTGAAGTGATTGCTTCTGCCCTTATCCGGAATAGTATACTTGCCGTATTGGTGGTTGTGGTAATTGTATCGGTGTCGTTAATTACGATTAAGGAAGTGGTGCGATCGGTAAACCGGATGAAAGATGCTACGGTGCGCATCATGAACGGTGATATCAATTTTTCGCTGGATGCTTCTTCGAAAGATGAAATGGGACTTCTCGCGCATTCGTTCAACGAGATGATCACGGTTTTTAAAAGTTATGTGCAACTGGCCGATGCTATAGGAAAAGGAAATTACGACCGGGAGATTGTTGTGCGAAGCGACCTCGATATACTGGGCAAAGCGTTGCACAATATGAAAGTAAATCTGGAAGTGTTGTCGCGTGAAAAGGAAACGCGGGCGTGGTTGCTGGCAGGACATCGCGAGTTGAATAATTTGCTGCGCGAAGAGAAAGGTGTGCGTATCCTGGCACGTGAAATTATAGGGCAAACAGCTTCGTATCTGAAAGCACAGGCCGGTGCTATATATCTGCTGGAAAATGAGCGACTGCACCTGGCGGGTACCTATGCCGTTGATCCGGATTCGCTCACCGAGTCGTTTGCTATAGGAGAATCGCTGGTAGGCCAGGCTGCACAGACCGAAAGGTATATTTTGTTTGAAGATGTGCCGAACGATTATTATTTACCCATCAGTTCATCACTCGGTCATATAGTGCCTACCTGTGCACTGGTATATCCGTTCATGCACATGGGCAAAGTAAAAGGTGTGCTGGAGCTTGGTGCAGCGCACACGTTTAGCCGGCTAGACCTGGAATATCTGCAAATGGTTTCCAACAATATAGCGATCGCTTTCAACTCAGCACAATCGCGCACGCGCCTTGAATCGTTGCTGGAAGAAACGCAACACCAGGCAGAAGAACTTGAATCGCAGCAGGAAGAACTGCGACAGTTTAATGACGAGCTATTGGAAAAACTTGAATCTATAGCACAGTCGGAAGCGGAGTTGAAAGTGCAGCAGGAAGAACTGCAGGAGTCCAACGCATTGCTGGAAGAGAAGGCCAATTTACTGGAGCATGAAAAACAACAACTGGAAGCTGCCAAGACACGCGTGGAAGAACAGGCGCGCGAGTTTGAATCGGTGAGCAAGTATAAATCTGATTTTCTTGCCAACATGTCGCACGAGTTGCGCACACCACTCAACAGTATATTGATTCTTACGCAATTGCTGATGGAGAATAAGAATGGCACGCTGGGAGAAAAAGAATTGAAATACGCGAGCGTGGTATATACTTCGGGTAATGAGTTGCTGATCCTCATCAACGATATACTCGATCTTTCGAAAGTGGAAGCCGGCAAGATGGATCTGGAGATCAATCATTTTTCGTTTGATGAAGTTACCAATGATCTCAATACCATGTTCCTGCAACTGGCCCGTAACAAGTCGATCGAGTTTGTTGTGAACGTGAATGGCAATGCCCATAAAACCATGGAGTCAGACAAGCAGCGGCTTGTGCAGATACTGCGCAACCTGTTATCCAATGCATTCAAATTTACTCCTGCCGGTGGCAATGTTACCTTAACCATTAAACCGTGTGTAGATGCGCAAACATTGCAATCGGCCAGGTTGAAAGATATACCGGATATAGTATGCTTTGAAGTAAAAGATACCGGTATAGGTATTCAGAAAGATAAACAGGAAATTATATTCGAAGCATTCCGTCAGGTAGATGGCACCGATAAACGAAAGTATGGGGGCACTGGTCTTGGTCTTTCTATCTGTCGTGAGTTATCCGGTTTACTGGGTGGAGAGATCCAACTGGAAAGCGAAGAAGGGAAGGGCAGTACCTTTACGCTATACCTTCCGGCAGTGTATACATCTGATGGCGACTTGCAGGATATAGCCCCGGGCTCTGGCAATCACAATGGAAATATAGCAGAACACATTCTGCGCAACGCGCGGCCTGTTGAACCGTTGCCTATGACAGAAGATATAGTAGATGATGACCGCACAGCTATAGAAGAGAACAGCCGCAAGATATTGATACTGGAAGATGACCGCGAGTTTGCCGATGTGTTATTATCGTTTGTGCGCGAGCGGGAGTATAAAGGCATCGTATCGCACCAGGGTATAGCGGGGTTGCAACTGGCTCACCAGTATAGACCCGATGCAATTTTACTTGACATGAAGTTGCCGGATATAGATGGCACGGAAGTTATCCGTCAATTAAAAAATGATTCTGACCTGCGCCATATACCGGTGCAGATCATTTCCGGCTATAGCCTGAAACGTGAAGCCATGAAACTCGGGGCGTTTGACTTTATCCGCAAGCCGGTAAAAAAAGAGGACCTGCAAAGTATATTTGACAAGCTGGAGCATTTTGCCAACCGCCAGTATAAACGGCTGCTGATTGTAGAAGACAATGAAGAGGAGAACAAGGCTATACAAGCTATGATCGGCAATGGCGATGTAGAATGTATAGCGGCCTATAGCTGCGATCAGGCATATGAAATGCTCACACAAAGTGAATTTGATTGCATGATTGTAGACCTCGGTATAGGAGACACTGCGTGTTTTTCATTCCTGGAAAAAATTCGTTCCAGCGAAAATCTGCAGACGGTGCCGGTTATAGTATATGCTGCGCAGGAACTTACGGCCGATGAGAATAAGCGACTCGCCAAACTTGCCAACACGGTTGTATTACGGACGGCCTATTCGCACGAGCGACTGCTGGATGAAACTACATTATTCCTGCATCGCATCGAATCAAGGTTGCCACCGGAGAAGCAGAATATCATTCGCAAGCTCCATCGGAGTGATGCTGTATTGAAAGGTAAAACAGTGCTTATTGTAGATGATGATATTCGTAATATATACTCGCTCACCAATGTGCTGGAGGATGAAGGACTCGTGTGCCAGACAGCGGAGAACGGACGCGAGGCGATTGCCGTGCTGAACGATAATCCGGCTATCGATATTATACTGATGGATGTGATGATGCCGGAGATGAATGGCTATGAAGCAACACAAGAAATCCGCAAGTCAGAGAAATTTTCGAAATTACCCATCATCGCGCTAACGGCTAAGGCTATGCGCGGAGATCGTGAAAAATGTCTCGCTTCGGGTATGTCCGATTATGTAACCAAGCCGGTGAACACGCGGCAGCTTCTTTCGCTGATGCGCGTGTGGCTGTATAAATAAAGTGCTGGAACCCGTTAAGGAGTATCGTATAAAACAGTAGAGCTATGGAGTCACGTACAATCAACCAGGCTACGATTTTGCTGGTAGACGATCGCCCTGAAAATATACTCGTCATGGAAGAACTGCTGGCGAAAGAAGGCAGAACTTTTCTGAAAGCCAACGATGGTGACGAAGCGCTTCGGATTGCGCTGCGCAATGAGATAGACCTGATTATTCTCGATGTGCAGATGCCGGGCATGGATGGCTTTGAGGTGGCCGGTGTATTAAAATCACGAAGGCAAACAAAAGATATACCCATCATCTTTGCTTCAGCCGTAAAGAAAGATAACGTGTTTGTTATAAAAGGACTGGAAGAAGGTGCGATCGATTATTTATACAAGCCGCTCGATCCGGCCATTACGCGTGCTAAAGTAGATATACTCCTTACGCTGCATTTGCAAAAGAAGGAATTGATCGAGAAGAACAGTCGCTTGGAAAAGTCTGCGTTGCTCATCAATAACTCAGCCGATATTATCGGTATAATTGATACGGAGAAATTGGGTTTTGAAGAAGTAAACCGCGCGTTCACGACTATACTGGGATATGAACCGGAAGAAGTATATGGCGCAGCGCTCAATAAAATTATACACCCGGATGATCTGAAGATGGTAGAACAGTTTCGCCAGCGATACGAAGACCGCATCTCGTTCGAAACACGATCATACACCAAAAACAAAAAACAGATATGGTTGCAATGGAACGTTGTAAACAAAGGTGACAAATGGTTCTTTAACGCGCGCGACATTACTACTATAAAAGAAGCAGAACGGATACGCAACCTGCTGGCTATAATTGTGCAGCAATCGCAGGATGCTACCTATATACATAACAAGCATGGCGATATCCTTTCGTGGAATGAAGGTGCGCAACTGATGTATGGCTATACAGAAGCCGAAGCACTCACTATGAAGATATGGCACCTGATACCACACGACCTGCAACCGGAAACGCAGAAACTTACCAACTATGTATTGGAAGGTGGCAGGCTGGAATCGCACGAAACCAAACGCATTACCAAATTCCGAAATATACTCGATGTGCTGGTATCGTCTGCCTTGATTACCGATAGCAGTGGCGAGCAGTCGGTAGCTGTAACGGAGCGCGATGTAACAAAAGAGAAACTGGCAGGCGAACAGATCCGGCAATTAACGATACGGCTACAGAACAACATCATTCAACTGGAAGCTGCGAATCAGGAACTGGAATCTTTTTCATATTCTGTATCGCACGATCTGCGCGCACCGCTGCGTGCTGTGAGTGGTTATGCCAATATACTCGAAGAGAGTTACGCGAAGAACCTGGATGAAGAAGCGCGTACGGTGTTTGGTACTATACAGCGCAATGTAAAACGCATGGGCCAGCTCATTGACGATCTGCTGGATTTTTCGCGACTCGGTCGCAACGAAGTGCCCAAGCTGCCGGTAAATATGGCGCAGCTTGTAGAGCGTATCATTACCGAGTTTAATCAAAGCACCAATCATAAAGCTTCGGTAAGTATACATACACTGCCGCAGGTATATGGCGATCAGTCGTTGCTGCGCCAGGTGTGGGTGAATCTTATATCGAATGCTATAAAATATTCATCGAAGGGAAAGGAACCGTGGATCGAGATCGGTGCCAACCCGGGTGACGATGAAACTATATTTTATGTAAAGGATAATGGTGTAGGATTCGACATGCGCTATTCTGATAAACTCTTTGGTGTATTTCAGCGGTTGCACGGAGTGCGCGAGTTTGAAGGCACCGGTATAGGACTGGCTATTGTAAAGCGAATCGTTTCCAAACACGGTGGTCGTGTATGGGCAGAAGCAGAAGTGAACAGGGGTGCTACGTTCTTCTTCTCACTGCCCACAAAAAATACTGCCGGTAAAAACTGGTAAACGATTTTTAGGAAACAAACTGCTGCAGATATTTCTGCGCTTCGCTTTCATCGGTAAACAAACGTGTAGGAGTAGTTGGCCGGTTTAATCCCATATAGAAATTACCAATGATCTTTGACATGGGGCTGTCAACAACCACTGCAACGCCCTTTGTATATGCAGAGCCTTCTTTTGCTAAATAATCGCGCGCTGATTTATCAGCACTCTTCAGGCCGCGAATGTCGCAATATACCGGGTAGTCTGCTTGTTTCTGAAATTGGATCCTGTCAGACACAATTTGCTTTGCTGCGGCAAGATCAATAACAGCGTTCATTTTATAAACGAAGAATACTACGCCAGCCTCTATCCAGAACCTGGCGTATTCATTTTCAAACTCGGGTCTTTGCATGCGGAATGACTATAACGACATTACTATATATACGAAAGTTAATTGTTTTGTCGGATTTACATAACAGTGTACGCCTAAATATCTAAAGCAGTGTTGAAATATTACCCCACTTCCTGTTATCCACCCATCCAAATGGGATAGATATATAGAGTTTGTATTGCTATATTAGTAAAGGTCAGCTAAAAAAAATCCACCATGGCTAAATTCAAGCATAACAGTTTTCTGGATACCGTTGATGAAGTATTTTCAGATGCCATCAAGAGCGGTGTACTTCATTTGTACTCCGAAGATAGTGCGTTTACCGGAAGGCATATACGAATTGGTGATCAGGATCTTTACCACTTCGGCACTACCGGTTATCTCGGCCTTGAGCAAGACCCGCGGCTCAAGCTTGCAGCGATCGATGCTATAGAGAAATACGGAACACAGTTTCCGCTTTCAAAATCGTACGTGTCGTTTGTACTATACCGTGCCCTGGAAGAGCGACTCTTCCGCATGTACAATAACCCCATCGTTGTAACGAAGAACAGTACATTGGGGCATATCGGTGTAATTCCCTGTGCGGTGCGCGATGAAGATGGCGTGATCATCGATCACCAGGCGCACTGGAGCATGCACAATGCCTGCCAGTTACTGAAGCCGCGTGGTATACCGGTAGAGTTGATTCGCCACAGTAATCTCGATATGCTCGAAGACAAGATCAAGGAGCTGAGCCGTAAGTGCGACAAGATCTGGTATATGGCCGATGGTATATATTCCATGTATGGCGATTGTGCTCCTATACCGGAGCTGATGTACCTCTATAAAAAATATCCTCAGCTGCATTTATACTTTGATGATGTGCACGGCATGAGCTGGGTTGGCAAGAATGGAACGGGCTATGTAATGGATCAGCTTAAAACATTGCCGGAGCGTGTGTTGTTGTTTGGTACATTGAGCAAATCGTTTGGTGCGAGCGGTGCTGTACTGGTAACTTCTGATCCGGAAATGCACCGCAGAATAAAAACGTTTGGAGGACCGCTTACTTTCTCTGCACAACTTGAACCTGCTTCGGTAGCGGCAGCCTGTGCTTCGGCAGATATACATCTGTCTGACGAAATATACCGCATGCAACAAGAGCTTGCCGATAATATACTATATTTTAATGTACTGCTGAGCCATACCGATTTACCCTTGCTGGAACGCAACAACTGCCCTGTATTCTATATAGGAACGGGGATGCCGGTAACAGGCTATAATTTTGTGAACCGCTTGATGAAGGAAGGTTTCTTTGTGAATCTGGGTATATATCCCGGTGTGCCGGTAAAGAACACCGGTGTGCGTCTGACAATTTCGCGCCATAACCAGCGCGCAGAAATGAAGGCATTGGTAGAGGCCATGGTATATCATTATCCGAAAGCACTGGCCGAAACAGAAACCACCATGAACAAAGTGCGCAGGGCATTTCACCTTCCTATACCGGAGCAATCCAAAGATATAGCAATGGTGCGCGAAGATATGCAGGTGCAATACGAAACATCTATCGAGGCCATTGATAAAAATTACTGGAACGAATGGATGGGGAAGAAGAGTGTATTTGATTGGGATGGTTTGCGTTTTCTCGAACAGGTATTTTGCAGCAATGAAAAAGAAGAACACAACTGGACGTTCCATTACTTTATCATTCGCGATAAACAATCCAATACATTGATCGTAACCTTTTTCTGCAGGGCTTGCTGGAAAGACGATATGCTGGCACCCGCAGCAGTATCGCGACAGATAGAAGAAAAGCGGCAACAGAATCCATATTACCTCACGTCTACAGTGTTGGGTATGGGCTCATTATTTTCCGAAGGCGATCATTGCTATATTAACAAAACATACCCGGCCTGGAACGATGCACTGCGTTTGTTACTCGATCGTGTAGAGATACTGGATGAAAGTCTGCGTACATCGATGATCGTGCTCCGCGATTTTCAACCCGATGAATCGCTCAACGAGTTTTTTCATAACCAGGGATTTATCAAAGTAGATATGCCGGAGTCGTGCGTGGTAGAGAATATGGAGTGGAACACGCACGAAGAATATCTTTCATTGTTATCGGCACGTTCGCGCAAGCATTTCCGCAGTGATATACAGCCTTACGAAAATTACTTTGATATTGAGCACAAGCAGACTACAGATGCTGCTGAGATACATCACTTCTATACGCTATATGAAAATGTACGCTCGCGCAACTACGACCTGAATACATTTACCTTTCCGGAAAAATTATTCACGGCTATGGCTTCACATCCGCAGTGGGAATTTATAGTACTATATCTGAAGAATGAGCACGATACGCGTGCCGAACGCAAAGCGGTAGGGGTTATGTTCTGCTATAAAAACCTGGATTATACCTACGTGCCTTCTTTTATAGGTATGGACTACGACTATATACAGCAATACCAGCTATACCGGCAGCTGCTATACCAAACTATCAGGCGTGCACGCCAGCTCAACTTCCGTAAAATAGATTTTGGTATGACCGCTTCGTTTGAGAAGAAGAAAGTAGGAGCAACCGTGACACCGAAAGTTGCCTATGTGCAGCCGAAAGATAATTTCTCGTTCGAGCTGATCGGTGGTATACAAAATAAACCTGTTGGCCAATGATGGAGAGAGTATAGGAAACATCAACCAGGCTGGTGCAGGTTGTACCCGTGTGCCGTGTGTGAAATACAGAGCGAAACTGGTTTCGTATTTCGTGCTTGCTCTTTAGATGATTGTATGTAATTTGTCGGCACAAACATTATTCCGTCAAAATTACTAATCACTTTCCCCTATGAAGCTTCAGCGATGGATGAGAAACCATGTTGCTATTTTGCTATGGATACTTTTGCCTATAGCAGCAACAGCACAAAAGCAGGAACAAAAATCACTTGCACAATTGCAACAGGAATTTGTTGATCTGCGCTTTGGCATGTTCATTCACTTTAACATTCCTACGTTTCTCGATTACGACTGGGCCGACCCGGAAGCATCGCCCGCTATATTTAATCCAACAAAGCTGGATTGTAACCAGTGGGCGAAAGCAGCGAAGTCAGCAAACATGCAGTATGGTTGTCTTACCACCAAGCACCACAGTGGTTTTGCTATATGGGATACCAAGACAACTGACTATAATGTGATGAACAGTCCGTTGAAGAAAGATGTAGTGCGTGAGTATGTAAATGCTTTCCGCGCTAACGGTCTGAAAGTAATGCTATATTTCTCGATCCTGGACACACACCACAAGCTGCGTCCGCACCAGATAAACCGCGAACATATTGCGCTGGTAAAACGTCAGCTTACGGAGTTACTCACAAACTATGGAGATATCACGGCCTTGATCATAGATGGCTGGGATGCCCCATGGTCGCGCATATCATACGATGATATACCTTTTGAAGAAATATACTCCCTCATCAAATCCATTCAACCGAATTGCCTGGTGATGGATCTGAATGCCGCCAAGTATCCGGCAGAGGCTTTATATTATACCGATATAAAATCATACGAGCAGGGAGCAGGGCAGCATATATCCAAAGAAACCAATCGCTTGCCTGCATTGTCGTGTTTGCCCATCAACCCCAACTGGTTCTGGAAAACAAAGTTTCCGCATGAAGCTGTGAAAGATCCGGCAAAAATGGTAAACGATAATATTATACCATTCAACAATGCGTATTGCAATTTCATTCTTAACGTGGCGCCTAATCGTGACGGTCTCATTGATGACAATGCAGTAAATGCTTTGAAGGAAATTGGTAAACGCTGGAAACCACAAGGGGTTGTTGGTAAACTTCCGGCAGGTGAAGCTCCGATCATTTCATCCAACATCGCCAAGCATCAGCCTGCCTTCAGCAGTTGGAGCGATGATATGTGGATTATGGATTTTGCCAATGACGATGATTTCTCTACGGCATGGCAATCGAACCCGACTGTGAAGCAGCCGTGGCTGGAGATAGTGCTGGACCGAGAGAAGCCGTTTAATGCGATCAGCATTATGGAAGCATCACCGCGTGTTAAGAAGTATCATATACAATATTATAGCAACGGTACCTGGAAACCACTGGTAACGGCCGACAGTAAAGGTAAATTTAACCTGCACCGTTTTGATCGTGTATGGGGCGATCGCATCCGTATCTCGTTCGATGAATTTAGCGAGCCACCGGCCATTGCCGAAGTAGGCGTCTATTATGAGAAGCGCTAGCCGCGGCAAATATTCATAATATATAGAATAAGCACGCTTCGCTTGTAGACGGCCATCCACAAGCGAAAGTATATTTCTGCAAACGGTATTGAGTATACCGGTTATTGTGCGTAAATTATATGCTGATCATTTTTCGTTGAAAACCGGAGGGCAGGCATAGATATTAAGTGTATGTCAGTTCTCCCGATCATTCTTCACATTAAAAAGGTTTCAGCGTATGAATACACGTATAATACTTCCTTTCCTGCTTCCGGCAATCATGTGCCTGTCTGTAGCCTGCCACGATGAGCCTGATACCAACAACAGCGAGATCATGGCGATCATGCGAAATATGTCTGACGACATGAAAGCAGCATCACTTACCGGAGATGCTGATCGCGATTTTGCCAGCATGATGAAGATGCACCACCAGGGCGCCATTGCCATGGCCAATAAACAACTCGAGAAAGGAAGTGATGCAGGGCTGAAGAAAATTGCGCGACAATTGATTACCAGGCAAACGGAAGAAGTAGCACGCCTCGATACATTTCTGCTGGGCCATACTATAGTTGCATCCGACAGCGGTGCGCGATTCGATGCTGACCTGGATGAAACGATGGCGCAAATGGATAAGAGTGCAGAGTCGCAGTCATTGAAAGGAAATATAGATCGCGATTTCGCTACACTCATGATTATGCATCACGTAGCCGCGATTGCCATGGCACAGTCGATATTGAAGTACGGGCACGATCACGGCCTGAAAGAAATGGCAGCGAAGATGATCGAAGATCAGAACGAAGAAATAGAGGAACTCCGAAACTGGATTAACAACAACCGGCAGTTCTGATGCCGGCAGCAGTATATATAGCTTAGGGCAATAACGTATCGGAGATATTTTTCCGCTGGTATAGTGCATCCGTTATGATCATACCGATGCCCACCATAATGGAGACATCCGCCATGTTAAAGATACCGGTTTGAAACAGTATAAAATCGATGTGCAGGAAATCGGTAACCGAGCCATACATAAGCCTGTCGTATACATTGCCAAAGCCTCCTCCTAAAATAAAGCAAGCCCCAGTAAGCGTAAGCCTGGAAAGACCTGTTCTGCTGAGTATATACAGGAAGGCAAGCATCAGTACTCCCAACGGAATGCCGGTGAGCAGTATACCGCGCAGCGGCTGCGGAAGATCATGTCCGATACTCAGGAATGAACCCTGGTTCTCCACTTTCATCACCATGAGGTGATCGTGCAGAAAGCTGATCGTTTCACGGTCTGCTATACGCTTCCGGATTATATCTTTCGAAACCTGGTCGCAGCCGATGTTCGAAGCCATGATCACTACAATCGCGCAAGCCCGTATAATTTTCCGAGTATCCATACAGGAAAGATACGCAACGGTTCCGGCAATGCAAAGCCATGGTATGTATAGCACAAAGCTATACATCCAGCGTTTCATGCGATTACTTCAACTGGCTCATGATCATTTGTTCGAGGGCAAAGGTCTGCACAGAACAGCGAGACGATTTTGTCTGGATGCTCAAAGATTGTTTTGCCAGTAGTTCACGCAATACTGGACGGATTGTAGCCGAACATCTGCTTGAAGGAAGCAGAGAAGTGGGAGAGATTCTCGAAACCTACTTCGAGGTATACATCAGAAGGTTTTTGCTTGTGTTCGGCAATAAGAAAGTGTGCCTGCTTTAATCGTCTCTCCGAAAGCCAGCGCTGTGGCGAAGTATGAAACACTTTTTGAAAATCGCGCTTGAAGGTAGCGAGGCTTCTGCCGGAGAGATACGCAAATTGTTGCAGCGATATATTGAAAGTATAATTGCGCTGCATAAAATCCGCCAGGTCTATCTTGCCCGGTTCACCAAACGTTCCGAGTATAGCATCAGTGCGCTTGTCGAGCGAGCGAAGGATCGTGATCGCTTCCTGTATTTTTATATCGATCAGCTCCTGCGGCAGCGATGTCAGTTCGCTATACGGACGCAGTGAAGCAAAGAGACTATCCACCAACGGTTCCTTGGAAAAGTATAGATTCTTGAGTGATTCTTTTATAGAAAGAGGACGATGCTCCGTATAGTATTTTTGTAAAAAAGGACGTCTGAAAAATATAGCTGCCGACCGGAAGGGCTCGTCTTTACCGGGATGCTTCACAAACTTGGCCAATTGATTTCGCGCGAAGAGCACTGTATCTCCGGCACGGAGTGTATAGCTCTTGTCGAGCTCAGTAACGGTAACTTCTCCGGAGTATATATGCGATAGCCCGTGCTCCGGTATAAAGTGTTCGGTTGCTATATATTTATCTTCGTTGCAGGCGAAGAATATATCCTGGATGGAATGAAGGTGACTGTTGGTGCTCATAGCGGTAGCATCAGGCTTTGGCTAGTGCAATGATGTCGGTACCTTCCAATACCTTTTTGCTATAGCCGATACCGGCACTGTTGATCAATGCCTGCGCCAATTCGGGCAGTGTGCAAAAGCCGGAGGGATACAACGCGCGGCCTATGGGAAACATCCAGCCTATATATTTATAGAAACTGTGTGTACGCGATAATCCCTTTATCGGCTTGATGAAGCCTGGCCTGAAAGCATATACCTGGCGAAACGGAAGTTTCATCAAATCGTTTTCCGTTTTACCTTTTACACGTGCCCACATGCTTCTGCCTTTTTCGCTGCTATCCGTACCGGCACCGGAAATATAGCAGAATGTCATATCCGGGTTGAGGCGGCACAACGTATCGGCTACGTGCAGAGTAAGTGTATGCGTAACACGAAAGTAATCGGGCTCCTTCATGCCGACCGAAGAAACTCCGAGGCAAAAGAAGCAGGCGTTGTAACCAACCAGCTGATCTTCTATGGCCGACAAATTGTAGAAATCGGCATGGATAACTTCTTTCAGTTTCGGATGCGATATGCCGGAAGGCTTTCGGTTTATTACCAATACGCGTTCAATGCCGGGGTGCTGTAGACATTCATATACTACACCTTCTCCCACCATACCTGTGGCGCCTGTTACAATTACACGTATCATATTGTTGTGATTGATTTTATACGAACAAAAGTAAAGAAAACATGGTGCTCCGGCCTGGGGCATTATACTTTTTTGTTGCACAGAATTACGGCAACGGCTGGTATAAGCCAACCGGTGGTTGTAACCTGTATCGTTACAACGGCAACAGCTGCTATAGATCAGTTTTGCAGGTAGTCATTCGGAATATTTCGAGGAGTATATTCTATACCATAAGCCTGTTTCAGCAGTATAGCTACTGTCTTTACGGTGGTGCGTTCATCGCGGTGCATTTGTGGCAGTAGTCCCATCATAGCATAACTAATGGCATTCACGGAAGGTATGAGTGTCTCCCAGGGATAACCTTTCCCCCAGATCAATCCGGGAACGGTGAGTTTCAGATCAGCCGATTTCTCCAATAGAAATTGCATCATGGCCGCAGAGTTATTCGAGTTTTGATTGACTGTATGAAATATAGGCGTTTGTCCTCCGAAGCCATGTTCATCTATACCGGCCGCTATATTTACCGGCACACCGGCCTGTACCAGTACTTCCGCACAGGCTACATGATTAAGCTCTGCGCAAATATGCAGCAGGGATGCTTCATGCAAAGGCGTATAGGCACACCGCAAGGTATATTTGCTGAAAGCCGCTGCAGGGTTATGTTGCAAGTGCTGTGAAAGTGCCGGTGCATCATTCAGGAGCACGGCAAGCAATACACCGTCATCAAACACAAGACCATGATCAACAAAAGCTTTTACACATTCTTTAAAACGCGGAGTACGGGTATATTCGCTGGTGAGTTCATAGAGCAGCGGCTCATTTCTGAAAACAGCATTTGCACTAACACCTTTGGCGAAGCAGGCACGAATGCCTTCTATAGAGTGTAATTCAATCTGCACAATAATATCGTCCAGCGTATGCATAGTATATATATAGTCAGGCGTGGATTAGTAAAGCACGCAGTGCATCATCTTCCGGTTGCAGAAATTCAAGTGGCGTGTAGCCTTCCAGGTTGGGGATGCTGGCATCAGCTCCTGCCTGCAGCAGTAATTGTACACAGGCTACCTGGTTGTGTCGGTTGGTATCACCACCAAAACGATAACCATGCACGGCCCATAACAATGCTGTACTTTTAAAATCTATACACAGGCGATTGATCTCCGGCCGCTCCTGCAAGAGTCGTTCAACGACTATATCGCGTCCGCACCAGGCAGCCCAATGTAAAGCAGTGCCTCCGTGGCAACCACCATGATGTATATCAGCACCGTGCGCTATATATAGCAGCGCCACTTCATCGGCATGTAAACTGGCGGCTGCTACCAGCGGTGTATCGCGATTCTCTTCAAAGCCATAGCCATTCACAGCAGCGCCATGCGCCAGAAATATTTTGGCCATCTCCGCAGCTTCATGGTCAGTATAGGTTCCGGCAAACACACCATCGCAGAGGCGATGCAGCGGATGTGCCTTGATGCGATTGGCATCATCGAACGGTATACCTTCGTTGGCAAGCTCTGGCTGTTGCGTGAGTGCTTCGTGCAAGCCTTCGTAATCAACCCGGTTTATAAGTTCTTGTATAGACATAGTATGGATGTTTTTATAACCGTAACCGGTAAACCTTCAGCGTAGGGAAGTTACACATGATTCGCTTGTGAATGAAGCGCAGACTTGAAATTTCATACGGTAAGGATCGTTGTGTGTATTAAAGCCGATGCCTTTGGTCAGGGTTGCTACAGAAACGCCTGCACGAATCGGTAAAGATTCTCATCTCCAATACTTGAACAAGCCACTTATCAAAAGATATTTTGACCGTGATGTGCAATTGAATACTTTGATAAGAATTTAACCGTGGCTCTTCGGCCACCAATAATCGAAACACGAACGTATGAAAAAATTTATCCTGCTCCCGGTAGTAGTAATAATACTGGTTAGCTATGCTACCTCTATACAGGCACAGGCACCAGCCCGTAAAGCGGTTCTCAATCACACCGCTATCTATGTGAAAGATGTAAAAGCTTCGGCCACATTTTATCGATCCATCATTGGCCTTGATACGATTCCCGAACCTTTTCACGATGGCAAGCATGTGTGGTTCCGTATAGCGCCCGGTGTAGCGATGCATGTGATTGAAGGTGCCGATCAGAAAAAAGAATACTATAAAAATCAGCATACCTGTTTTAGTGTTGCATCGGTAGATGCTTTTACAACACTTCTTAAAAAGAATCATATACCCTGGGAAGATCGCGATGGTGCAAAGCTGGCGGTGACCACGCGGGTAGATGGTGTAAAACAGATCTGGTTACAAGACCCTGACGGATACTGGCTCGAGATAAACGATGCGAAAGAATAGCGCACAGTTCTCAGCGATGCGCGTCCGGTGCCGAACGATTGATCTTCGTAACTGAACAAGAAGTATAGGTAAATGTGTGATTTTACATTTCTTTTCAAAATGGCTTGACCTTTGTAATAGCGGCTTCGACACGGAAGAGAACAGTTTGTACTCTTCTGACAAGTATATAGCCTATGATCCGTAATTACTTCAAGACTACACTTCGTGCGCTGATGCGTGAGAAGGTAAATACTATCATGAACGTAACAGGACTCACGCTGGGTATAGCCAGCAGCCTGGTGCTCTTCCTGGTAATAAAACATTCTTCCAGTTTTGATCGCTATCATACCAAGAGCGATCGTATCTATCGGATCGTTACCAAATCCAAAGGTAATAATGGCGATAGATTTACTTCGGGCACTCCCGATGTTTTAACCGAAACGTTTAAACAGGATTTTCCGGAAGCAGAAGAAGTGGTGTTCACTTCGTTTCGTTCCGGTGCGATGATCACCATCGAGAAAGACGGAGTGGTAAAGAAGTATGAGAGCGATAATAACATGGTGTTTACACAACCATCGTTCTTTAAAATATTCGATCGTAAAATTCTGACGGGCTCTTCAGAGAAAGCGCTCGATGAACCGAACGAAGCAATTATATCGCGTAAAGGTGCGCTGCGCTATTTCGGTAAAGAAGATGTGATCGGCGAGATTGTAAAGCATAACGACATCGACTATAAAATTTCTGCGGTAATGGAAGATTATCCTGTCAATACCGATTTTCCTTTTGACCTGATGTTATCGGCTGTTACGATCAAGAAGAAAATGGAAGAGAACGGTTGGGGAAGTATATGGAGTGACGATCAATGTTATTTCCTGCTGAAAGAGCGCGAACCGCTAAGCAAGATTGAAGCACGTATACCTGCATTTGTAAAAAAATACATGGTTGAAAATCCGGCTGATCGTACCTTCCTGATGCAGCCCTTGAATGAAGTCCATTCGGATGCGCGCTTCGGTAATTACTCCAACAACACGATGCCGAAGCCAATGCTGGTGGCACTGAGTGTGATCGCTATATTTCTGCTTGTTACAGCATGTATAAATTTTATTAACCTCAATACTGCCGAAGCTATCAAGCGCTCGAAGGAAGTGGGTATCCGAAAATCATTGGGCAGCACGCGTGGCCAGCTGGTGATGCAGTTTCTGGGAGAAACTTTTTTGATAACAGCAACTTCAGTGCTTCTTTCGGTGGCTGTTACACAAATAGCGTTGTTGTTCCTCAACCCGTTTATGAAAACCAGCCTCGCGCTAAATCTGCAGAGTGATGCAATCGTGTGGCTATATCTGGCGGGTGTAACAATTATAGTAACCGTATTCTCCGGTATATATCCTGCATTTGTTGTTTCCGGATTTAAACCTGCACAGGCACTGAAGAATTTAGCAACCAATAAAAATTCTTCGGGATATACCTTGCGCAGGGGATTGGTGATTGTGCAGTTCTTTATCTCGCAGTTCTTTGTGATCGGTTCTATTGTGGTTATGCAGCAAATGGACTTTCTGCAGAAGAAGGATCTTGGCTTCGATCGTGATGCGGTAATTGTTATTCCTATACCGGAAGCCGAAGAGCCTGCTATAGCGCAAGGCTCCGGAAAGATGCGTACACTGAAGAACGAGATTCTGCGATTGTCCGGTGTAGCCAAGGCGAGTCTTAATAACACTCCGCCATCATCCGGCAGTACTACCGGCACTACCTTTGCTATAGCCGGTAAACAGGATGATACATTTGATGCACAGGTAAA
This sequence comes from Ohtaekwangia sp., assembly GCF_036568665.1. Classification (GTDB taxonomy): domain Bacteria; phylum Bacteroidota; class Bacteroidia; order Cytophagales; family Cyclobacteriaceae; genus Ohtaekwangia. The sequence continues at coordinate 4,766 of NZ_DATCSD010000053.1, read as the reverse complement.
ATTTGTAGATGGTAACTATACTGACCTGTATAATCTGGAGCTGATAGCCGGAGAGAACCTGGGAGACCTGGATACGATGAGAGGTTTTATAGTGAACGAAAAACTGGTGAAAACCGTAGGCTATAACAACGTGCAGGACATAGTGGGTAAAGAGATGACGATCTTTGACAAGACCTACCCGGTAATTGGTGTACTGAAGGATTTTCATACCATGTCGCTGAGCCAGGAGATAGGGCCGGTAGTGTTGCTGAACGATATTACCAGCTATGGAAGTCTCTCGGTAAAATTGAACGGTGCGGATATGCAGGGCACGATCAGGCAGATACAAGACAAATGGTCGGCAGCGTACCCGAACTATATATTCAGCTATAAATTTCTCGATGAGCAGATTCGCGGATTCTACGAAAGCCAGCGGAAAGGATTTATACTGTTAAGTATATTTTCTTCGCTCGCCATTTTTATAGGATGCCTCGGATTATTTGGCCTAGCTACTTTTATGGCCAATCAGAAAACCAAAGAGATTGGCATACGTAAGGTACTGGGTGCCTCCGTGGAAAGTATACTGTTGCTTTTCTCGAGGGAGTTTGCCCGGCTGATTGTGGTTGGATTTGTTTTTGCCGGAGTGGCTGCCTGGTTTGTTATGACAAAATACCTGGAGCAGTTTGCCTATAAAATAAAAATAGGGCCGATGATTTTTATAGCCGGTATAGGTATATCGTGCCTGATAGCCGCGCTGACGGTAGGCTATAGATCCATCAGTGCTGCCACGGTAAACCCGGTAAAATCGCTGCGATCGGAGTAACGATTACCTTTATAAAAAGACGTTAGTGTAGTAGTGAATAAAAAAGCATCGGAGGTATATACCTTCGATGCTTTCGTTTTATATAGCAGTATATATACTAGAGCGATGCCATGTCGATCACAAAGCGATAGCGAACATCGCCTTTCACCATGCGGTCGAATGCTCTATCAACATCCTGTATATTGATAAGCTCAATATCTGAAACAATGTTGTGTTCAGCGCAGAAGTCGAGCATCTCTTGTGTTTCCGGTAAGCCACCGATCATAGAACCTGCCAGACTCTTTCTTCCACCAATGATGCTGAAGGCAGCAACAGCAGCAGGCTCAGAAGGTACACCTACACATATATGCGTTCCGTTTGTTTTCAGTAACGACAGGTATAGATTCAGATCGTGCTCTGCTGATACTGTATCGAGTATAAAATCGAAAGAGCCACGCACACTGTCGAGTTGCTTCTTGTCAGAAGTAACAACAAACTTGTGCGCACCTAATTGTTTGGCGGCTGCTTCTTTCGAAGGAGAAGAACTGAGCACAGTTACTTCAGCACCAAAGGCTACACCAAATTTTACGCCCATGTGGCCGAGTCCGCCAAGACCCAGCACAGCGAGTTTATGACCCTTGCCTACTTTCCAGTGGCGCAGTGGTGAGTAGGTGGTTATACCTGCGCAGAGTAAAGGAGCTACTGCCGGCAGTGATAATTTTTCGGGTATACGCAATACAAAATCTTCATGTACCACTATGGTATTGGAGTATCCGCCAAACGTAGGTGTCTTGCGATCCTGCTCGTAACCATTATAGGTTGGTGATACACCATTGGTACAATATTGTTCGAGACCATCTTTACAGTTGTCGCATGTTCTGCAAGAATCAACGAGGCAACCCACACCTGCGAGATCGCCTACTTTGAATTTTTTAACATGTGCACCAACCTTTACTACCTTGCCTACGATCTCATGACCGGGTACCATCGGGAAAACAGAACCACCCCACTCATCGCGGATCTGGTGCAGGTCGGAGTGGCAAATGCCACAGTAAAGTATATCAAACTGTACATCATGCGCACCCACTTCACGTCTTTCAAAATTCCAGGGGGCGAGATTGGTGGTCGCGCTCTGCGCGGCATATCCTTTTGCTTGTATCATGGTTCAGTTATTTAGTTAAGTTTCAAGAGGCGAATATCTTTTGTTATAGCAGTGATCGGATAACAACATTCAAACATAAAAATGTAAAAATCAAACAATGGCTTTCCGGCCCAGCCTAATTAATAAATTATTATCTGCCGGTTTGATGGAAACGACTTTCGATTACCTTTGCCCCGGTTGAAAAGAATCGTTGCCATAGCGCTCATCTTCTTAATGTCGGCCCAAAGCATGTATATGCTGGGATTGGTAACATATTTTCAATTGAACCGCGGCTATATTGCCGAGGAGTTGTGCGTAAACAAAGATAATCCAATTACGATGTGTTATGGCCAGTGTTTCCTGAACAAGAACCTGAAGCTGGTAACTGAAACCGAAAAACAGGAAGCCCCTGTTGGCAAACACAAACTCGAGATACCTGTGTTTGTTATGTCTGAAATGAAATATAGCTGCAACCCGGTGGTGAATCATGCTTCGATTGCCTATACCGGCTATAGCCATACAGTTTCCGCTGATTTTTCTACGGCTATATTTCATCCGCCCGCACTTCTTTCATAATCTGTTTTTCCCGTACGGGAGCCTTTTTACATTTTTTTATTTATACCGATTGAGAGTCTGCTGATTCTCGTCCATCCGCGCAAGTATACGTTCGTCTTGTAACTATTGCATCATGCATGTGTACAAGAGATGCTGCTATACGTTGCCGTTGACTATTCTGATCATGAAAAAGATATATATACGGATTGTATTCGCTATACTCACACTGGCATGTCCTGCATACGCACAGCAAGTAGTGCATGGAAAGATACTCGACAGCCAAACAAAAGAACCTCTTATAGGTGCCACGGTATCTATACCCGGCACCGGCATTGGCGCAGTAACCGATATACATGGCGCCTTTCAGCTTACCACTTCTTCCACAGATATACTGCTCGAAGTATCCTATATCGGGTATGATAAACAAACGGTAACCTTTACCGGCAGCGAGGCACTGGTTATCGCTTTGCAACCTTCGGTAAACAACCTGCAACAGGTAGTGATCACGGCCAACCGCGAAGCCGCATTGCGCACGGATGCCCCGGTGGCGATCAGTAAAATATCATCGGTAATGATCAATGATGCCAAGCCTGTCTTGCTGAATGAATTGATCAACAAAGTACCCGGTGTAGTAATGCTTAACTATAACAACGAGCAACACGCTATGGCTATACGCCAGCCGATGGGTACATCTGCTTACTTTTTGTATATGGAAGATGGTATACCTATCCGGCCGATGGGCGTGTTCAATCACAATGCGTTGATCGAAATGAACGTGATGTCTATCTCTACGGTAGAAGTAGTAAAGGGGCCAGCATCATCGCTCTATGGACCAGAGGCAGTAGGTGGCGCGATCAATTTTATTACCCGCAGACCTACCGCATTACCTACGGCCAGCGTAGGTATACAGGTTGATCAATGGGGCTACAAACGCATTCAATACGGAGCAGGAGGGATGATCACGAAGAAGCTGGGTATATATATAGGAGGATTTCAGGCAAAGCAGCGCGATTCGTGGCAGACGTATTCTGACTATGATAAGTCTTCGATCAACGCCCGACTGGATTATGCGCTCACTGCTAAAACGAATTTTACCTTAGCCTTTTCCGGCAATGAGTATAACTCCGATATGTCGGGCAGTGTGGATAGTATAGCATTCTATAACCGGGAATATACCAGTACCACCGACTTTACTTATCGCAAAGTACATTCTCAACGCACACGCTTTACGGTTACACATCAATGGAACGCCAGTCATGAAACGATGCTGACGCTTTTCTATCGTGATAATTATATAGAGCAAAATCCGAATTACTCTATTCGCTGGACAAGCGGAAGCACATCGGCTACCGGTGAAGTAAACCGAAACAGTTTCTATAGCAAAGGTGCTATACTGCAACACAGCATAAAACTTCCTTTTTTACAATCGCGCATACTGGCAGGCGGAAGCATCGATTACTCGCCCACCAATTACTGGTCGTATCAGACCGAGCTCGGAGCACAATTGCGGCCGGATGGCAAGTCTGTAGAGAAATATACTTTGCTGAAAGAAGATAAAGATGTTTTCCTTTCAAAGTATCAGGCTAATCTGGTGAACTCCGCTATATATAGTCAGGTGGAGATGAACCCGGTGGAGCGATTGAAAGTTACCGTAGGAGCGCGGTATGACCGTATGTCGTTCGACTACCAGAATTACCTCGATGCAACTTCCGGTAACAAAGCTTACGAACGTGTTACGCCCAAGATCGGTGCGACTTATGATTTAGGTAACGGTAAAGGACTTTATGTAAACTATAGCCAGGGATTTTCCCCTCCAGGCCTCACATCAGTCTTCCGCAAGAAACCAACAGCAGACCCTGCTGCTCCTACTGAATTTTACTACAACCTGGAGCCTGCGCGTTTTGACAATATAGAACTGGGTGGCTGGGCTTCGCTGTTCGAGAACAAAGTATATATCGATGCAGCGGTATACCAGATGAATGGTCACAAAGAATTACTCAGCATTCGACAGCCGGATAATTCGTACGATTATCAGAGTGCCGGTAAAACACTGCATCGCGGTGTAGAATATAGCCTTACGTATAAACCGGACGACCAATGGTTTATTCGCTTTGGCGGAACAAACGCGATACACCGCTTTGAAGATTTTGCTTTAAGCACACGCAGCAGCGACCAGGTGAAGAATGTAAATGGCAATGATATGCCACAAGCCCCGCACTGGATAGCCAACAGCGAAGTAACATACAAGCCAAAGTATATAAAAGGGTTGCGTATAGCCGTGGAGTGGCA
>NZ_DATCSD010000052.1:0-2907 GCF_036568665.1 Ohtaekwangia sp. | reverse complement strand
ATACGTATCGCCAAAGCCACTGATATACTTTCCACTTTCATCTTTCAGCATCGAATAAGAAAGAGTATAGCTGAGCTGGTGTCGAAGATTGGTTAATGGAATCTCCTGCGTAAAAGAATAGTTCAGATTACTGGTATGTATGTTATCCCAGTAGAAAGTAAAGATGTGCTGCAATACGCCCATCTCCTGGTTGAAGGCTTCTTCCAGCAGAAATGAATTATCCTCAAACGCTGGCTGACCATAATATAGATAGCTGCCTTTTTTAGGAAAGTCCGCAAGATTAGGTTTAGTTTGACTGTAAGCATACAACGGTATGGCCAGGCAAAGTGCGAGTATATTTTTTGCTATACCTATAGAGTGGCCTGCCTTTCTCATGTGTATTATTTTATTCGGCTTACGTAATCGGCTATGCGCTCAAGTGCAAGCGTTTTGTTGGCCGCACCTAATTTGATTGCTTCTTTAGGCATGCCAAACACTACACAGCTCTCTTCGTTTTGTGCTACTGTTTCTGCACCGGCCTGTTTCATTTCAAGAAGCCCGGCTGCACCATCGGCCCCCATGCCTGTCATAATGATACCGATGGAATTTTTGCCGGCATATTTAGCCGTTGAGCGAAAGAGTACATCGACAGAAGGGCGATGACGATTAACAGGTTCATGATCGTTGAGCTCTACATAGTAGCGTGCTCCGCTTCGTTTTAGCTCCATGTGTTTGTTGCCGGGAGCGATGAGCGCGCGACCTCGTATAACAGTATCGCCATGCGCAGCTTCTTTTACAGTAATATCGCAGATGTTATTGAGGCGATCGGCAAACGATCGGGTAAATACTTCGGGCATGTGTTGTACTATCACAATGCCGTATGTATCCAGTGGCATCGCACGTAAAAATTCAAGTATAGCTTCGGTTCCACCAGTAGAAGCACCCACGGCAATTACTTTATCGGTAGTTTGCGCCATGCTTTCGCTATAGGGTCGCTTTACACGGATCGCTTTCTCACGTGTATCGGCTGCCGATTTTCTGCGTAGCTTCGCTTTGCCTGCCGACTTCACTGCATCTATAATATAGTGTGCTATATCTGCCTGCAGGCTGATATAGGTGTCGGGCTTCTTCAATACCGATACGGCACCATACTCCATTGCGAGTATAGCAGATTCTGTTGCATGTGCAGTAAGACTTGAGATTACCACCACCGGTATAGGATGCTGCGACATAAGCTTGCGCAGAAATGTAAGACCATCCATACGCGGCATCTCTACATCCAGCGTAATAACATCGGGTACTTCTTCTGCTATTTTGGACGCTGCTATATAGGGATCGGCAGCCGTGCCCATCACTTCTATATCCGGATCCTGATTTAGTATCTCGGTAAACGCTCGCCTGATAACAGCGGAGTCGTCTATGATCAACACGCGTAGTCGCTTCATATCGGTGAAACTTTCAAGTCAAATTTTTCCAGGAACGTCATCAGCACCTGACCGCTTGCTGTATTAAAAAGTATTTTTCTTCCACGATCGCCACCCGTACTTTTTCCTTCGATACTGATGCCATGCTGGTAAAGATTCTTTTCTGCGATCGCTATATTTCGTTTGCCTATCTCAAACAGTGTGTGCCCGAGGTTATTCTGACTGGCACCCCCAAATACTTTCGCGATCATATTGCGCTTTTGCGCCCCGAGGCTCAGCATCTTTTCTACCAGCAGATCGATCGCAACATCTCCATACTTGGGAGATGGCAGACCATTGCCCGTCCACAAGGGCAACATATAATGATTTATACCTCCTATACCGATCCTTGTATCATATAAACACACTGCTACACAGGAGCCTAATATCGTTTGAACAAGATGTGGTTTTGATTCCGCCAACAGGGTAGAAGGAAATAAAAAGTGATGGGCTATATCGGGAGTAGCTTTCGCCATCGTTTAAAATTCTTCACTTGCATCAAATAAAATCTCGTTGCCAAAAAAAGATGTATCGGATGATAAATTCTCTGTTGTGAGCTCGGGGATCCGTACCGTAACGGTGGTTCCTTTGTTGATCACCGAGTCGAGAATAGTTCCGCCACCCAATAAGGTTGTGAGCTCTTCTACTATAGCAAGACCCAGTCCTTGTCCGTGATGTGCTTTGGCTGCTCCTGCATCGAGCTGGCGAAACCGGTCGAATACAAATTTCTGTTGAGCAGCATCTATACCTTTACCAAAATCCTGGACAACGAGTACAAGCGCATCGCTTTCAGCTACCGCCTTTACCCACACTTTTCCCTGTGGTTCACTGAACTCGACAGCGTTGGCCAGCAGATTCAGAAATATAGTCTGCAGTATGCTGGCATCGGTGGTAAACTGGATTTCGTTCGGTATATCCAGTTCTATAGCAACACTGCATGCAGCTAAGCGCGGTGCTATATATTCTATCTGGCTTTCTATCAACGAACGGATATTTGCTTTGGAAGCCAGCGGCTTTACTGCTCCCAATTCAATTTCTGCGGCCGTAATAATATTGCGCATCTGGTAGTCGAGCTCGAATGCCTGTTGATGGATTAACTCACTGAGATGTTTCACGCGAGTATCTTCGGTCATGTTTACAATAGAATTGGATAGTCCCAGTATAGAGGTGAGCGGATTGTTTACTTCGTTGCGTACGTTCGAAAGAAAATCAGATTTACCTTGCTCTGCTTCACGAAGCTTTTTGCTTACCATGTTCAGTTGATCTTCCAGTTCCTGAAATTCACGGAACTCTTCTACACCACCTTCCTGCAGTCGTCTCTTTAGCTCTGCGAGTAACTCTTCATTGGAGAGATTCTCTAGTTCCGCTTTGCTCATACTTTATTTTTTGGTAAAAATGGTCGGGCGAATTTGTATGATCGGTAAATCAAACTGATGCAGCGACTCGGAGTGACCAATGAACAGGT
>NZ_DATCSD010000051.1:0-4586 GCF_036568665.1 Ohtaekwangia sp. | reverse complement strand
GCCTTTAATGCTACAGAATATACATTGCTGAAATCGGCCAATGGGAATTATACACCACTCACCACCACAACACAAACTACTTTTACAGACAACGGATACACTACAGGTTCCGGAGCCTGCTATAAGATACAGTATATAGATGCCTGTAATAATAAAAGTCCACAGAGCCTGGAAGCTTGTCCGGTTGCACTCACAGGAAGCGTTCAGGGCGATAACACCATCAACATTAACTGGACTCCCTATACCGGCTGGACGAATGGTGTAAAAAATTATGTAATTGAAAAGTATGATGGTAATGGCAATCTTCTTCAAACAATAGATGCTAACACCAGCACCACTTATACGGACAACAATTCGGATGTAGATAACCAGGTATACCAGTATATCATTTATACTTATGCGAATGATGGAACGGTAACGCAATCTGTATCCAACGAACTTGAGTTAATCAAGCAACCGAATCTCTTCTACCCCACAGGCTTTACACCGAACAGCGATGGGCTTAACGATACATTTTCCGTTATCGGTCAGTTTGTTTCCACATTCGAAATGAAGGTATTTAATCGCTGGGGAGAAATGATGTATTCAACAGAGGATATCCATACAGGATGGGATGGCACGTATAGAGGTGTATTGATGCCGGAAGCCACGTATGTATTCCGCGCGAAGATTACCGATTTTGCAGGAAGAACTTTCGATCGCTCCGGTTCTTTCTTCCTGATCCATAAAAAATAATATTGTACCTTATCAAGATGCAATCTCGTGCGGCTTCATAAATCGCATGTACCGTTGTACCTTTGATGCTTCCAGATTTTATAGCTCCTTAAAAATATATACACCTATGTTTGACATGATGAAGATGATGGGCAAGATGAAAGAAGTTCAGGCCCGTATGAAAGAAGCTCAGGATAATTTAGTAAAGGTTCGCGCGCAGGGTGAATCCGGAGCAGGCATGGTAAAAGCAACTGTGAATGGAAAGAAACAACTCATAGCATTAGACATTGATCCTTCTTTGTTAAAGGGCGATGATAAAGTGATCCTGCAAGACCTTATTGTAGCAGCTGTAAACAAGGCAGCAGAAGAAGCTGAGATTCTCTCCAAAGAAGAATTGCGTAAAAGCACAGAAGGATTACTGCCCAACATTCCGGGGTTGGACCTTAGCGGCCTTATGGGATGAGTCGCACCGCAGTTGTTATTCTTAACTATAATGGAGAGAAACTGCTGCAACAGTTTCTCCCATCGGTTATTACTCACTCGGCAGAAGCTGAGATCATCGTAGCCGACAACGGATCGGCTGATGGTTCTATAGCTCTATTGGAAAAAGAATTTCCATCGGTAAGAATTATTCGTCTCGATCAGAACTATGGTTACTGTGGTGGGTATAATCGTGCCCTGCAGATGGTTGATGCTGACTATTATGTGTTACTCAACTCCGATATAGAAGTAACTTCCGGTTGGCTCTCACCACTCATTCACCTGCTCGACACACAACCCGCTATAGCAGCCGTTCAACCCAAGATACTCTCCTATCATTCAAAACACTTATTTGAATATGCTGGAGCTGCCGGTGGATATATAGATATACTGGGCTACCCGTTTTGCCGCGGACGTGTGTTTGATTATGTAGAAGAAGATAAAGGACAGTATAATGATACCCGGCAGATATTCTGGGCAACGGGTGCCTGCCTGATGATCCGCGCCAAAGCCTACCATCAGTTTCAAGGTTTGGATGAAGACTTCTTTGCGCACATGGAAGAGATAGACCTCTGCTGGAAACTTCAGCGTGATGGGCAGCAGATATACTATTGTGGTGCCAGCACTATATATCATGTAGGAGCCGGAACTTTAGGATATGACAATCCGCGAAAGACCTATCTGAATTTTCGTAACGGTCTGTTTCTGATTTTCAAACACTTTGATGCAGGAGAATTACTTTATAAACTTCCCTTTCGGATAGTCCTTGACTGGGTAGCTGCTATCATGTATCTATTGAAAGGCAAGACCTCTAACGGTATAGCTGTATGGAAAGCGCATCGCGACTTTATATATAGTATAGGTCGTGAGAGAGAAAAACGAAAGACTTTGCATGCGCGCTACCCTTCCTATACCCGGACAACCGTATACCCGGGGTTGGTCATTGCAGACTTCTTCCTCCGGGGCAAACGCAAGATCATTTAATAATCCCAGATGGGTTTACGCTTGCGCAGGTGCTTGCGCATATTCATAACAAAAGCTATAGAAAGATATACGATCAGCGGAGAGCCGAACGTTATAAACGATGTATAGATAAAGAAAAGTCGTATACTGGAAGTTGCTACACCCAGCTTCTCTCCCAGATGTGTGCATACTCCGAAAGCCTGTCTTTCAAAGAAATGCTGGATTTTATCCGTTAATTGTTTCATACTATCCTCACATTTAAACTTTCAACTTGCCAAAAAGTTGATTTGTCGAGCAAAAATCCGGCTTACAAATATAACAGCCTCAGAGCCTTATTATTACCCCTCTCATCTTATTTTTTTGAGTATAATTGCAAAAAAATACACATAAGTATAGTTTTGCAACCTGTTTAAATCAAACAATAAACCACAATCCAATGAGAAAAGTAGTTTACTCATGTCTGGTCTTCGGTGCGTTGACCCTCGCGGGCTGTACGCTGCCCAAGATGGTAAAAATGGCCAAAGATCAGCAGCTTACTGTTACACCAAATCCACTGGAAGTTCACAAAGACACAGTTGCCTTTGAAATGGCCGCTAACCTTCCCGTTAAAATGTTGAAGAAAGGTACTGTTTATACAGTAAACAGCTTCTACAAGTACGGAGACAAAGAACTTGCTCTGGATCCTATTCCTTTCAAAGCTGAAGACTATCCGAACAGCAAGACTGAGCAGCCTAAAGTAAATAAGAGCTTCTCTTTCGCTTACCAGCCTGCCATGAAAACCGGTACACTGGAAGTTGAAGGTGTTGCTTCTAAAGGCACAAAGTCTAAGGCATCTCCACGCATGCCTGTTGCAACGGGAGTAATTACTACCTCTAAACTTGTTAAGCCTGTATACTTTGCAGCTTTTGCTGGTCACGGCTATAACAACCAGGAAGAACTTACACCAATAGTAATCCCTGATTTCATCTTCGAACAAGGTAAATCTGTTCTGAGAACATCTGAAATCAAGAGTACAAAAGGTAAGCAACTGGATGCTTTTATCGCTTCTAAAAATGCTACCCGTACAGTAACTATCACAGGTACTCACTCTCCTGAAGGTGCTGAACGTATCAACAGCAAACTGTCACCAGATCGTGCTGCTGCTATCGAAGCTTTCTACCGTAAGGAAATGAAAAAATATGATTACAAAGGCAAGGCTGATTCTATCCAGTTCATCCTGAAGCCTGTAATCCAGGACTGGGCTCAATTCAAAACTGAACTCGAAGCTTATACCGGTATAACTTCTGAAGAGAAAGCAGAATACCTGAACATCATCAACGGTGGTGGTACTTTCGAAGATCAGGAGAAACAAATGAAAGGTCTGAAGACTTACAAGAAAATCTTCAAAGATGTATATCCTAAACTGAGAACTGCTAAAACTGAGATCCTTGTTGTAAAAGACAAGAAAACAGATGCAGAGATCTCTGTATTGGCTAAGCAAATCACACAAAACTCTGTAAGCGCTGATACACTTTCTTTCGAAGAACTGATGTATGCTGCTACATTGACTCCTTCATTGGAAGAGAAAGCTGCGATCTACGAAGCTGCAACCAAAAAAGGTTCTAACTGGAATGCGCACAACAACTTAGGTGCAGTATATATTGCTCAGGCAATTGAAAACCCTAGCAATGCTGCAGCTTTGGCTGATAAAGCTCAGGCTCAATTAGACATCGCTGTTAAACTGCAGGAAGCTCCAGAAGTACACGCTAACTTAGCTTCCGTAGCTGCGCTGAAAGGCAACGCCTATGCTGCTTACAACCACGCAAGCAAAGCTCTTAGCGCTGGCCTGACTGGCGATAACGCTGCTGGTGTTAACGGTGTAAAAGGTTCTGCTGAGATCGTGAAAGCTGAATACGCTGCTGCTGTTAGCTCTGAGTCTAACGCAACTGACAATGCTGATAACCTCTTCAACAAAGGTTTGGCTCAAGTGTTGAACAAAGACTATCAAAATGCTTTGACTTCATTCAATGAAGCCATCAGCAAAAACAGCAACCTGGCAATCGCTCACTACGGTGCAGCTGTTGCTTCTGCAAGATTAGGTCAGGCAGACGGTGTGGTTAGTCACCTGACAGACGCTGTGAAAATCGATCCTTCGTTGAAAGAAGCCGCTCTTAGCGACCTCGAATTCGCGAAATTCTCAGCAACTGAATCTTTCAGAAACGCTCTGAAATAGTAGTTACTCATTGGAATAACAATAGGGAAACCCTTCCGTACATTCGGAAGGGTTTTTTATTTGCCCAATCCGACCACGGATACTATTTTTACACGCTTTTCAAAATACCGACATGAGAGAAATCCAGTTTAGAGAGGCCTTGCGCGAGGCCCTCAGCGAAGAAATGCGCAGAGACCCCAGTGTAGTGCTGATGGGCGAAGAGGTTGCCGAATACAAC
>NZ_DATCSD010000050.1:0-107316 GCF_036568665.1 Ohtaekwangia sp. | reverse complement strand
TAATCGCCATAGCCATATAGCTCACCTATAGGATGGAACTGCAGTTTTATACCTTTGCTCTCGGCCATGGTTTGGTATAGCGCTATATTTTTCTGAATAAGTGCTGTGGTGTTAATCTTATCGAACGTCCATTTGCGTTTGCGCGATGATGTCATCGACCACTCGAGTATATTATTGATGAGTTCTGTGAGATTGTCGAGTGAGTTATCAATCTTGGTGCGCATCATCATCAGCTCTTCAGTAGTAAGGGAATCCACATGCTCGGTTAACAAGTAAGAGAAACCTTTGAGCGAGTTGAGCGGTCCGCGCAGATCGTGCGACAGGATGGAGAAGAAGCGATCTTTTTCTTTGTTGAGTTTGTCGAGATCGTCTTTCTGTTTTTCAATTTCCTGATTCTTTAATGCAAGGCTGTTCTTCTTACTGCGTGTAGTATGGAAAGCATAGTATAGCAAGCCGATTACCAGTGATAGTAAAACAATTCCGGCAGTGAGTGAATAGGCCAGAATATTTTTACTCTCCAGTCGTGCCTGTTGCAACTCCTGGTCTTTCTTGAGCAATACAATCTGGCGCTCTTTTTCTTCGAGGTTGAAGCGAGCCTTCAGTTCTTCGAGGTTTGCACGGTTAGTTTCATTATGTAAACTATCTGCCAGTTCGTTATATAATTTTTGATAGGAGAGGGAAACTTTATAGTTGCTGCGCTTCTCTTCGAATGATGCCAGCAGCTTGCTGGCCTTTAGCATGGGCGATAGTGCTTTGATCTCTCTGCCTTTCTCCAGCGCACGTGTGGCGTAGCGTATAGCTTCAGCAACGTTGCCTTGTTTTTCTTTTATACGGGCTATAGCAGAGAAGTTTATCGACTGCGCCTGCAGGTCTTGGGTTTGTTCAAAGATCGAGTCAGCCTTGAAGTAATAAGTCAACGCTTCGTTCCATTGCTGGTGATTCTCGGAAATTGAACCGAGGTTGCTATAGCCGCGCGATATACCATAGAGATCTTTATTCTTCTCTTTTATCTTTAACGACTTGATAAAATATTCCTTTGCCATCGCTTCATTCCCAAGATCCTGGTAAATGATACCGATGTTGTTGAGGGCATACGATTCGCCTTTCTCATCGCCCATCTGTTGAAATATCTCCAGTGACTGCTTGAAGTAGTCAAGTGATTTCTCCAGGTCGTTCGAGTTCGCATACACTATACTAATATCGTTGAGTGAATTGGCGATCTGTACCTGGTCGTTAATCTCACGGTATAGTTTCAGCGCTTCAAACATGTTGTTGAGTGCTTCTACAGTATTATCCTGGTCACGTTTCAACCGCCCGATTTGCAATAATGCATCTGCCTGTCCTTTGGTATAGTGAATGGTTTTTGATTTCTCCAGACTTTTTGTTGCATACGCCATAGCAGAGTCTGGCTCGAAGCCCTGGTACTTCATCGAAATGGTAAAAAGAATCTTTACACGCTGTGTGTCGGCCACTGCGTTTTGTAATTCACGCTTGAGGCTGTCTATATTTTCAGGATTCTGTCCCCGTGACTGACGCGGGTAAATAGTAATGAGGGCGCAGATAATAAAAACAAATGTTCGTAAATTCATCTCTGTTTCCTCACAGTAAAAAAATGTTGATGGACCTCTATACAAATATAGTATTTTATTGTTCAGAAGCACATTGAAAATGAAGTGGCAAGAGTAACTCTCACCGAGTGTTACACCATTGAAAGTACTCGGCATGCAGTATTCAATACCTTGTAAAAATCTTCGCTTAACATTGTCGCATTCAGCCTCCTAACTTGTCGTAATTATAGCACAGCAATACTCCCGCTTCCGCTACTTTAGCAGCGTTATCCGGTGCTCCTTTCGTGGGAGGTGACCGCGATCACCAGGCATAATTATGCGACCACTTAATCTTTACTATATATATATGCTGACTGAACCAATTATAGAACAACGCCCCGCCCAAAAGTATATGGCCATTCGCTCCCATGTAAAGATGCGGGATATTCCGGCTTTGCTTCCACCGCTTGTTCCCAAAGTAATTGCCTGGCTTGCAGAGAAAGGAATAGCGGAAGATGGCCCCGTATTTTTTCTATATCATTCCATGGAAGATGATACGCTGGAAGTAGAAGTAGGTGTACCGGTAAAAACGTATAGCCCGGGCGATGGCTTTATACAACCCGGCACATTTCCAGAAGGTACGTATGCAGCGATTACCTATACAGGCGATTATGCTCACCTGAAAGATGCACACATGAAACTGGAATCATGGCTTGCAGAAAAAGGATTGCAGGAGAAAATATATACCGCTGCGAACGGTGTTGTGTGGGGAGGACGCACCGAATTTTATCTGACTGATCCCGATACGGAGCCAGATGTTTCCCAATGGAGAACCGATGTTGTTTTTCTATTGGAGCCGTTGCACGTTAATAGTTAATCGTTATCCGGCTTTCCACGAATAACGATTAACGTATAACGTATAACGTATAACGTATAACCGTTACGGTATGGTAGTGCTGGCCGATACCCACGGAGATATAGTGCCGTCAGTAAAACGTGTGCGTACTTTGGTAGTTAATGGAGAACCGGAATATTGACCACTTACCCAGGGAAAAGTAAAGCTGGCTGTAGTTGATGTACCGGAACCGGTTAATGTGCCGAGCCGTGACGAAACAAAAGTATATTCGATATCATAGCGGGTTATACCGCTGGTCTTCACGCCAGCATTCCAGGTGATCTTGAACGGATACGAAGAATTATAGATAAGGCTTGATACTATATTTGGATATAGCGAGAAGGTAGCAGCCTTGTCGTTGGTGTCAAGATAAGCAGCACCAATACCGCATTGGCCTCCGTTCATCAGCGAACCTGCATCGGTACCACCAACACCGGGTACATCCAGTGCAGATGATTCGCCCTGTGCAGCCCAGTTGGTATGGCGGAAGCTGATGCAATGCCCAAGCTCATGCGTGATCGTACGTTGTCGTTGATCGAAAGAGTTCCCCGCTATATAGGACTTATTGATCTGAATGAGATTGCCGGCAACACCACCACTTGGAAATGTACCCTGACCACATACACCGGTGCCGAGGTTGGTGTTTTGGATCAGTATATCATACGTGCCCGTAACTATAGTAAAGGTTATGCGGCTATTCAGTAAATTATTCCATTGTGCTATAGCCGAGTTGATCTCGGCAGTCATATCCGGTGCAGCTGTCATTGATGCATCGATCTTTACCCGGATATTACTCTGGTTAACAAACGAAACAAGGCTCCCGGTATAATACTGCTCGGTTCGTCCATGAGCATCGTCAGGCACCACCATATTCTTCGGGAAGAGTATATCTTCTTCTACAATATAATGTGTGTTGTTCTCCTGTATACTGTTCTCTGCAAAGCCGAGCTGCCGGATATAGTTCAGCACGGGAGAGGGGGTGAGTGCAGTTTTCTCAGGAGCAACATCCTGGTTGTTCTCGCACGAGAACGATACGAGCATAGTAATCATCATGCATATAGCTGTGAAACGGTTGTGCAGCAGGGCCGAAGCCCCGGGCAGGAGAAAAGTATATTTCATTTTCATGGTATATAGTGGGTTAAAACAACTTGTACAATAACCGTAAACCGGATTTGTGCCGAGAGACTAAATCCTTGTAACGAATGTAATTTTTTCGGACGCGAATTATACTCAGGATAGCTATTTTATTTTCATCACAGCAAGTTCTTCACGAAGACACACTGCGCACGCGTGTGATTCTCTAATACATAAATATTTAATGGCTTATAACTTCCGGATATATAGTTTCTATAGCAAAGGCATAGATGTTATACCTCATAAGAAAAATTTATATCGGCACCTGCTGTTGTTTTTACAAAACTATTTTACATACATTTACGTAATAAATAACATCATGAAGGGAACAAACCTGGGTGAGTTTGAAGAACTCGTCTTGTTAACTATTGCTGCGCTGGTACAGGATGCCTATAGTGTGGCTATATGTGATGAGCTTGAGAAAAGTACAGGACGCGCAGCCAAGCTGGGTGTAGTACATGCCGTGTTGAACCGACTGGAAGAAAAAGGATATGTAAAGAGCAAGCTGGGCGAAGCTACCAACACGCGTGGCGGAAAGCGCAAGCGATACTATACAGTTACCAGTGGCGGTAAAGCAGCGTTGATCAAAGCGAAAGAAGTACGCGATCAGCTATGGGAGAGAATTCCGGACCTTGTTCTGAAACGCGCATGAAGCAAAAAGATATACCTCCGACACCACCTGCCTGGGCAACACGATGGCTGCAATGGTATTGCCGCCCGGAAATATTGGAAGACCTCGAAGGCGATCTTCACGAATACTTTGATCGCAATGTAAAAGCGAAAGGTGTAAGACGCGCCCGCTTCATCTATATACTGGATGTGCTGAAATTTTTCAGGATATATACTGTACGAAGACCGCAGTTTCTCAACCTTATCATTCAATGGATTATGATTGGAAGTTATATCAAAACCTCCGGGCGCAGTATCGTGCGCAATAAGTTGTTCTCCGCTATCAACATTATAGGTCTGGCCATTAGCATGTCCGTTGGATTGCTGGTGATCTCTTTTCTGTCAGACCTGCTTTCATACGATAGTTTTCATGAGAAGAAAGCAGAAATATACCGGGTAAATACAACTGATGAACGTAACGGTAATTCATCTACGCTGGCTACATCTTCCGTTAAAGCCGGAAAAAGTATACGCGAAACGATCACGGGTATTGAAGATGTAACGTTGATGCGCAGAGGCTTTGACGGTGACGCTGCAATAGGAGAGAATGTCTTTCCGATAGGAGGATTCTGGGCAGATGATGCTTTCTTTACGGTATTCACGTTTCCATTAGTACAAGGTAATGCGCATACGGCACTGAAGGAACCGTACTCATTAGTGATTACCGAAACCACAGCGCGTAAATTATTCGGGAATACCAATGCATTGGGACAATCTGTTAAAATCGGCAGTGATACCTATGCCGTAACAGGCGTGATGAAAGATATACCAAAACTGTCGCACATGCACTTTGATGTACTCGTATCTTTCTCCACGATAGAAACCACCAAAGCAGATCAAGACGGTGACCTGATGAACTGGGAAAGTATATACTCGAATTATACCTATATTACCATTCCTGACAAAAAAGATATACCCACGATACAGGCTGGCCTTAATAAGCTTGCCGCGACTGAGAATACAGCACTGCAAAATCGTCAGATACAACTTGAACTGATGACGCTCGCTGAAATTCCCTTCCAGGGGAATTTAGGAAACCCGATCGGTCCCAGTATCAATAAAATTGCTCTCTGGATATTGGGAGGATTATCAGCAGTAGTTATACTTTCGGCCTGCTTTAATTATACCAACCTTTCTATAGCACGTTCATTAAGACGCTCACGCGAAGTAGGCATTCGTAAAGTTATCGGTGCGCGCAGAAGTCATGTGTTGGGGCAGTTCATGGCCGAGTCTGTTATCATTGCCTTACTTGCATTGTCGGTTTCATTTTTATTATTCCTTGCATTGCGTACGCAATTTCTTTTGCTGGCTCCCCAACTGCAGGAGCTTGTATCGCTGCAACTCACGCTACAACTCGTGGGCTGGTTTATAGTATTGGCAATAGTTGTCGGGCTGGCGTCCGGTATATTGCCGGCATTGTTCTTTGCGCGCATCAATGCTATACGCGTGCTGAAAGATGTATCATCCATGCAGGTGTTTCGGCATGTAACGCTGCGCAAGGCGCTCATTGTAGTGCAGTATACCTTCTCGCTTATCTTTATTACCACTACAATTATTGGGTATAATCAGTATAAGAGCTTTCTCACTTTCGATCTTGGGTTTACTACTGAAAATATACTCAACATCAACCTGAACGGAGTGAACAGCGATCAGCTTGCAAAAGAACTGGAAGAACTTCCGGAAGTAACCGGTATATCCCGCTCGCTGATGGTAACAAGCCTCGGCAGTATATATGGAACACAGATCAAATATAGCGCAACCAATGATTCGGCCGGTGTATGGATAAACCGCGTAGATGAAAATTTCCTGCCGCTTCATAAACATGAATTGCTTGCCGGAAGAAACCTGCATGCTAAACCCGATAGCACAGAAGAGAGTGAAGTTATTGTGAATGAACAGGTGTTGAAGCGATTCAATATAGCAAATCGTAATCCTGCGCGTGCTCTCGGGGAAGAGATCATTTTGGAAAACAAGAAACTTACCATAGTGGGCGTTCTAAAAGATTTTCATTATGGCACGTTGATGAATGATATTGAACCGCTCATTATCTGTTATGCTACCAGCAAGACGTATGGATACCTGAATGTAAAGATTGCTTCACACGATCTGCCGGCTACACTTGCCTCCATCGATAAGGCCTGGCACAAGCTTGATAAAGTTCATCCATTGGATGCACGCTTCTATGACGACCAGATCCAGGAAGCTTACAACCAGTTTTCTGTTATGGTAAAGGTGATTGGTTTTCTTTCGTTCCTTGCAGTAGGTATAGCATCGATGGGCCTGTTTGGTATGGTGGTGTTTACTGCTGAAACACGGCTGAAAGAAATCAGTATACGAAAAGTATTGGGAGCAAGTGAAATGGGATTGATGTATTTGCTAAGCCGCGGCTTCCTCGTGTTGCTCATTATCAGCGCACTGGTAGCATTACCGGCAACCTATCTTCTCTTCGATCGTGTTATACTTACCAAGTTTGCCTATCATCAACCCGTTGGTATAGGAGAGTTGTTTACCGGTTTATTGATCGTGATAGCATTGGCGGGTATTATGATCAGTTCACAAACATTAAAAGTAGCCAAGAGCAACCCGGCAACGGTACTGAAAAGCGAATAACATATCTCTATAGTATTCGACAGCTATAGATAGCCTGGGATATATACATAAAAGATCCTGTTACTTCTCCGATGAATGTAACAGGATCTTTACTTTAGAAATCAACCAGTGTTCTACTTTCTTACAAGCTTGCGCGTGAGTACCGAATTATTACGCTTTAATGTTACATAATATATACCGGCTGGTTTCATGCGCAGGTCGATCGCTGCCTGGTGTTTACCGGCTGGTAAGTTCTTATTGACTACTACCTGAGGTGCAGCCTGATCGGAATGCAACGTAAGCACTACCGGCCCGGCCTCTTTCAACGTATACTGTATTGTTACCGGCCCATCGGATGGATTAGGATACAGTATCATCATGCTGGCATCATCGTCCGTCTTCTCTGTTGTAGTAATCACGGATTGAGACGCAGCAGTTCCGTATGCCTCCAGCTCAAATATAGAATAACCATATTGTGTAGAGCGTGCAGTGCCATATACCCGTATATAGCGCCCGGTATTGTTTAAGCCGGTATAATCATTTACCAGTTGATTATTGCCGGTGACATCCTTGATCCGGTTCCATGAAGTGGTGTCGTTGGATATTTGTAATTCATAGGCTGTTGCATAGGCATTCTCCCACGTGATCTTTATGCGATTGAGAGTATATATAGCACCGAGGTCAACATAAAACCATTGAGGGTCGCTAAAGGCGCTGGACCAGCGGGTGCCTAAATTACCATCCACCGCCATTGGTCCGGTTAACCCTCCGTTCTCGAAAGAAGATACTTTGGCTGGTTTGTTCAACGCCAGATTAAGAGGTACTGTTCCTGTTACGTTTAGCGTTATAGGGGCAGAAGTAGTGGCTGCGCCTGTATTATCAACAGCGCGTGCAGTAAGGGTATAAGTACCCGCGGCTATATTCGCCCAGGTATAGCTATAGGGCGCAGTAGCATCGGTGGAGAGCAGTGTTGTATTGTTATAAAATTCTACCAGTGTAATAGTGCCATCACTATCCGTAGCCGTGGCGGTTAACGTTGTCGTGGCGGGAGCTGTAAGAGTAGTGTTATTGGCCGGAGCAGTAAGTACAACGGTGGGAGCATTGTTTGCCGAACCCGTGAAGTTGATATAATTCAAATTTATATCATTGCTGTCGAAGGTAACACGCAGCACCTTTTGTCCTGCGCTTAGTGTGGGCGTTGTAACGCTCACGGTTTGCCATGCCTGAAATCCACCGGTGTTAGGAACATTGATCGTGCCCGATATATTTTGTCCGTCCAGTTCTACGTGCATGGTTTTATTAGCGGCTGTTGTAGCGATGCGCAGTTGCAAGGTATAGCTTCCTGCCGCAGTAACATTTACCGTGTACTCCAGCCACTCCGTTGCGTCTACCCAGCCAATGTTAAAGCCGCCTTCCGAGCAGCCCTGTATATCTACATTATCGGTAGTGCGATAACCGTTGCCTGCGTTGCCGGTACTCAGATCGTTATAAGCAATGCCTTGCCCGCCCGTATCAAAATCTTCCGCTTCAATTTTACCCGGTATTGTTCGCACCGTTCCGCCATACGGATTTTGAATGGATGATGTAACGGTATAATTAGCCGTATAGGTTGTATTGACAGCAGGCACACGAATGGATTGACTTGCCGCTCCGCCATGATTCCAACTGGTAAATGCATAGTTGTTGTTGCCGAGTACCTGGGGTGTAATAGCCTGCAGGTTGATCAGCCCATTTACTACCAGTGTTTTGCTAAAGGGCGTTGTGCCTTGCGAACCCAATACCAGGTTCAGTCCCGGTATATTTGCCTGTGCTGTGATGGTTACTTTGTTTGGGTATATATCTACCGAATCTTTACCGGTGCGTCCGTTGGAGTCGGTAACGGTAAGTATAATACGAAGCCATATATTAGGAGAAGTTTCTCCGCCATTGTCGGCCGTAAATGTACCGGACTTCACACCGGATGGAACAACGGGGCCGGGATGCCAGTGCTCACTGGTAGCATTGTCTTTATGAAAGAAGCGAACTTCCCAATGAAAAGCAGAGGCGGCCAGTGTTCCATCTTCCTGGTCGGTGGCTGTACCGGCATAGTTGATCACATCCAGCACATTCCATGTAGTAGTGCTGAGCGGCAGTGTAATGTCGGCCACCGGTTTGGCATTGAATGGCAATACCGTAAGAGCAGCATTATTGCTGGTGGCTGTACCGTTAACGTTGGTGACTATACAGCGGTAATTGCCTGCATCTGCTGCTGTTGCAGCAGATATAGTATAAGTATTGGAAGTAGCACCTGCTATTGGTGCATTGTTCTTCTGCCATTGATAGGTGAAGGGTGTAGCACCGGAAGCACTTACCGTAAAGGTAACCGGATCGCCTGCTGTTACGGTCTGGCTTGCCGGTTGGTTAACTATAGCCGGAGCCTGCGTGTTGTTGTACTCCAGGCGCCACAAGCTGCCGGTAGTATTATATTTGATATAGTATATATTTCCATCTATACCTACGCTGGTACCAAGTATAGAACCAAAGCCTGTTGCAGAAAATTCCTGCCATTGGTTTAACTGCGGATTGGCAGCATCTATACTGCGCAGCCAGCCCGAGCACCAGTCTGTAAAATAGAAACGATTCTTATACTGGTCGGGATAATTCGTAGTGGCAGGATTGAAAAATGTACCCGATGTTATAGCACAGCCCCAACCGGTATGTCCGTAGTAAAATGCAGCGGTGATGGTATTGGCTGCCTGCTCAGGACCGGAGCGACCGTTCTGATCCCAACCATAATTATAGTTCTTCGCGGGATCGGGATTGGTAACATCATCCAGTTCTTCATAATTACCGCCTACATTTACAACAAAGATCTTTTGCGACAGCGGATCAAGACTCATCTTCCACGGGTTACGCATACCGATTGCCCATATACTTCGCTTCTGCCGGCTGGCACCCGCTTCGTTGTAGTATGGATTGCCGGGAGCGGGCTGGCCATCTTCTGTAAGGCGAAGAATCTTGCCGCGGTATGTATCCAGTTTTGCCGCTTCTGCCGGAGCATTACTTTCTCCTATAGCGACATAGAGCAAACCATTCTTGAACAGGATCGCTCCGCCATTATGAAACCCGTTGATGATCGGGTCAAACTCCATGATGCGTGTTACTGAGGTAACCTGGTTAGCTGCGTTGATCACGATCACATCCAGGTAATGAATCGTCATCGCCTGGTTGGTATAGAATATATAGCACTTGCCGTTCTGGGTAAAGTTAGGGTGGAGTGTAATGCCCAACAATCCCTGCTCAGAAGCAGTTGTAGTAGATACAGTATGAACCGTACTGACGGTATTGTTCTGCCATACTTTTACAGCGCCCGATCGCTCTGCCAGAAAGATGCGCCCGTCAGGAGCATGTGCCATAGCCGTTGCTTCATTTATATTATCACCGGTTAACTTCTTCGCGGTAAAGCCCACCGGTAATTGTGCGTATAGGCTATACGATGTAATGCAGAGCAGGAATACAACCAGTGCGCTGTATACCCTGTTAGTTTGACGTGAGGGGATGAGTAATAATATTTGCATAATATGTGTAATGATTCGTTAAACGTTTTGCCGGGATTTAACTATATAGGCCGTTGTTCATTCAGACTATATATACTGCTCAACATGCGTTGAACCTTTTTAAATGTCCATAAAACGGTTACACTAATATTGCCAACACCTCACGTCTGTATTTTATGGTGAACGAATGTATAGATTGATCCTGTATATAATTATAAGCCGTAGTATAAATCTCGGTGAAGTAACGGACAACGGGTTATTTTGCTTTTGTTAAGAGAATGAGAAATTAAGTGTTATTCGTACAACACTTCTGAGATTCATAATAAAAGTTGAAACTTTTTGACGCACGTTCCAGTTAGTACTAATAAATAAATTATAGTATATGAAAAAGTTAATCAAACTCATCAACAACACTCCGTATGTTGGAACAGTGTACAGTAATTACATCCTTTGGATCAATCCATTTGATGACAAAGAATGGTTCTCAGAAAAGCTGGTGATCAAGTAGTAAGTTCTGATCATCGGCTTACGTGTAGAATTTTATATGTTTGACATATGTCGTTGTGCGCTATAGATGCGTCCCATTCTGACAGGCAGCCATCACTGCTATAGATCATGAAGCCGGTAAGTATATACTTCTGGCAATCTTTCCCAAACAGGTTTTATCTCTTTTTGATTTGAGACACGAAACGTGACTCACATCTCTTTTCAGGTCGTTTGCATGGTTTTCACCACGCGGGATTCTTATTTGTATACTTTAAACAATCTGACCGGAAACCGGTTAATGTATTTGTATCGTATATGATTAAGCGTAAACAGGAATGGTGAGAGTAGCGATCGTAGTATTGATGTTAATGGGATGTTCAACAGGAGTAGCTGTCTTATTCTGGCAGCAGGATGCAAAATATAGTCTCCCAACTCCTGTACCCGCTGATTATAAAGAGGTTACCATAGGGCAGGCCGTTCAACTGCCAGCCAGCCTCGGAAAGCAACGTGCCTACTTCTTCCATTTCTATAATCCTGATTGTCCCTGTTCCAGGTTCAATGCCCGTTATATCCAATCACTGATCCGGAGTTATCGTAGTGAAGTTGCATTCACGATCGTTGTTTCTTCCGAAGAAGGACGACAACAGGCTGCCGACACATTCGGAGAAGATATACCTATCGTAACGGATACACAGCAAGCTATTGCAACAGCATGCGGTGTATACTCTACGCCACAGGCTGCCATTGTTGATGCAGACGGGAAATTGTATTATCGCGGAAACTATAATCGCGCACGGTATTGTACCACCAAAGCATCCAACTTTGCCGAGCTCTCACTACTGGCACTGCTAAATCATCAGCCTTCACCGGCTTTTGGTATAGTGGCCACGCAATCGTACGGGTGTTCTTTGCCCGGTGACGAATCATCATCTGCCCCTATATTATTCTAACTATAAAAGATTCTCATTCTATCAAAAAGGTCTATGACAACATCCATTAATCTTAGCCGGGAGATTCGTAAGGCTGCGTTTCAGAGCATTAATGAAAAGTCTGATCGCATTATGAACTTTGCTCTTGCTGCCTATTTCCTGTTTGGTATCTTCCTGTCGTTCTTTTACCATACATACGCTATTGCGATTGGTGTGGGAGGTTTGTGCTTACTGGCGTATTTCGTTACACGTTGGTTGTTGCCACAATACACGCTATATCAATATGTACTCAGTGCTGTCTTTGCTATTTTCTCCGCGCAGTTCATTTACCAGATGCATGGTATATTTGAAATGCACTTCTTTTTCTTTGTAGGATCAGCCCTGTTAATCACGTATCGTAACTGGACGCTGATTATACCGCTTCTGCTAATCACGGTTGTTCATCATGCTTTGTTTGCATGGTTACAATACCAGGGCATGAAGGAAATATACTTTACACAACTCGACTATATGGATCTCCAGGCATTTCTGTTTCATGCTTTGCTGGCGGCAGTTATTATGGGTATATGTGCTTACTGGTCGTACGATCTTGGTCGCACCACTACCAGCGATGCACGCAAAACTGTGCTGCTGGAAAAACAGGTTGCCAATATGGTGAACAACGTTGCCTTTGCCGAAGAGATCAGCAAAGGCAACCTGGATATGAGCTATACTTTATTGGATGAGCAGGATGAACTCGGTAAATCGCTGTTGAGAATGCGTGATAACCTGAAGCTGTCGCACGAGCGCGAGCATCAGGATAAGTTTATTACTGTGGGCATTACCAGGATCGGTGATGTTATACGACAACATACGCATAACCCTGTAGCGCTGGCGGATGATTTTGTGAGAAGCCTCGTGAAATATACCGGTATTAACCAGGGAGGATTATTTTTGATTGATGGTGAGGGAGAAGATGCAGCCCTGATGTTAACCGCCTGTTATGCATACGACCGGAAAAAATATATGGATAAGCGTGTGGCAATAGGAGAGGGACTGGTAGGACAATGTTTCCAGGAACGAACCCCGGTATATATGACAGTTGTGCCGAAGGATTATGTGAAAATTACTTCGGGCCTGGGCGATGCCGCTCCGCGATGTATATACCTGGTACCTGTAAAAACACGGGATGAAATAGTAGGTGTGATTGAAGTAGCATCTTTCAACGAGTTGCGCGAATATGAAATGCAGTTTATTGAAAAGGCTGCCGAAAATATAGCGTCTGCTATTGTTTCATCGCGCACTACGCAACGCATTAAAGCGCTTTTGGAAGAAGCCCAACAGCAGGCGGAAGAAATGCGGGCACAGGAAGAAGAGATGCGTCAGAATATGGAAGAGCTGCAGGCAACGCAGGAAGAAATGATGCGCAAGACCCGCGAATACGAATCGAAATTCACGGGAGTGAATGCCTCGCTGAACTGATACACCGGGGGATATTCTATATTTGTTTATGAGACATTCCAACCTTCCGGTGATAATAAGTGTCCAAGAACAAAACGATCCCCCTATGAAACAGACTTCACTTGCTGTCGTATTATTACTGGTCTTCGTTGGTGCATGCCATAATGATGATCGTGAAAGTTTTGAATACGGAGTTGATGTTCAGGGTTCCTTTGACAGCGACCAGGTTCAGGTGCTGGTGGATAACCATGAAGTTATTAATGGAAAACTTACTACCAGCGCGTTGCTGGGTGTTTGTGTAGATGGTATCTATAAGGGGGTAATTTCAGAAGGACGCCATGAGATCAGAGCTATTGTAAACAAAACGACTACAGAGAATGTTTACTTCTTTGTCAGCCGTAAAGTATATATAGGCGTAAGCCGCGACACACAAACCGGCCAAGTCTCTTTCCAGTTTTCCGATACACCCTTCCTGTACGATTAGTATTTGCTTTAAAAGGTATAATATCCCCTGCATGGTATAGCATCTCACAGATGTATACCGACAGGGCTATTTTCGTTTACGAAATGTTGTGGGCGTCATGCCGGTATATTTTCTGAACTGCCGGCAGAGGTGACTCTCATCTGTATAGCCAAATTCATCTGCAATTTCTGCGAGGCTTAACGGGCTATAGAGTAATCGTGCCTCGATCAGTTTGATCTTGTACTTCACGATATACTGCTTCAGCGATTCTCCCGTATGCTTCTTAAAGAAAATACTGAGATAGGTAGGGGCATGATTAAATTTTTCGGACAAACTCTCCATGCTTAGCTGTGCAGGTTTATAAATATTCTGCCGGATGTGAAGGAGCATCGCTTCCACGGAAGTAGTTTTAAGACTTGATACTGCGAGAGCCTGCCGGGATATATTTCGGGCAAGGATTGTCATTATACTTCGCATCAGGCTGTCGCGAATTACTTCGAAATGCAGTTCGTGGCGATTTTCATATTCACTCTGCAATACCTGTAGCAGGCTGTGTAGTTTTTGTTTCTCCCGCCTGTCTTGTACGATCGATCCTTTACCTTGCCACGAAGTATGCAGCACCATTTTTACAATCTGCTGCCAGTCCTTGTTCTTATCCTGCAGGGTATTGCTGCTGAAAGATTCATTAAACCGGATATAGCAGAACTCAGTTAATGCCTGTATTTCAAAATCGTGGTAATCTTCCGGCCCCAGCAGAAATATATCACCTGCACTATACCGGAAGGTGTTGCCATTGATGTTGTGGATGCCTTTTCCTTTTAGTATAAAAATGATCTCGAAATAAGTATGATTATGTACCGGGTGTGGCCATTGGGAAACTTCAAAACGGTAAATATTAAAGGGCTCGTGCAGAACGTATCGTTTCATAAAGCATAAAAGTACCGACAAATAATGGATTTGTACAATTTATAAAAAGCGGCAAGTCGGTACTTTTATTGTGTATTACCTGAACACCCCTGTATGAAAAAGTCATTCCTGCTTTCGGTCGCCATTTTCTCCATTGGCGTTTTGCTTATCTCCATGCGTCCGGCTGATGAATGGACGCCTCTCCTGGATAAAGATCTCTCTCAATGGCAAACATATCTGAGCTATCGACACAAGCGTGGTTATAATGGAAATATACCGAAAGACGAATCCGGTAAGGAACTGCAACCAATCGGGTATAACAAGGATGAAACACATGTATTCTCCGTGCTGAACGAGAAGAGCGGCCCGGTGCTGCGGGTTAGCGGAGAAATTTACGGATGTTTATTTACCCGGAAGGAATACGATAATTATCATTTAAAACTGCAGGTAAAATGGGGAGAGCGAAAGGACGAACCGAGAAAAGATAAGCTTCGCGACTCCGGTATACTATATAACTCCATTGGTGAAGCCGGTGTAGAGTACTGGCGCTCGTGGATGCTCTCGCAGGAATTTCAGATCATGGAAGGACACATGGGAGATTTCTGGTGTCAGGCAAATTCCGCTATCGATATCCGGTCGTTCCAATCCGAAGGTATTATGAATTGTGTAGCGAATGAGAAGCAGCCGTTCCGACCTTTTGGAAGAGGCAGCGAAGGATTTTGCCTGCGCTCGGAGAATTATGAGAGCCCGATGGGAGAGTGGACCTCTATAGAGCTGATCAGTTTTGAAGGCAAGAGCCTCCATATAGTGAACGGACACGTTGTAATGGTATTGAAGAACTCGCGCTATATACAACCCGATGGTACGTCTGTACCAATGACGAAAGGCAGGATACAATTACAAAGTGAAGCCGCAGAAGTATTTTTCAAAGATATAAAGATTAAACCGTTGACAGCATTGCCGAAAGAATATACTTCGCTGTTTGAATAGTGTAATATATAGTATAGATTATTTGTCTAATGGATGGCCAATCTCCCAATGATGACCAAAAGGATCAACGAGACGGCCAATTCTCCAGCCATGTTCTTCACTTATAGGGTATACTTCCGTAGCACCGGCCTTTAGTGCCCGGGCAAACAAGGTGTCGGGATCTGCAATGGTTATGATCATGCGTGCAGAAGAACCTCCCAACGACAACGGACTCATATTGTCAAGTGACTCATCGCTAACCCAGAACTCGGCACCATCTACCGAGAGCCTGGCAATTACACTGCCATCAGGTGCATCCATCCGGTATACTTCTGTGGCACCAAATGCTGCCTTATAAAAAACAACAGCCTGTGCTCCGTTCTTAACCGATAGCCAGGGAGTAATCAATGTTTTCATGTTAGCAGGCGTTATGTAATAAAGTGATGCGCCTGTGTGAAGATACGATGCAATCACCAATAGAAACAAATGCCGTATGCGCCTTCGGTAAAAGCCTGTTATGTATTACATTTATATACCGAAATGTGTAGCGGTATATTTTATGGCTGAGCAAAAAACAAAACCCACCGAGCAATCCGTAGAAGAT
This sequence comes from Ohtaekwangia sp., assembly GCF_036568665.1. Taxonomy (GTDB): domain Bacteria; phylum Bacteroidota; class Bacteroidia; order Cytophagales; family Cyclobacteriaceae; genus Ohtaekwangia. Next base: position 91,149 of record NZ_DATCSD010000050.1, on the reverse strand, counting down.
TTTCTGGATGCTATAACAAACGAACAGGTTCGCGATGACTGCTATGCACTTGCAAAAATGATGAAGAAAGTTACCGGTGCCAAGCCCAAGATGTGGGGACCGAGCATTGTAGGATTTGGAAAATATCATTACAAATATGAGAGTGGCCATGAAGGTGATTCCTGTCTCACCGGATTTTCGCCCCGCAAGCAAAACATCACCGTATATGCTATGCCAGCTTTTGCCGATCATCCCAAACTGCTGGAGAAATTAGGAAAGCATAAGGCTACCAAGGGATGTATATATATCAAAAAATTGAGTGATATAGATTTGAGCGTTCTGGAATCATTGATCAGTCATTCAGTTGATACGCTGAAGAAAAAATATCCTGGCTGAATCTCGACTTAGAATCTCTGCGCTGTGAGGAAAGTTATTTTCTGTACCAATTAACCGTTGCCACGTATATATTTACATGGCTGATGCTATTGATAAACTCTCCATTGGGTGACGATATACATATTGTTACCGTTCAATAATTTTACTCTGCCGTTCAATAAGTGTACAGACTCGTTTCGTCAGGGAATAGTCTTGTGCTCAGCGTCTGTTGATGTATACAATGCTCATCTAACACAAACAGACATGAAGAAACTACTATCCATCATTCTCCTGCTGATGGTATTTACCATTGGCCAATCGCAAAGCCCTGCGGTGTTCCGGCACCCCGGAATTTTCAGCAGTCAGGCAGAACTTGATTTCATCAAGGCCGCAGTGGCTGCCAATGCCGGTAGCCCTATCGTTGCGGGCTACCAGGCTTTATCCAACGATTCCCGTGGAAGTCTGACCTATAACCCGGAGCCGTATGCTGTTGTTAACGTGATCGGTTCAGGAAGCTCGACTTCTGAAGATGCTTTTCGCAGAGATGCACATGCTACCTACGCGCATGCTATCAAATGGGTTGTAACCGGAAACGCTGCGCACAAAACAAAAGCTATCCAGATCATGAATGCGTGGTCGTCTACCTTTCAGAGTATAACTACACCAAGTAATACTCCGAATCAACCAACGCTGGAGGCTTCGTGGGCGCTCCCTATATGGCTGGCAGGGGCGGAGATTATCAAGACCTATAACAACGGTGCGGCCGGATGGCCATCCGGTGAAGTGAGTGCTTTCAATTCTTTCGTGCGAAAAATACTCACGTACGTCAACGGTCCTATATATCAAACCGCGAACTGGCTCATATCAAAAGATCTTTCATTGATGTCGGCCGGAGTTTTTCTGAACGATGCATCACTCTATAATTCCGGATATAATCATGTTACAGGACAATTTGATGCCATTACTTCTATAGGTGAAATCCCCGAATTATACCGCGACTTCGTTCACTCGCAATATGTGTTGATCGGCTTAACAGAATCAGCTGAAGTAGCACACCAGCAAGGTGACAACGCACTCTTCCTGAGAACCAGCGGACTGAGTCAGCCGCGCTTGCTCGTGGGAGCCGAGGCGTATGTAAAAGGATTACTTGGTACGGGAAGCCCCAACTATCAATCAGAATCTGCATGGGCCAGAAAGAGCGCTCCTTACGAAATACTGTTGGCGCGCTATACACAACTTGGACTATCTATACCTCAGACACAAAACTATGTATTGAATCAGAACCGTACTGAGGATGCTATAGAAAATCACTTTGTTGGCTGGCTTACAGCAACGCACTCACAACTTCCATCCGGTGCCTCATCGTGCGAACCCGTTTCAGCGAGCGCGAACGATGGGAATGTACCTGCCAATGTATTGGACAACGACATGGCTACACGCTGGTCAGCCGAAGGTGATGGACAGTGGATTCAATTTTGTCTCGGCAACACAGCTTCGATCACCGGTGTGCAAATTGCATTCTATAATGGAAACGTGCGTACTTCTACGTTCGATGTGCAGGTATCGGCCGATGGTAATGGTTGGACATCGGCAGCTTCTGGTTTAGTAAGCGGTGGTACATCACTGGCGTTACAAACATTTTCATTCGCTGCCAAAACCGGAAAGTATGTTCGTATAGTAGGTCATGGAAATTCCGTGAACCTCTGGAACAGTTACACCGAAGTAAAGATCAACACTGAGGCCGTGGCCGGTGCGCCCATCGGTCAGACTATATGGCTGCGTGGTTTCAACAACCAATATGTAAGTTCTAAAAATGGTGAAGGCCCCATGTGGTGTAATGCTACTGCCGTGCAAGGCTGGAATCAATTTCTCGTGGTCGATGCCGGTGGTGGCAAGATCGCTTTGCAGAATGTAGGTAAATATGTATCATCAGAGAATGGTACACAAGCGATGACGTGCAATCGAACTGCGTTCCAGGACTGGGAGAAATTCGATTGGATCATCAACAGCGATGGCAGTATATCTCTTCGCGGTAACAACGGTTACTATGTATCTTCCGAAAATGGCACACAAGCGATGACCTGCACCCGCACCGCGATAGGCGGATGGGAAATGTTTGCCTATGGTACGGTGTCAGCACTGGCGGCAACAACAACTTCTGTAGCCAGCAACGAAACGGCTATTACCAGTTACCCGAATCCGGTAGTGAACCAGTTAACGTATAGGGCACCCGTTGGTTCTACGGAGCATGTTGTTGAAGTAAAAGATTCTACCGGCAACCTGGTGTTGCGCTTGGTGGCTAAATCGGCAGGAGAGAATACATTGGATACTTCATCGTGGAAACCAGGCACATACTATATCCGCATTTCCAGTGGAGCATTCAGTCAGTCGTTCAAAGTATTGAAACGATAAAGATTCATAGCGATATACACGATATATACCAGTTGTAGATATGAATATGATTAATAAGTCAACGATTATACTCATCGTCAGTTGCCTGTTGACGCACGTGGTACTGGCACAGAATAAACCTTTTCCGCAAGCTGTAACTTGGCCGGGATGTATCAAGCCCAATCACGTAACGCAGGCTACACTGAACAGCGATGTAGCCGCGTACTATAATTACTGGAAGTCGGCACACTTGCGACAATCGACTGTAAACTCGCAGCGATACTATGTACGTGCCAATAGTACAGGCGGAAGTGCAGAAGCGATTACCAACTCGGAAGCGCACGGATACGGTATGCTCATCACCGTGCTGATGGCAGGCTATGATGCCAATGCTAAAACGTACTATGATGGATTATACCGGATGTATGATACACATCGCAGCGTGAATAACAACAACCTGATGCAATGGCAGGTGTTTCCTGATGAAAATTCGAGAAATATAGGCTCCGCTACCGATGGTGATATGGATATAGCATACTCGCTTTTACTGGCGCATTACCAGTGGGGATCAACAGGTACGATCAATTACCTGGATGCCGCGAAGAAGATGATCACCAACGGGTTGAAGGCAAGCTATATCAGCTCGGCATTGCGTCTGCGACTGTCGGATGATGCCGGTAATGATATCTATAGCACACGTCCTTCCGACTGGATGTTCGATCATATACATGCTTTTAAGAATCACACCGGTGAAACGATTTGGGATGATCTTGCCAATAATCTCTATTCGGTATATAACCAGATCATCACGAATTATTCTTCTGCCACCGGGTTGATCTCTGATTTTGTCATGTATAGTACACCGCAGCCTGCGCCACCGTATCAGCCGCAGGAAGATGAAGGGCCTACTACCGGTAAATATTATTACAATGCCTGTCGTGTACCGCTGCGGGTTGTAATGGACTACGCACAGTACAGCACCAACAACGCCAAGACTATTGCTAACAAGATTGTTACGTGGAGTAAAAATGCTACCGGTGGAAATCCGGCAAATATTCGTGCCGGGTATAATCTCGATGGTACTCCGCTTTCAGGTTCCAATTACCAGACGGCTGTATTTATAGCCCCTATAGTAGCGGCTGCTACTTGTGATGCCTCCCATCAGCAATTTTTGAACAGCGGCTGGAATACTATCAGGAACATGCAGGAAGGATACTTTGAAGATACCTACAATATGCTGTGCATGCTCTATATATCCGGTAACTGGTGGAAGCCAGTACAGTCGGGTCCGACCAATACCCCGCCCGTTGTGAGTATCACCGCACCCGCGAACAATGCTACATTTGCTACGGGTGCTTCTGTGAATATCACCGCTAATGCATCGGACAGTGACGGCACAGTTTCGAAGGTAGAATTTTATGCAGGTACTACTAAACTGGGTGAAGATACATCTGCTCCCTATAGCTATACATGGTCCGGTGCAACAGCCGGTTCGTATTCTCTAACCGGGAAGGCAACCGACAACACAGGTGCTGTCACAACCTCTGCTGCCATTGCTATCACGATTGGCAGTGCAGCCTGCGAGCCGGTTACCGCCAGTGCGAATGATGGAAATATACCAGCCAATGTACTCGACAACAACCTGGCTACACGCTGGTCAGCCGAAGGAGATGGCCAGTGGATACAATTCTGTCTCGGCAATACTGCATCTGTTACCGGAGTGCAGATTGCTTTCTATAGCGGCAACGTGCGTACATCTACCTTTGATGTATTGGTGTCAACGGATGGCAACGCATGGACTGCTGCTGCTACCGGGCAGGTAAGCAGCGGCACATCGCTGGCATTGCAGACCTTCTCGTTTACTGCTAAAACCGGAAAGTACGTTCGTATAGTAGGACATGGAAATTCCGTGAACCTCTGGAACAGTTATACGGAAGTGAAGATCAACGTGCAGACCACGGCTGTCGTTCCTATCGGGCAAACTGTGTGGCTGCGTGGTGTAAACAATCAGTATGTAAGCTCCAAGAATGGGGAAGGCCCGATGTGGTGCAACGCTACGGCTATACAAAACTGGAACCAGTTCCTGGTAGTGGACGCTGGTGGTGGCAAGGTTGCGCTGCAGAATGTTGGCAAGTATATATCTTCTGAAAATGGTGAGCAGGCCATTACCTGTAATCGTCCTGCTGTACAGGATTGGGAGAAGTTTGACTGGATCACCAACAGTGATGGCACTATTTCCCTGCGCGGCAATAATACATTCTATATATCGTCCGAGAATGGTGCGCAGGCGATGACCTGCACGCGCCCGGCGATCGATGCCTGGGAGAAATTCACGTATGGAATTGTATCCGGAACAGCACGCGCAGCCAGTGCCACCGCTGAAGAAAGTGTTTCACTTCGCGTATATCCGAATCCGGTTGAAGATCAATTCAGCTATACGATACCGGCAGGAGCAACGCAACACGCTGTGGTGGTAAAGAATGCTCAGGGTATAACAGTACTCGAACAGCGAAACAACTCAACGGCACGCAGCATTGATGTTTCAGGCTGGAAAACCGGGATATACTATATCACTATCAGCGGTGCCGGATTTAGCAGTACGTTTCAGGTAGTAAGAAAATAAAGTTCTTATAGTGGATGTTTTATAATTGCAATATGCCGGGCTATAGCCTGGCATATTTACTTTTATAGAGTATACAAAGGGGGCGAAGATAAAATAGAATTATGCACCGGCAGAAAGCTCGTTCACCAATATATGCTTTTCTTTACCCCGTAGCTGAATCGAGCCCAAAGGATTAGTGCGATAGCTTTCCGGTAAACGAAGCTCGGAGAGTACCTCGCCTGATACGATGAGTTCTTTTTTAAACTCCTTGCAGAGCTGCTGAATACGCGAGGTAGTATTCAATACATCGCCTGAGTAAGTAATATCACGCTTGATGATGCCGATCTCACCGGCTATTACTTTGCCACAGTGAATACCCGCCTTGAAAGAGGGCACCAGACCATAACGTTGTTTATACATGGCCTCGTTCTTGTTAATGTGTTGCTTGATATCGAAGAAGCACTTGATGCAATGATTGTTCTCAACGCCATCCCTATAAGTCCAGGCTACTACTACTTCATCGCCTACATATTGGTATATCTCGCCTTTGTTCTCCAGGATCGGATATGTTATGTCAGCAAAGAAGTCCTTCAGGAGCTCGTGGTACTTTTCATTCCCCAGCGTCTCTGCTATGGTAGTAGATGCGTTCAGGTCGAGAAACATAAAGATGCGTGTCTCTTCACGAGGTGTGTTATATAATCCGCGGATAATTTTCCAGAATACACCTTGCCCGAATTTATTGTTGATCTGTAGTACAAGTTGTGTGAAGGCCACAACCACCAGCCAGTACATAATATTTTTAGTGCGAGAAGTATCGTGCAGAAAATTACTGAATGCTTCCTGTGATGCCGGGTCAAAGAAAGGTTTGCCGGTACGCAACGGCACGGCTACCAGCCCCAGCGTTAACATAATGAGTGATATAACGACAATATACCACAGGATAACTGCCGCAACCGTATAGCCATACGGTTTGTCCTGAAATTTTACATTGACATAAAACACCAGGAAACTTCCTCCCAGCAGCGAGCCCATCAAGGCTGAGCCCATATTAAAGAACATGGAGAGTAAAAATGAATATTGCTCCTGTATTCCGGTTGAGTAGGCCGAGTGCAGCACGAGGTGATCGTACACCGTCATGAAAATGGCTAACAACAGCCAAGCGATGGTAATAATACCCAGTTGCGTCCAGCGGAGTTTGTTACTTCTCGTCATACAAGTCAGTAAGTTAAAGGCGCCCCTCAACAACTCCAAACTAATTCGGCCTGAGCGGTGCTTTGTTCTGTAACCGGGTATAGCGTTCCTTTCATCAATAATATTCGGCACGTTGTCATTCAGATGCCCTGCGCTGGATTTTCAGGTATAACTTCATAGACCAAAAGACGACTGTATATGAAGCGATCTGCCATTACACGAAGAAACTTTATCAAACTGTCGGGTTATTCCGGGGCCGCGTTGGCGCTGGGATATAGTATGGCAACCTCAGCAACAGCAGGAAAGGTTATTAATATAAATGAAGTGAACAGTTCGTCTGTCGCACTCAATGCCTGGATCAGCATTGATACTTCGGGAAAAGTAACGCTGGTATACCATCGTGCCGAGATGGGGCAGGGCTCTTATCAGTCGGTTCCGCAGATCATAGCAGAAGAGCTGGAAGTAAACATAGACCAGGTAAATATTGTATCGCCCACGGGCATACAGCGCAGGTATAAAAGTCTGCTAACGATCTACGATGGCAGCGTTACCATTCGCGGTTCGTATCAGCAATTGCTGGAGCTGAGTGCAACTTCGCGTGAGATGCTGATCTCCGCGGCCGCTAAAAAATGGAACGTGCCTGTAGCCACCTGTTATGCCGAAGAAGGAAAGGTCATTCACAAACCTACCGGTAACCAATATCACTATGGCGAACTCGTAGAAGAAGCTTCGCATCTGACACCGCCCGTAGCCGTACCGTTGAAGAAGATTAAAGACTATAAAGTTGTGCGAAAGCCTCTTCCCCGGAAAGATACTCCGCTCAAAGTAAATGGTGCTGCCATCTTTGGTCTTGATAAAAAATTACCGGGCATGCACTATGCGGTTGTAGAACGCAGCCCGCGATATGCCGGCAAAGTAAAAAGCTTTGATGATACCGAAACACGAAAAGTACCGGGCGTTACACACGTATTTAAAACAGGACGTATTGTATTGGGCCATGAGCAGGAAGGCGTTGCTGTTGTTGCTACCAACTCCTGGGCTGCTATACAAGGGAGAAAATTACTTCGTATAGTATGGGATGATACCGACTTTGAGAAATATAGCTCGGAGCAGTTATATACCCAGATGCATGAAGATGCGAAAAGGGAAACTATCAATTTACCAGCGGCTGAAAAGTTTGAGCAACTATACCGGCAGGCATCTATGCAGGCAGAGGCTATATATGAAACGCCATACCAGTCGCACTGTTGTATGGAACCGGTTAATTGTATTGCCGATGTAAAAGAAGATTCGTGTACCATCTGGGGCCCGATACAGGATGTACTCTGGATACAGGAAGATATTAGTGCGAGGCTCAATTTACCGGTAGAGAAAGTGGAAGTAAACATGACTTTTCTCGGTGGTGGTTTTGGAAGAAAAGCTTCACCGGATTATCCACATGAAGCAGTGATTATATCACAGCACATCAAAGCACCCGTGCAAGTTATCTGGACACGGGAGGATGATATGCGCACAGGACCTTATCGGCCGGGAGCAGTATATAGATGTCGGGCAGTATTAAATGAGTTGGGAAAGATACAGGCATTTGATTCGAGACGTGCCGGGCAAAACCTGGGGTGGGAAGTAAAACCACCAACCACTATATCTCCACAGCGGGATATACTGGAAGGTTTGTGGCAACCTCTTATAGAAGCCATTCCTCAGGTAAGTTCTGCCATTATTCCTTTGCATGCTCCTATACCTGTGATGTGGTGGCGTTCCATATCTTTATCTACCAATGTATTTGCCTATGAAAGTTTTCTGGATGAGCTGGCTATAAAAGCTGCCGTTGATCCGTTCGATTTTCGCAGGCGTCATGTGACCACGCCACGATATACAGCACTGATGGATAAACTGGAAGAGTTCAGCGGATGGCGCGGAAAGAAGAAGCATGATGGATGGGGTGTGGCTTTTACGGAAGGATATTGGAGTATCGTGGGAGAGGTGGTGAAAGTTTCGAAGAAGGGAAATGGAAGTATAGCAATTGATAAGGTGTTTGTTGTGATAGACTGCGGCTGGTATGTTAATCCTGACATTATTCGCGCGCAGGTGGAAGGAAGTGTTGTAATGGCATTAGGTGCTGCAGTAAAACACGCTATACATTTTGAAGATGGCAAAGTAGCAGAGACGAATCTCGATAAATATACTTTGCCGCGCTTAACCGACACGCCCCCTATAGAAGTATATATTATGAACAATGAAGAAAAGGCAGGAGGAGTAGGAGAGCCTGCCCTGCCTCCGTTTGCTCCTGCCTTGACAAATGCTGTTGCTGATCTAACGGGAGTGCGCGTGAGAACGCTGCCGTTTGATCTGGGAAGTGTTAATAGTTAATTGTTATCCGTTAATCGTGGGTGTGAGGAGTGAGTGTGTTAGCCCTATAGCTATCGGGAGCCAAGTGACGCAGAATTATGCTTTGTATAACTCTGCGTCTCCTTTGTATTACTCCGTGCAAATGGATTTCACACACACGAACAACTATTAACGGTTAACTAATAACGATTAACGACACGAACTACCCCAGCACCATGCCTCCATCCATAATGATATTAGAGCCGGTGATGAAACTGGAAGCGTCTCCGCATATATAGGCTACCATACTGGCTATATCTGCTGCGCTGGCAATTTTGTGCAACGGTATCTTTGTAATGAGATCTTCTTTTATAGCTTTTACAGTTTGTTCATCAAATCCCATTTTGTCGATGATCTCGGTTTCAGTAGGACCGGGGCTTACGGAGTTTACTCTGATGTTGCGCGGAGCGAGTTCCACCGCTGCAGTCTTCATAATCGAATTGAGTGCTGCCTTGCTGGCACTATAAATCGATGATCCGGCTCTGGTCATGCTTGCCGTGTTAGATGAGAGAAACACAACGGATGCGCCATCCGCCAGATGCGGTATAAATTTGCTTAGTGTAAAAAAAGCTCCACGCAGATTTATATCCATCATGTTGTCGTACTGTGCTTCAGTAGCCAATTCAATAGTAGAAGCTGTTACCACGCCTGCGTTGATAAAGAGTATATCTACTTTACCAAACTCTTTGCTCACCTGTGCAGCGAGTGCTTCTGTATCGGTTACTTTTGATTGATCAGCCACTATGCCGGTTATTCCTAAAGATTGTGCGGCCTCCTGTATAGCTTCTTTTCTGCGTCCGGTGATGATCACGGTAGCACCCTGTTCCTTAAATTCTTTTGCTGTGGCATAGCCTATACCGCTGTTACCGCCTGTTATTACTACTGTTTTTCCTTTAAACTTGTTCATACCTTTGTGTTGAATAAATAATACACAAAAATAGAGCAGCTATACGTTGCTTTTGACGTTGGTATAATGATGTATACCACAGTATTTTTACTGCATACGATTGGGTATGAATGAAAGCGGAATTATAAACTGGTTGGATACAGTATCCCGGATAGCATCTCGCCTCGTGGTGTAACGGCAAAATCTATTTTCCTGATAAGTTTATTGTTCTCAAAGAAGTAGGCCTCATACGAATGGCTATCCATACTGAACACTTCTTCGATACGCACATGGTCGGCATTGCCTTGCTGAGAGGCTATATATTGTTGATGATCGGGTGCCAGGTCTGTGAGTGGTATCTCGCGTTCGTATTCCAGTCCGCCATCATATTCAAATTCAATAGACAGGTTGGCTTGCTGCCATTGTATTTTCGATTCTATACCTTGTGAAACAGGAGCGAATGAAAAGTTAGCGTTGTTCTCTGTTATTAATTGTTGCCCGGATTGCGTCAGCATTACTATACCAGATAATACCATGGAAGTATAGCCCGCTTTGCGGAAGAAAAATTCACTGATACGGGGAAGTCCCCATTTCATAAATTGTGAGGATAATAGTCCGCCTATCGCTACGATAATTCCAAACAATAACACTTTCATGGTCATAAGACCAAACGATATATAGAGTGCCAGCTTGATCACGTGCAGGATCATTTCATTGGCAGCGCGCGTGGCTACGATCTCTTCTTTCGTAAGTCCGTATCGCAGGTAGAAGCGGTTGAACAGCAAGCCCACAGCACCGGTAAGTCCGGAAAGAAAGCCTGCGAGAAATCCAATAATGAGCAGCAATACACGCGATGTTTTGTGCGTATCATTCTTACTGCTCTCCTTACGAAACAGCAAGGGTAAATTACTGATCAGAAATATACCCATGATGATCTCCAGGTATAGCGGGTTAACGAAGCGCAAAAGCCATGCTCCTATAAATACAGCCGGTATAGCTGTAGGTACAAACCATCGTACAATATCCCATCGTATGCGAGCAGCAAAAACAATAATGCGTGAGGCAGAAGATGATACCGTGCCAATAGAAAGTGCTGCCGGTACTTGTGTTACCGGAAGTACATAACCCAGCACAGGGATCATAAGAAGTCCCGCGCCACCACCACAAACCGCGCTAAGCGAAAACGCAATAAAGGCACATATAAATAGTGCTATACCTGATAGAAACATGGGGGCAAGTAAAGCGGCAATTCTGAATACATTCTGAATTGAGGAAAGGGGCTGCAAACTGATGTGAAAAATTTCTATTGACACCAGATGAGACATCGTATGTTGATTAGATAAACGTTTGCAGGTTAACTGCTCGTAGTCGTACTACATTATTCTTTTTATCAAATACAATTCTTACACTTTCGGAATGGATACATTATGTAGAAGATTTCAATACGAGTATGTTCAGAAATAAAATAGCCTGACGGGTATCGAAATAAAACATTTATAGTTTATATTTATATAGATGCCCTAAGCAGTATATATTCTTGCATGGAATCAACATGCGCCAAACGCATAAATGGTTGCACGCATATACTACCTGTAGCAACGCTTAATTAAAATGGATAACGGCATGTGAGTAACAATCTCTACAGCTATATATACTCTATGTACGAATCCTGATATTTATCCCTGCGGCAACCTGCGTAAGGTTCCGGTTCCTTTCATCAGGAATATACGTTGTGGCACCTGTCATTTTTGTATTATAATTTTTACAGGATACATATCAACATACGTTTAACACGCTAAGGTTACCGTGTTGCTGTTCGCCCTTCTTTCTCTACTCTGCCCTGGCGAATATTATTTGAGCTGCGATGTCGGAGATTGTCTTTAGCTGAATTTGTAAGTAAGCAGTATCCTGAATTTTTTTAAAAAACAACCCCCAATCATGAGTACATTATCAGGTGTAAAACTTGTATTGTCTTGTGCGCTCGTTAGTGTAATGCTGCTCCGTTTTTCAAAGGCATCCGCGCAGTGCGAAGGACTTCCCACCGTTACTTCTCTTGGCAGTAATAAATTTCCCGTAGGGCTTTGTGCTCCGGTTAATGCGAATGTTACCTATAACGTATCATTCACGTCTCCTGTACCGACAGGTGTGCTGGAGCTGGTATACGATTGGGGTGACGGAAGCGCTACCGAAGTTATACCCTTGCTTACCGGTGATACGAAATATTCGGCTGCCCGTACACATACCTTTCCCTCAGAAAGTAATTGCGAATATCCGGTGGTTATTACCATGCGATACAACGGAAAATTCTGCACGACTACACGACAGTTGCAGAAAATTGCTTCTTGGCGTACAGATGATTTCAACGGAGGATCAGTCGGTCTTATATCGCCTGTTACAAAACTTACGGAACACCTGGTGTGTGAGGGCGAGAACATTGATGTTGTTTTTGATGATGCAACCAACTGGAACTGCAGTTCGCTATATATGCAGCAACCTCCCAACCCGATAGAGTCTCCTAATATTGAGAACCGTTGGCAGCAGATCATTTACAATACGCCTGTTACCGGCAGCAAGATTCCGAATATAGCTATAGATGGTGTACCAGTTACCGGCACCGGTGGTGCAGATATACAGGCCAACTATAGTGACCCGCGTGGTATAGCATACCTGGCTAGTCCGGTATATGTAGACGATGCCCGCAGAAGACCCACACTTCGCATCACGGCACCCGGTGGTTTTGGTACAGGCTTTCCAAAAGCAGGTGATGTGTTTGCTATAACTTTACGCTATTGGAACTTCTGCAATCCGTACGATGATCCTGCTATACCAGGCCCTCCGGCCGATGTTGCCAATGGCGATCACGCTCCGGTTGTAAGAATATCCTATATAAGAATTGTAGCGCCACCGGTTGCTCCCACAGCCACTAACCAAACAGTTTGTAATGGAACAACTCCTTCCGCATTTGTTGTAAGCAATGTACCTGCAGCCAATATTGTACGCTGGTATGAAAATATACCCGGGCCCGATCGTCCGGGTAAATTGATTGCTACCAGTAAAACACTGGCGGTTACTGCACATCCCGGCTGGGTAAATAATACAACGGCAGTGGCATTAAAAGCATGGGTAAGTCAACAGGCCACTACGGCCGGTGCTACCAATTGTGAGAGCCCCAGGACATTGGTGGTTCGCACCATCCGCGAAGCACTGACTATACCGGATCCTGCTATAGCGCTTTCAACAGCTGTATGTAACAGCAGTACGTTAACCATATCGTTGCCGGCTCCTGTAGTAGAACCTGTAGGAGGTGCAACATCTTATAGTTGGGCTGGATCGAGCGGTGTAACGCTTGCATCGAGCACTGCATCTTCTGCTACTTTCAACATTGCTATAGCCAGTTTTGGTACTGCACTCTATGTAGACCGCACCATTACTGTTAATCGGCAGTATACCGGGGCACCCACGTGTTTGAAGTCCCGAGTATTTAACATTCGTATCTATCGCCCTACAGTAGCCGGTACGTTGTCCACAGTGAGCGATGTATGTGCCAGTACGGCTATTGATCCAATAACGCTTTCGGGAAACACAGGCGACATTGTGCGATGGGAAGTAAAGAAAGATGCCGGAAGTTATACTCCCTATACCGGTGCAGCATCCGCCAATACGATAACTCCTGGAATTTTAGCAGCGGGAAAATATGCATTCCGTGCTGTGGTAAAGAATGGCGGATGTAATGAAGTATTCAGTAATGAAGAATTGGTTGAAGTTTTTGCAGAGCCTCTCCAGGCTGATGCGGGGAAGGATCAGTTCGTTTGTTCTTCGCTGACTTCTGCTCCACTGAATGCCAGCGATCCTGCACCCGGAAGCGGAACGTGGACGTATGTCGCCAGCGTGCCCGCGGGTCTCCCGGCCCCGACATTCACAACCGATCTACACGACCCCAATACCGCTATAACGATACAGGCACAGTATGCCGGCGTATATCGCATGCGTTGGACGGTAACCAATGGTATGTGTTCCAGCAATGATGATGTGATCATTGATTTCGGAACGACTCCTTCTGATCCGGATGCCGGAAATGATAAAGCCGTCTGCGGATCACAGACAGAGCTGGAAGGCAACGCACCGGCTATTGGCTCCGGTACGTGGACTATTGTGAGCGGTCCGGGTGGTTGCAGCGGCGATGTATGCAATGTTGCTATACTCGATCCTTCATCTCCAACTTCTTCAATCATGCTTCGAGCAGCGGCAATGGTATATGGCAGTTATACTTTTCGCTGGTCGGTCAGCAGTGGTGGTAATAATTGCTTTGTAAAATCGGATGATGTAACCATTCGCTTTGATGAGCCTGTACGCGTAAAAGCTTCCGATATACCCGCTATATGTCTGGATGCTGTAAAACTGGAACCGATACCGTTGACTGGTACAGTGGATGGGCCTTTCGCTCAGGCATCGTGGGTAAACATATCCGGTAAGGGAACGATAACAACCAGTGCTATCAGCGGTTCAGGTATATATACGGTGGCAGCATCCTATATACCTTCTGCGGATGACTATATAATGGGGGTGCCCGTTCAGGTAAAGCTCACAGCACAACCCAATGCTGCGAGTGTGTGTACAACGGTGGAGCAGGCAATTACGATCAATATAGATCGCAAGCCGGAAGCTATTGCGGGAACAGACTTGCTAAACATTTGCAGTGATGCTGCAAAGCTGAACGCAACGGAACCTCTATACGGTGCCAGTGGTCAATGGAGCACAACACAGGCAGGCGTTACGTTCGATAATCCACGTGATCCGAATACTACCGTACGGAATTTACCGGATGTACCTGCAAGCACCATTGTAACGTGGACGGTAACAAGTGTTAGTGGCAAATGCATATCGGAACCCTCATCGATTACCTTAAAGCGCGTAACACCACCGCAGGTAAAAGATGTAGGCATTACCGAGTGTGAAGTAAATTCCGGATTTACCAGTGTAACACTTTCCAACTATGAAAACGCTGTCACTACGCTGAATGCAACGGAGCGAGAGATTACCTGGTATAAAGATGCTGCGCCACCGGTTGGTATAGTAATAACGAATCCCGGATCGCCCCAGGTAAATGTAGCCAGCGGGCAGGTATATATAGCACGTGTACGTGAGTTAAATACAGCCTGCACGAGCGATGCCCGGGTAACGGTCAACGTACGCCCGTTACCACGCGTGATCAATGGCCTGGTAACATTTTGTGAAGAGACGCCCGGCAGCCTTACCGTGTCCGGTATAGATCTTCGTGATGCAAGGTATACATCGGCTGTTACCCCGGAACAGCAGGTAACAATAGCGTGGTATAATAGCGAAGCTGATGCGCTTGCCAATACATCGCCTGTTATAGGTAACATTAACGTTACCAGTAAAAGAGAAGTATATGCACGTGTTTCGTATACCGATGCACCGGTGTGCGTAGCCATTGCTAAACTTACTATTCTGATCAATGGTAGTCCATCACTTATCGCCATCAATGGTCGTGAGTCTGTGTGTAAAGGCTCAACGTTGTCTCCGGTTGAAATATACCAGGTGTCGCCTATACCGGGAGCTAAATATTATTGGGAAGTGCCGGATGATCCAAACACACAATTCAAAGTTTTTGGTGGTGGACAGGTGAACGACTTTTACCTGATGCTGCAATTCCCTAATATATATACCGGCAAGATAAAAGTGCGAGCAGAACTGAATGGATGCAGTGGTGCTGTTATTGAAAAAGAGATCCGCGTGTTGCCGGCTCCGCCCACTCCGTTGATCCGGGGAGCCGATGTAGTGTGCGAGAACAATACTTCTGTAGCATTCTATGTATCACCGAATAATTATCCATCATCAACCTATAACTGGGAAATCCGCAAAGCTTCGGATAATACAGCGGGGGGCGCTGATATTATTGAAGGACAATCTACCGGTAATATACTGGTGAATTTCCAAACGGAAGATATAGTTCTTTCCGTGCGTGAAAACAATGCGGTGTGTGCAAGCCCGGTAGCAGCAAAAGTGATTACTGTTATCGATCCTCCGAAAGCTATACTCACAATCGATAAACCGATAAGCTGTTTCCTGCAGAAAGACGGTATACTGCGCACTACCGTAACGGGAGGCACAACACCCTATACCGAGTATAAAATATTGCAAACCGGTATAACAGACCCGAACATCGATGGTATATTTGAAAACCTCGGACAAGGCAGTTATAGTGTTCGCGTAAAAGATTCCAATGGCTGTGAAGCAACATCCAACACACAGGTGCTCACACAACCGGAACCGGTATCTGTCACCCAGGTAACTATACCGGCCGATGCCAATGGTTTCCATGTAAGTTGTAAAGATGCCAGCGATGGTTCCATTACTGTATTCTTTACGGGCGGTAACACTGCGCAGGATTATACTGCTATACTTACCAAAGCCGGCAGCACCGATATAGTAAATCTAAAGGGGAGAGGAAGTATTACTTTCACCAGCCTCACAGCCGGCACCTATACAATTACCATACTGGATGCGAACGGCTGCACATCACAACCCACTTCAGCATTCCTGGTAAGTCCACCGGTATTGTATAGCGGACTTATCGGATACAATCAGAGTATATGTTCCGGTACCCATCCTGCTGCCATACAGGAAATCGCTCCTGCATCCGGAGGCACCGGTAATTATACCTATGAGTGGCAGGAATCTTTGAGTGGCGATGTAACCAATGATGCCGCGTGGAGCACCATACCTAATGCTATCGGTAAATCATACGATCCTTCTATACTCACCACGGCAAATCCGCAGGGAGAACAACACTATTATCGGAGACTGGTGAGAAGTATATCTACGTTGCATGGCACACCTTCTTCCTGCGATGTGAAGGGAAAAACAGAGAAGATAACCATCACGATCAATCCAACACCCGAAGTAACATTCAAAACAAACACTCCACAGATTTGTTATGGCGAACCATTGTCGTTACTGCTCGATCTTACCACCGGCACAGCGCCTATCGAGTATATCTATACTTCTGCTACAGCGGGTATATCTCCAAAACGTCAAGGCGGAAAGAACACGGTGATCACAATTCCCAGTGTAAAAGCAAATGATACCTATACGATAACAGCAGTAACAGATGGCAATGGTTGTGAGGTAAAACAATTGCCGGCACCCGTGTCTGTGCAGGTGATCCAGGTAAATCCGGAGTTCACGGTAACAGGTTCCAGTATGCAATGCGATGGCGGAGAATTTACCTTTACCTGGAAAGTTGATAATGGTGTTGACTACCGTTGGGAGTGGGCCGATGGAACAATCAGCGAATTTAAGTCAGGTTCTATAGCAACGGGTCTGCAGCAAGTCAAACATCGTTTCCCTACAAGCTCCACGCAAGATGCTGCTATCTATAACGTGAAGTTGTTTGCCAAACACCCGGCCTGCATGGAGAAATATACCAGTACTGATGTAACAGTGTTTCCCTCTATAGCGATCAATATTGTAACAGGAGAAACATCGCTATGCAGTGGCGAAACCATTACCTTCTACGATAATTCTTCGGGTGTTGATAAAGGCACCTGGTATTATCGTGAACTCGGTTCTTCTGCACGACTGGATGAGCAGCCGCGACAACATACAGTAAATTATACCCTTAACAACTATACCATGAAAGATCCAATTGTTTACGAGATCGTATACGAGGCGTCAAACCAGGAAGGTTGCCAGGCAGTATATAAAAAACAAGTTAATGTATACCAGGGCACAACGGTAGATTTCCAGATCGGTACGATTGTGCCGCTGAAGGGCGAAGTATCGGAAGTTACGTTTACCAATACCAGTCGTTCTATCGAGCCACAGAACTTTAACTATAGCTGGGATTTCGGATTGCACGGTACACTGGTAAGTGATGATGGTATACATTATACCGTACAATATCAAACTACAGGAGCCAAAAATGTTACGCTAAGTGCTGTGAACCGATTGGCTGCACAGGCTGATGAATACTGTGTGGCATCCGTCACAAAGGTGCTTCGTATACCAGTGTCTGAATTAACAGCGTCTTTTACGGCTACACCCTCGGCTGCATGTTTTCCGGTAGATATAGTGGTGAACAATACATCGACCGGTGCGGATACTTTTTTATGGAAGTTATATAACCAGGGTGTATTGGTTACTACTTCCAACTTGCGTGTTCCGGTATTTCGCATTACCAGTCCGGGTATATATGATATATACCTGAATGTGAACTATTCCGTGTCAGGCCAATCGGCTGATGCACAATTTACCGGTATAAAAGTGTTTGATGTGCCGGATGCTGCTTTTGAAGTGCGTACCGATCTTCTTTATGTTCCTGATACCGAACTTCAGATCATGAACTTCTCCACCGGGGCCGATATATACCAATGGTCTTTTGGTGACGGAGGCGTCTCTTCCGATTTCGAACCACGGTATGCCTATACTACGGAAGGGAAATATACCGTAACACTGCGTGCCGGTAAAGATTATGGCGATCAGGATATAAATGGCGATGGCATTACAGATGGTCTGTTTGCCTGCTACGATTCGGCTCAGCAGGAAGTAACTGCGATTGTTGGAGGATCGATGGTTATACCCAATGCATTTACGCCAAGTCCGGCTGGTCCTTCCGGTGGTCGGGTGGTGAGCGGTGGTATCAATGATGTGTTCCTGCCGAAAATAAAAGGCGCCACCGAATATACGCTGCAAATATTTAATCGCTGGGGTTCCATGGTCTTTGAAAGTCACGATACAGATATAGGGTGGGATGGATACGACCGCCATGGAAAATTTATGCCGGCAGGAGTATATGTATATAAAATAGCCCTGACGCAATCGGATGGTCAACGCATTACCCGCGTAGGCGATGTTACACTTATTCGATAGATCGCCCGGCATACGTACTCGCATATTTCAGAAACAACTAACATGAAATCGATCGTTATAAAAATCTGCCTGATATTTATCTCCAGTGTTGCCTTCGCGCAGGATCCGCAGTTCTCACAATATTACCAGGCACCGCTATATCTGAACCCGGGCTTTGCCGGTATAACACCACGCCAGCGTTTAGTGGTAAATCATCGCCTGCAGTGGCCGAGTCTTCCACAGGCATTTTCTACTTATGCTGCATCGTACGATATATTTATCAACTCGATACGCAGTGGTATAGGCGTTCTGGTCACATCCGATAAAATGGGGTCTGCTAATTGGCGGAGTACATCGATCAGTATATTATACTCTTATAAAGTAAAACTGAACGATCAGCTGGTATTCTCTCCGGGCCTTTCTTTTGGTTATGGTACCAATGGTATAGATCGTTCTAAACTTCGCATGGGCGATGACCTGGAGTATAATGGCACATCGCTCGATCCGGCATTGGATCAAATCGGCAGACCTAACTATGCTGACTTTGGCTCTGGCTTTTTACTATACTCGAAGAAGTTATGGTTAGGTGCATCGTTCATGCACATGAATCGCCCGAACATTTCGGTTGTAGGAGAGGAGAGCCGACTTGCTATGAAGACCGCCATACATGCGGGTATGAAACTGGAATTGAGTCAGGGGCCACGCTCCGGCAAGCAAGTATATCTGACACCTTCGTTCATTTACCGTATGCAGGGTGCTTCGTTCTCACAACTTGACCTGGGCGTTAACTTTCATGTCGATCCTGTCTCAGTAGGCGTGTGGTATCGGGGAAAGCCGTTCTCCAAAAATGTAGCCAATGCACTTGAGCAGGATGCACTGATCCTTTTTACCGGACTATATTTGAAGAACCTGACCGTAGGGTATAGCTACGACTTTACTATCTCCAAGCTCGAAACTTCTTCCGGAGGAGCCCACGAACTTTCACTCACGTACGAACTTCCTGCTCGCAACGATAAGAATCGCAGAAAGTATAAACTTATACCGTGCCCGGCCTTCTATAGTAAATCGGAATTTTGGTAGAAGTATAGAATCAACTTCTTGTATGCCAATTTCTTAGTTTCAACTTCGGGAGCCGATCCTTCAGACCTGTTCTCCATGTTTTTCAGTCACACCAGTTCAGGTAACATGTGGATGGAGAGACTTTAATTTCATTTTTTATTCTCCATCGTGATTAATTCCGTGGCATTGGCGTTATTTTTGAGCGCAGGACTAACCATGAAAAGAATCGACAAACTCGTACTGGGTGCATTTATCGGCCCGTTCCTCATCACCTTCCTGGTAGTTGTTTTCATTCTGCTCAACGTAAACATGCTCAAGTACTTTGATGACATCATTGGGAAAGGGCTAGATTACTGGACACTTGGTCAATTGTTTTTTCACTTTGCTGTATTCACGGTGCCCACAGCCCTACCGTTGGCCGTATTACTTTCATCGCTGATCGCGTTCGGAAATCTGGGAGAACATTTTGAACTCACCGCGATCAAAGCTTCGGGTGTTTCGTTGGTGAGAGCCTTGTTGCCTATTTTCATTTTTGTGCTGGGATTAACGGTTGTCGCTTTTTATGCGAACAATGACCTGGTGCCGAAAGCTGCACTGGAAGCTTATAGTCTTCTCTACGATATCAAACAAAAGAAACCTGCACTCGACTTGCGTGAAGGGGCTTTCTATAATGGTATAAATGATATCAGCATCAAGGTAAACAAGAAATTTCCGGATGGTATTACCCTGAAAGATGTGATAGTATATGATCACCGGAAGAACGATGGCAATAAAGAAGTAACAATCGCTGATTCGGGAAGAATGCAGACTATACTAAATGAGCGCTATCTTAAATTCGAGTTGTTCAATGGATTCAATTATACAGAAGGCGCCAGCAACGAACGCGAAGTAGTGGGGCAGAAGCGAAATAAAAATCCGGAGACGTTAAGTCGAAGTAAATTTGATAAGACACAAGTAGTATTCGATCTGTCATCATTCCAGATGGATCGCACCGATAAGAAATGGTTTCAGAATAACCGAATCATGCGTAACCTCAGTCAGTTGGATGGAGATATAGACTCTGTAAGCCGCGAGGTTATGGGCCAACGCTTAACACACTATTTATACAGGCCGAGTTACTTCAGTTTTTACTTTCGGAAAGATACACTCATCATGCCGCGTGAGGTATTAAACTATAAACGCTATCGCGATTCGATCAACTCATTGCCCTATCGTGATAAGATGAAATTAGAACCTCAGCCGGTAGCCCAGCAGGCAGCAACACCTCCGCCTGTAATAAAGAAAGAAGAATCGAAAAAAGAGGAGCCTAAAAAAGCAGAATCTCAACCGGTCGCCAGGAAAGCAGATACGGATAAGAAACCGAACACCCATAAAACTGCTGTGAAGAGGCGTGACGATCGTGACTTTGCCAAGCTAAATACTGTAAAGAAGAAACCGGTGCGTAATCGCTCCAGGTCAAAGCCTAAGCCTAAAAAGGTAACGCCTGTTATACCGGCCGTTCCTCCCAAGAAGATCATACTATCCGATTCAGCCTTCCAGGCTAAAGTAGATAGTATATTTTTAAAAGAGCCGGCACAAGATGTATGGCAGGGTGCAGCAAACATGGCCCGCCAGGTAAAAAGCCAGGTTCAAAACGCCAATACCAGTATCGATAATTATACTACTGAGTTACGCATCTTTGAAATACAGTGGCATAAGATCTTTGCCAGTTCATTTGCCTGCATCGCCATGTTCCTGATCGGAGCTCCGCTGGGGGCGATCATCAAGCGCGGTGGGCTCGGTGTTCCCTTCTTGGTATCTATACTATTCTTTATAGTATATTATGTACTCACCATGCAGGGAGAGAAGCTGGCCAAGCAGGGGAGCCTGAGTATCCCGGCCGGGGTTTGGATGGCAGACGTTCTTTTATTTATTACAGGAATGTTCTTCCTACGCCAGGCACGCATTGATGCACGCCTCTTTGAAGCTGATTTTTATAGTGTTGCAGCCGATAAAGTGAAGAGATGGTTTACACAGAAAAGAAAACAAAACAAGGTGCAACCGGTTTAAATCTGTTCGAAAGTTTGATGGTTTTTTGGATAATTCGGCCATTTTGGCTTACCTTTGCCCGCTGAAATAAAGAGATAAAATATTTTTTGAGATGTATTTAACTACTGAAATTAAACAAGGTCTGTTTTTGAAACACGGCTTCGGTAAGAAGAAAGAAGAAACGGGTTCTCCGGAGTCGCAGATTGCCCTGTTCACTCATCGGATCAATCACTTGACCGAGCACTTGAAAGAAAACAAGAAGGATTTCGCTACGCAACAAGGCCTCATGAAATTGGTAGGTAAGCGCAAAAAGCTTCTGAATTACCTCCAAAACACCAACATCGAACGCTACAGGGCGATCCTAGCAGATCTCGACCTTAGAAAATAAGAAATCTACATTCCCCGAAGGGAACCCGAACAAAGGTTCCCTTTTTGCATTTTTAAAAAACGAGGTAAATCCTGTGCGGGATTCATCTCTAACACATCTATTTTATGAAACCGAATGTTATTACTAAATCTTGCAAGTTGCCGGATGGCCGCGAGATAACTATTGAAACCGGAAAGCTTGCACGCCAGGCCGATGGTTCTGTTGTATTGAAGATGGGTAACACCATGTTACTGGCTACCGTTGTATCGGCTCAGGACGCCAAAGAAGGAACAGACTTCCTTCCATTGTCTGTTGACTATCAAGAAAAATTTGCTTCCACCGGTAAAGTACCGGGTGGATTTTTAAAACGCGAAAGTAAATTATCCGATTACGAAGTGCTGATCAGCCGTTTGGTTGACCGCGCTATACGTCCGCTTTTCCCAAACGATTACCATGCAGATACACAGGTGATGATCTACCTGATCTCCGGTGATGAGAATGCTTTGCCGGATGCTCTGGCTGCTTTTGCTGCATCGGCTGCTTTATCGATTTCAGATATACCTTTCCAAGGACCAATATCAGAAGTACGCGTTGCACGTATCGATGGCAAGTTTGTAATTAACCCTTCACTGGCTGACAAAGAACGCGCAGATATAGACCTGATCGTTGCTGCTTCTATCGAAAACATATTGATGGTAGAAGGTGAGATGAAAGAAGTGAGCGAAGCTGAAATGCTGGAAGCACTGAAAGTGGCTCACACAACCATCATCGAGCAATGCAAAGTGCAGATCGAATTTGCAGAAGCTGCCGGTAAAAAAGAAAAGCGTGTATACAATCACGAAGATAATGATGAAGCACTTCGTGCTGAGTTGTGGGCTAAGTTCTATGAGCCGGTATATGCAGCAGCGGCCCGTTTGCTGACCAACAAGAAGCAAAGATCAGAAGCCTTATCTCAGCCACTGGACGAGTATCTTGAATCTCTTCCGGAAGACACAACGGTGAACATTGCGCTGGTAAAGCGTTACTATAAAGATATTGTAAAGAAGGCTGCGCGTAACCTGGCACTTAACGAACAGGTACGTTTGGATGGTCGTAAAACTCGGGAGATCAGATCGATATGGTCTGAAGTTGACTATCTTCCTTCAACACACGGTTCATCTATCTTCACCCGTGGCGAGACACAATCGCTTACAACGGTTACCCTGGGCACAAAGCTCGATGAGCAAATGATAGACGGGGCCATGATCTCCGGATCAAGCAAGTTTATCCTGCACTATAACTTCCCTGGTTTTTCAACCGGTGAAGTAAAACCGAACAGAGGCCCTGGCAGACGTGAAGTTGGTCACGGTAACCTGGCATTCCGCGCACTGAAACAAGTGCTTCCTCCAGACGAAAAGAATCCTTATACCATACGGATTGTATCCGATATCCTTGAATCAAACGGTTCATCATCCATGGCAACAGTATGTGCGGGCTCGCTCGCATTGATGGATGCCGGTGTACCAGTGAAAGGTCCGGTATCAGGTATAGCAATGGGTATGATCTCCGATAGCGAAACAGGCAAGTATGCTATACTTTCTGATATTCTCGGAGATGAAGATCACTTGGGCGATATGGACTTCAAAGTTACCGGTACTGAGTTCGGTATAACTGCTTGCCAGATGGACCTCAAGGTTGATGGCCTGACATACGAAGTACTGAACGAAGCATTGCTGCAGGCTCGCGAAGGAAGACTTCATATACTCAACGAAATGAAGAAGACCATCGCGGCTCCGCGCGCTGATCTGAAGCCACATACACCACGTGCTGAAACCGTCATCATCGAGAAAGAAATGATCGGTGCTGTAATCGGTCCAGGCGGTAAAGTTGTTCAGGATATTCAGAATACAACAGGCGCTACCGTTGTTATTGAAGAGGTTAACAACAAAGGTGTTGTTAATGTCTTTGCCAGCAGCAAGGAAGTAATGGATGCTGCGTTGAAACGCATTAAGGGAATTGTAGCGGTTCCGGAAGTAGGAGAAGTTTACGATGGAAAAGTGAAGTCAATTATGCCATTTGGTGCATTTGTGGAGTTCATGCCAGGTAAAGATGGCTTGCTGCACATTTCAGAGATCAAATGGGAACGCCTGGAAACAATGGAAGGCGTACTGGAAGTAGGCGAAGAGATAAAAGTAAAACTGATCGAAGTAGACAAAAAAACTGGCAAGTTCCGTCTATCAAGAAAAGTATTATTACCTCGTCCGCCAAAGAAGGAAACAACTGCGGCTGAATAATCGTAGACCAGTAATTGACAGGAACTAACTTTTAACAGTATATTGTTAGATAAACGTAAACAGAGTACAGAAGGAACATGAGACAGCTTAAGATCAGTAAACAAATTACCAACCGAGAGAGCCAGTCACTGGATAAATACCTTCAGGAGATTGGTAAGGTTGACCTCCTTACGCCAGATGAGGAAGTGGAGTTGGCAAAGCGTATCAAAGAAGGTGATCAGATAGCATTAGAGAAACTCACAAAAGCAAACCTCCGTTTCGTTGTATCCGTTGCCAAGCAATATCAGAATCAAGGTCTTTCATTGGGTGATCTTATCAATGAAGGCAATTTAGGTTTGATCAAGGCTGCTCAGCGTTTCGATGAGACACGTGGTTTTAAATTCATCTCCTATGCCGTATGGTGGATCCGTCAGTCGATTCTGCAGGCTCTTGCCGAACAGTCTCGTATTGTTCGTTTACCCTTGAACCGTGTAGGCTCGTTGAATAAAATTTCAAAAACATTTTCTGAACTCGAACAGAAGTATGAACGCGAGCCTTCTCCGGAAGAGCTTGCTGAAGTACTCGATGTAACTACAGCAGAAGTTGTCGATACCATGAAGATATCAGGTCGCCATGTTTCCATGGACGCACCGTTTGTTCAGGGTGAAGAGAACAGCTTGCTGGATGTGTTGGAGAATGACAGCGAAGAAACACCTGATTCAGGGTTAATGAACGATTCTCTTCGCAGAGAAGTACAACGTGCACTCTCTACCCTTACACAACGCGAAGCAGATGTTATTACGCTTTACTTTGGTCTTAACGGTGAGCATTCCATGACGCTGGAAGAGATCGGTGAGAAGTTCAACCTGACTCGCGAACGTGTTCGTCAAATCAAAGAGAAAGCCATCAGACGCTTACGTCATACATCCAGAAGTAAAGCTTTGAAGCCTTACCTGGGTTAGAATCCAAAATTTTTGAAATATATTAAGGGTCTCGAATTACGAGGCCCTTTATTTTGTTATCGTATCAAATTTTATTTATGGCAAAAGAAGAAGTGAAAGTCCTCATCATTGGCTCCGGCCCGGCCGGATATACCGCTGCAATCTATGCTGCTCGTGCAGGTCTGAATCCTGTATTATATACCGGAGGGCAGCCGGGAGGACAGCTTACTACAACGAATGATGTTGAGAACTTTCCAGGTTATCCGGAAGGTATAAATGGTTCGCAGATGATGATTGATCTGCAGAAACAGGCAGAACGTTTTGGTACCAAGATCAACTATGGTCTTGTAACCTCGGTTGACTTCTCGGGCTATCCACACAAGGTAACAATCGATGAGAAAGATGAGATCGTAGCAGAATCGATTATTATAGCCACAGGCGCTACCGCTAAATATCTAGGTCTTCCTTCTGAAGAGAAATTTTATAACAGAGGTGTTTCTGCCTGTGCAGTATGTGATGGATATTTCTATCGTGGTAAAGAAGTAGCAGTGGTGGGTGCCGGAGATTCAGCTGCAGAAGAAGCAACCTATCTCGCCAAGCTTTGTACAAAAGTACATTTGATCGTGAGACGTGAAGAGATGCGCGCTTCCAAGATCATGCAAAACCGCGTGTTGAGTACACCAAATATAGAAGTACACTGGAACACTGAGACTGAAGAAATTATAGGCGATGACAATGGTGTAACGGGTATACGTTTAGTCAATAACAAAACAGGAGAGAAGAAACATATTACCCTGCAGGGATTCTTCCTCGCGATCGGTCACAAACCTAACACCGATATCTTCAAAGATTTTATCGAGATGGATGAAACCGGGTATATCAAAGTACAACCAGGTTCCACCAGAACAAATATAGAAGGTGTATTTGCCGTAGGCGATGCCACCGACAAAGTATACCGCCAGGCAATTACCGCAGCCGGTACAGGTTGTATGGGTGCGCTCGATGCAGAGAAATTCCTGGTAGCCAAAGAGCTGCAAACCGCCTGATAAAAATTCCACGAACATTTGATATATAGCAGATTGATTAAGTTTGTAACAAACTTGATTGATCTGCTATTAACCATTTCCACCAAATGAAACTTGATATACTGGTTCTTTCCGCACACCCGGACGATGCTGAACTCGGCTGTGGCGGAACGATTGCCAAACACATTGCGCTTGGCCATACCGTTGGGCTCGTTGATTTTACCAAAGGCGAACTCGGTACACGCGGCACAGTAGAAACACGCGCTGAAGAAGCCGCCAACGCTGCCAAAATATTGGGTGTATCAGTGCGGGAAAACCTGGGTTTGAAAGACGGATTCTTTCAGAATGATCCTGAGCATCAATTGAAAGTTGTACAGGCTATACGAAAGTTCAGGCCCGAGATTGTGTTGTGTAATGCTGTTTACGACCGCCACATCGATCATGGCAAAGGAGCATCGCTGGCGTATGATGCAAGCTTTCTCTCAGGGTTGGTAAAGATTGAAACCAAAGATGAGCAGGGTAACCTGCAACAGCCCTGGCGACCAAAAGTAGTATATCACTATATACAGAGCCTGCTCATTGAGCCTGATTTTGTTGTAGATATATCCGGCCACTGGAACACCAAGATAGACGCCATCAAAGCATTTAAGTCGCAGTTCTTTGATCCTGCAAGCAAAGAACCAGAGACCTATATTTCCAATCCTGCTTTTCTTAAAATGATCGAATCACGCGCGCTTGAGTTTGGTCACGCCATTGGTGCTTCACATGGTGAAGGCTTTACCGTGAGGAGATTGATTGGGGTAAATGATCTCTTCGATCTGGCATAACGTGTTTTATGTTGGTGCGTTAGCACGTGTGTGTTAGGCCTTCTACGAATGTTGCAGTATAGAATGCACATTTCTATTCTCAACATCTCTGGTAGCTTGTAGCCGGAAGCCAGCAGCTTTTCGAATATCGAACAAGGAATATCGATTAACGAATGCCGAAGTGTAAAGAGACTCCACTAATCTCACACTTCACCACTAGCGGCCAGCATCTTGAAGCCTGCAGTCATTTCTGAAATATACCTATACTAACCTGCATGTATATACCTATACTATGGCGCCAGGCGGTAAATTTTCCAGGAACCATCTACGTTGTTGAACTGGATGCGATCGTGCAGGCGGCTGGGTCTTCCTTGCCAGAACTCAATCATAACAGGCTCCACTTCAAATCCTCCCCATTGGTGTGGCTTGGGTAATACTTCATATCCGGCAAATTTCTTTTCAATCTGCTCAACACGTTCTTCAAGTATATTTCGATTTTTGATGATGGTGCTTTGTGGTGACGACCAGGCGCCAACCTGAGAACCGCGCGGGCGACTTTGAAAATACTGCTCCGATCTTTTTGCATCTACACGACTCGCTATACCTTCAATTCTTACCTGGCGCTCAAGCTCGGGCCAGAAGAATGTTAGCGCGCACGCTGGTACACGCTCCAGTTCTTTCCCCTTTGAACTTTGATAGTTGGTATAGAATACAAACTTGTTATTCTCAATACCTTTCAATAAAACGATTCTGCTGGAAGGTCCGCCAAGTGCATTGATAGTCGACAACGTCATGGCATTAGGTTCAGGCACTTGCGCTTGTATAGCTTCCTGAAACCATTTTTCAAATTGCTTAACAGGATCTGGCAGTACATTAGCAACATCTAACGATGCCCTGGAATATTCTTTTCTCAAATCAGCGATGGCCGCCATAGTATCTAAAAATTTAAAAGTAAAGATGTAATGGTCTGTAAAGGTCTGCATTACAACAATGTCTCAACATGATATTTCTCATGCAGAATCAAAATTAGAGTTTAAAACTATACACGCAGGTGTTGGTTCCTCTAAAACTTTCCGGCCTGATTAACAATCGTTTTAAGGAACCACAATTTGTAACCTCGTATGCCATCAGAAATAAAATTTGCACAGATGAGGGTTAAGTATTTTATTCATATAACAATTGATGGATAAATTCCGTCATACAATAAGACCCTAATGGAGTTTTTCAAGTATAAAAATCAATTGAAGCCCGAGAAGGGAAGGTTACTTATATCAGAACCCTTTCTTCCGGATCCTAATTTTGAGCGCACGGTTGTGTTGTTGTGTGAACATAATGAAGAAGGATCGTTCGGCTTTGTTGTGAACAAACCTTCTATACTTAAAGTAAATGAAGTGATGGAGGATATTAAAAGACTTGAAGGCATCGTTTACGTAGGAGGACCTGTGCAGCAGGATACTTTACATTTTCTTCATCGGAACCTTGTGTTGGAAAATGCTGTACAGATAATAAAGGATGTATACTGGGGAGGAGATTTTGAAGGACTGATAACCCAGATAGACACAGGTGTCGTTCAATCAAAAGATATACGGTTTTATCTGGGTTACAGTGGTTGGGGGCCGGGACAATTGGAAACAGAGCTGGAAGATGATTCATGGATCGTATGTGATTTCGCTACCGATGAGCTGTTATTCGATACCGAACCTTCTATGATTTGGAAGAAAGCACTCGACAGTATGGGCGGGCGTTTTTCGATATATTCCAACTACCCGGTAGATCCGCGAATGAATTAGGCTTTTTTAGTTAAATTTACGCTAAGCGCGTATCATTAGATTGACTTATTGACCATGGAAATGGAAAGAGATAAACGAGAGGAAAATGTTCACGAGGCCGGGTTGGCGGAGAACCATGGCAATACATTGAACTCAGAGATTGATCTGGCAGATCATCATGAAGGAGCGGACGAACCGCTTGAAGAAGAACATGTTGACTACAGTAATTACTCGAAGGTTCAACTCGCCAATGTTATCAGAGATCTTGCCAAAGACGATAACTTCAGACGTGTCGATACTATCATACGCGAAATCAAACCGCTATATGATGATATACGCGAGAAAGAGAAAGCGGAAGCGCTGATGAAGTTCGTTGCTGCAGGAGGTACTGCAGAAGACTTCGAATATAAAGGCGATGAATCGGATATTATATTCGATGCGAACATCAAATTGATTCGCGACCGGAAGACGAATCATCTTCGCCTGCAGGAAGAGAAGAAGAATGATAACCTTCGGAGAAAGCAGGAGTTATTGGAGAAGATCCGTGTACTGGCCGATTCTCAAAATTCGGATGAGCAGTTTGAGCAATTCAAGGAGCTGCAGAAAGAATGGAAAGTTATAGGGCCTGTACCGGGCACACAGGCAAAAACGTTGTGGGCAAATTACCATGCGCTGGTAGACCGCTTCTACGATAATCAAAGTATATATTTCGAACTCAAGGAACTTGATCGCAGGAGAAACCTCGAATCGAAGTTAGAGCTTTGTATACGTGCCGAAAAACTGGCCGATGTCGAGATCATCAAAGATGCTATTCGTGAGTTGAATGAACTGCATCACGAATTTAAACATATAGGTCCTGTACCGAAAGATGATAAAGAAGTAGTATGGCAACGCTTCAAGGCAGCATCCGATGCAGTATATGCCAAGCGTGATGCGTACCTTCAAAAATTACAACAGGAACTTCACGGTAATCTTGATTTGAAGGCCAGGCTTAGCGATGAAGTACAGGAGTTCTCTACATTTACTTCCGATCGCATTAAAGAGTGGAATCAGAAGACCAAAGAGATACTCGATGTACAGAAGAAATGGGAAGTGATCGGAGGATTGCCGCGTGCAAAAGCCAAAGAGATCAACAAAAAATTCTGGGGTGCATTCAAAACATTCTTCAATAACAAAAATGCTTTCTTCAAGAAGCTCGATGAAGAGCGCGAGAAGAATCTGCAATTGAAAAATGAGCTGGTAGAAAAAGCATTGGCGCTGAAAGAGAGTCATGATTGGGAGAAGACTTCCAATGAATTGAAAGTACTTCAGCAAAAATGGAAAGAAGTGGGTCCTGTGCCGGAGAAGTTTCGCGAGAAAGTATTCAAGGAATTTAAAGATGCCTGCGATTACTTCTTCGATCAACGCCGCACACAGCATGGCAAAGTAGAAAACGAACAGGTCGAGAACCTCAGACTGAAAGAAGATATATGCACGACTCTCGAGAGTCATGCAGCAGCAGGTACCGCCTCTGCGGATATACTGAAAGAATTACAGGATCAATTTAACGCGATAGGTTTTGTTCCGCGCAAAGACATCAGTGCGATCCGTAACCGCTACCATGAAGCCGTAGATAAGTTTGTAGGCCATATACAGGGCTTTAGCGAAGACGATAAGAGCAAGCTGTTGCTGGAGAACCAGCTTAGCGATCTGAAGAACGATCCGATGGCCGATCGCAAGATCTTCCAGAAAGAACAGGCGATTCGCAAGAAGATCAGCAAGGTGGAGAACGACATTGCTCTCTGGAGAAACAACCTGGAGTTCTTTTCACGTTCGCAAAATGCCGAAAGTGTGCGCATTGAATTTAACGACAAGATCAGGGAAGCAACTGAGCACCTCAAGCAATTGAAAGATCAATTAAAGATGCTTAAAACCATCTAGAACGGTTTATATATTCGAAGTCATTTAGTCTCACTCACTTACAGGGGTGAGACTTTTTATTTCTACACAGTTGTTCATTTCTCCAATAGAAAAGTGGATTCAGTATCGAAAAAAAATGAAATTTTCTTCAGTAATTTTTCAAAGAAACATTTGCGGATATCCATACTTGATTTATTTTTGCACCCTCATTAACGCAGAAGGCGTGAAGAGAAAGGCCTCCTTAGCTCAGCTGGTAGAGCAACTGACTTGTAATCAGTAGGTCGTTGGTTCGATTCCGACAGGGGGCTCTCAACATTTTAAACCGCGAACTATCGCGGTTTTTTGTTTTTAGGGGTATTGAAAAGCGCGTATTACTTTCCGTTAGCACTGATAGTGCAATTCTCTCTCTCCGACAATTGAATGAAACTCTACCTGCTATATACCTATAAAAAAGGTCCATGCTATGCACAGACCTTCTTTCTATCAATCGAAATATAGCTTTACGGATTCTTATCCGTATTCACCATCAACTGCGATGGCTGGCTGCCGGTAACAATTACTTTTGTGTTGGGTGAATTTACCAGGCTCTTCAGCATTTGTATGTTGTTATACTGCAGCAGTTTTTCGGTGAGTGATTGGTTGATGATGTCCTGTGCTTTCTTGATACCTTCTGCTTCTATTACCAAACGCTCAGCTTCCTTCTTCTGTTTCTCCACTACAAACTCCATCTGTAAAACAGCCTGCTCGGCATTTACTTTGTTTTCGATAGCCTGTGCCAGTTGAGCAGGTAAGTCTATATCTTTTAACAGTACCGCGTCTACAACAAATCCATATTGTGCTATATGCGAACTCAACTCTTCGGCTACAGCTTTTTCGATCTTGGTTCGCTCGGTAGCATACAACTCTTTGGCAAAGTAACGCGATGATACTTCCCGCGCGGTTGCACGAAAGTTACTGAGCACAATAACCTCTTCATAGTTTCTGCCGAATCGCGTGTATACAGCTTTGGCAGATTCAGGATTTACGTGATACAGTAAGCTGATCTCGGTATTTACACTGAGACCTTCCTTGGTCGGGAGCGGGAGTGTATTAAAGCTTTCTACTGTGCGGGCATTGATCTTGACAACTTTAGAAGTAAATGGATTGAACCAACGACTACCTTGTGTGATGGATGCTCCGCGTATAACACCCATACGTTGTACAATGCCCACTTCTCCGGGACGTACAATAGCACACTGAGTCATTAAAAAGGCAAGAGCGATGAAGGCACTTGCCTTCAGAAAATTTACATTCTTCATAAGTAAAATGGTGAGTAAGTTCAAGACTATATATACTTGGCGATCAGTAAAAAAATATATACTGATCACGTTCACAATAGTAACGCCACCCTATATATTATGTTGAACGATTGCGCTTAAAAGATTCTTAAAATTACGCTTTCACTACTCGCAAGGTATACGATACTGATAAAGTGAAAGTATATTCAAATTTAGTTGCCGGCAGTATGTGACTTGTTCGTTGTTTTACCCTCTTATAGAAACGCGCTATCCTGCTGTAGATCATTTTACGCAATCGCTGTCACGCAGGCACTTTGTTTACCGGCTATTCGCTCATGGCATAACATTTTAATTTGCTATACCTGTTAGTAAATATATTTCATCACTAAACAGTATAATATATGTTACGCTGGGCAGCCATATTTTTCATCATTGCCATTGTTGCGGCAATATTCGGATTCGGTGGTATAGCAGAAGGAGCCGCCACCATCGCACAAATACTTTTCTTCATTTTCCTGGTGGCGTTCATTATTGTGATCGTCTTCGGAGCCACACTCTTTAAGAAGTGACGGCTTGAGGAAAACGGAAAGTATATTCTACAATCAACTCCGATGCTATGAGATACATTTTCTCGGTGCTTTTGCTTTTGTTAAGTGCATCTGTAGGTTTGGCACAGGGCAAAGCACGCGCGGTATTGTCTGATAGTTTGCCGGCACCGCATGCTACGAAGTCGTCTATGAACTTCAGCCATGTGATTGGCTGGAAAGAGGGAGAAACACCCAAGGCACCGGAAGGATTTACCGTAGTGCGCTATGCCGATGGCTTTGATAATCCACGGTGGCTCTATACTACACCGAATGGAGATATACTCGTAGCAGAAAGTAATTCCAATCATCCTTTCCTCGAAAGAATTGGTGCGCATATTATAGGGGCCTCCAAATCAAATAGTCTGCGGCACAGTGCTGATCGCATTACTCTATTGCGTGATGTCGATGGCGATGGTAAACCTGAAATACGCAAGGTGTTTTTGAAAGACCTCAACCAGCCTTTCGGTATGTTGATATTGGGAGATTGGTTCTATGTAGCCAATACCGATGGATTATGGCGATATCCCTATACATCCGGACAATTATCTATCACGGGAAAAGGAGAGAAGCTGGTGGATCTTCCTGCCGGTAAAGCAAATCGCCACTGGACCAGAAATCTGTTGGCCAGTAAAGATGGCTCCAGAATATATATAGCGGTTGGTTCCGGATCAAATATAGCAGAGAAGGGTATAGCGAATGAGTTTCTTCGTGCTGCTATATTGGAACTTAAACCCGATGGAACAGGGTTGAGGGTATATGCCAGCGGCTTGCGAAATCCGGTAGGGATGGATTGGGCACCAGGCACCAATACACTTTGGACAGTAGTAAATGAACGCGATGAATTAGGCGATGACCTCGTTCCTGATTACCTCACGCATGTGCAGGAGAACGGATTCTATGGATGGCCCTGGATGTATCATGGCCGGTTTGATGATCGCGTAACAGCGCCCAGGCCAGCCGTTGTTGCCAGCTATATTACACCAGATGTAGATTTAGGTTCGCACACAGCTTCGTTGGGATTAACGTTTTATGACAAGCAAAGCTTTCCACAGCGATATCATAACGGTGTATTTATAGCGCAGCATGGTTCGTGGAATCGCTCCACACTGTCGGGTTACAAAGTTATCTTCGTGCCGTTTAAAGAGGGTAGACCTGTAAACAAGGGAGAAGATTTTCTCACAGGCTTTATTGCCGAACTCGGTAAAGAAAAAGTACGCGGTCGCCCCGTGTGTGTAATGGTTGCTCCCGATGGAAGTCTGCTCGTTACCGATGATGTAAGCAACGTGATTTGGAAAATTACTGCCGGCAGGTAAATTTCAACGGAGTCTCGGAATTTTCCGGATACTCTATCCGTTACCTGTAAATCCCATACCCATCCTTATGCCGAACCGTCAGAATATTCCTGTACTTCAGACAACTTCCTATACCAGGTCGTATTTTGAAAACGACATACCTTCTTCCAAAATAAGTATACCCGGCATTCAGCATTTCGATATACATCAGCGATGCAACTATAAGCATGCTATAGCTTCACACCGTCTGGATTTTTATATGGTATTTTTAGTCATGCAAGGCGAGGGGCGACACACCTTCGGTGCACAGGAACATTACCTCAGCAAGAACATGCTTTGCTTTATAGGACGTGATGTGATCAACTCCTGGAAGTCGGAAGCCGAAGAGCAACGCGGATACTTCTGTTCTTTTTCAGACGACTTTTATAATATAGGGCGCGAGAATAAAAACTTTCTGAGTGAGCTTCCGTTTTTCCAGATCGATGGAACACCCGTGCTGCATCTTACGGATGAGCAGGCGCAGGAATATCTCACTGTATTTCAATTGATGCATAAAGAATATGATCATCGAAACGAATACTCCGATCATATACTGCGCGGATACCTGCACGCTATACTCAACAAAGCCTGCGGACTATATAGCGAACAGCATCATCCAAATATTTTTTCAACACATGCTGGTATCCGTTTACTAAAAGCATTTACTGCGCTATATATGCGCGACTTTCAATTGATTCGTGTCAACAACAATCTGCAGGTAAAATCGGTAGCCGCGTATGCCAAAGAACTTGGCGTTTCTCAAAATCATTTGAACGATACCATCAAATCAATCACAGGTCGTTCAGCCGGGCAGCTTATCAAAAATCATCTCATCAAACAGGCAACGATATGCCTGAAGCATTCCTCGAAGAGCATCAGCGAAATTGCCTATCGCCTCGGCTATGATGATCCATCGTATTTTACCCGCTACTATAAAAGCCAGACCGGACTTACACCGGCAGCGTATCGTGCATTGGCAAACGAACACACCAGCTGAGATTATCAACCCTCCTGAACAACTTGCTATACCTGTAAAAAGTACCGGTATATCCGTAGTATCTCCTGCATTGCCATAGAAGCAGAAAGCAACTTTGTATTATAAGCTGATAACGTCATCAGTAGAAGAAACAATTTTACTTAGAAAGGAGAGAACAATATGGAACACCGTCAGTTAGGACATTCGGGATTAAGAATTCCTGTACTTAGTTATGGCACCGCTACCTTTGGTGGCACAAATGATTTTTTCAAGAAATGGGGACAGACCGATGTAAAGGAAGCCACTCGCCTGGTAGATATATGCCTGGAGTATGGCGCTAATTTTTTCGACACAGCGGATGTATACTCACAGGGGGCATCCGAAGAAATACTGGGTGCAGCGTTAAAGGGAAGACGCGACCGCGCATTGATTTCTACCAAAGGCACTTTCGCAATGGGGGATGGTCCCAACGACAAAGGTGCATCGCGCTATCACCTCATCAAAGCCTGCGAAGCCAGCCTGAAACGATTGGGAACAGATTATATAGATGTATACTTCATTCACGGCTACGATCCCCTCACGCCTATGGAGGAAACACTGGCTGCACTGGATAGTCTTGTGAGCAGTGGCAAGATCCGCTATATAGGTTGCTCTAACTTTACCGGGTGGCAGGTAATGAAGTCGCTTGCTATATCCGAGAAGTATGGCCTCGCTAAATATGTGATCTACCAGGGATACTATTCCCTCATCGGTCGTGAATATGAGTGGGAGTTAATGCCCCTTGCACAGGATCAAAATATAGGGCTGATGGTATGGAGCCCGCTGGGTTGGGGACGTTTAACCGGAAAGATTCGCCCAGGCCAACCGTTGTCGGAAGGACGTATCCAATCCGGAGGGGCAGCCAATGGTCCAGAAGTTTCGGATGAACATTTATATACTGTAATAGCAGCGTTGGATGAAGTTGCTGCTGAAACAGGCAAGTCTGTTCCGCAGGTAGCAATTAACTGGCTGCTGCAGCGTCCTACAGTCTCTAATATAGTGATTGGCGCACGCAACGAACAACAACTGATTCACAACCTGGAGGCTACCGGCTGGAACCTTACACCGGCACAGATCGAGCGGCTCGATAAAGCCAGCGCACAAAAGCCGGTATATCCGTACTGGGTGAAAATGCGATAAAAAGCAAATAGTCTAAAGTTGAAAGTGTAAAGCGGGAGCGAGGGCATATTTTTACTTTTGGGTTGTTCAAGGAATATCGAACAAGGAACACCGATCAAGGAATGTCGAAGTAAAATGCACACTCTATTCCCACTTACACACGTCTGGCGACTCCTAGCTGGCAGCTCACAGCTTTTTGACAAGCCACTAAATCGTCCTAAATTTCAGACCTTAAATAACCTATGAAAAATTCTGCCATACTCCTCTGCTTCCTCTCTTATTCCTTCTTACCGACTGGTTGTCAACAACAGAACGAGAAGAAAAAAGAAGTACACATTTTTTGTGATAATTTCCCTGAATTAAAAATTGATTCCATTACAACCGATACTGCCAGATTTAGAAAATATATAGAAACAGCGTTAGCAGCAAATAGTACCGACTCTATTCAGTTTGTAATTGAGTGCCCCGATAATATTGTATTGGAAAGTATTACTCAGACTGAAAATATTCTGAAAGAGCAAATTGACTTATCGAAGAATAAGAGGCCCGGTAAAATTATAGTATACAACAAATGCTTGTCAGAGCTCTCGCTGCCACTGGGCAAGGTAAACCAAAGACCTGCCAATCTTATCGTCAGAGCAGACATCAACGGTAATTTGTCTATAGACAATAACTCGATTACGCTAGACTCTATATGTCAAAAATACAGGCGACAGAATATAACGATAGAAATCGTTGCTGATAATAGACTATCCATGGATAAATTTTCTGAAATACTGAAGCGATTGGAGACAGAACATTTTATAGTATATCTTGGGCAGTAAAACCGTTCAAGATCTGAATCATGTAGCTTCTTTGTTTGCCTATCCGGCACGGATGATAAATATACGGTTAACTGTTAACGAATAAGTAACGCAAGCCTTACGCTTTCAGCTTCTCCCTCAGTTGCTCATACCGCGGATCTTTCTTCAAATCAGATAGTATCGGGTATTCCAGAAAATAATTTACAGGAGCGATGCGTTTCTCTACACACTGGTTAATGTGATAGAAAGCTTTGTCCATGTTACCTAATGCGTACCAGATGCCTACGAGGTCAGCATCCAATACAAGATCAGGATTTTCGGCTTGTCTTTTTTCGATGCGTGCTATACAATCCAGTGCGGCATCACGTTCTCCGAGCATCGCGTGAGCGTAGCCGAGTCCCATGAGTCCTTTCAGTGGATGGTTGGTAAGCCGGTGTACTTCTTCAAAAAGTTTTTTGGCTGCAGGCCAGTGACCCTTCATGCCGATGCTCCATGCTTTCAGTTCAATGCCCATGCGCAACTGCGGATCGATCTCCAGCAGTTTATCCGCCTGGCGAATGGCATCGTCATAACGCGCAGCAAATGCATATATATTTCCCAGCGACTGGTTAATAATGGCTGACAGCGGATCGATCTTCAGCGCCTCTTCCATAATGGTAATGGCTTGTTCCTTTTGTCCCATCAATATATAGTAGAACCCGAGCCAGCGGTATACAGCAGTAGCCCCGGGGTTAAGGTTTAAACCTTTTTGCAGCGCTTCATATGCTTCTTTCCATTTCCAATCGTAGAGCAGGTAGGCAGCACCTTTCGCTATATATCCTTCCGCTACCGAGTCATCCAGTTGCAGCGCTTTGTCGGCATAGCGATGCACTATTTCAAAAGCCGTAGCCGGTAGCATTTGTCCGGACGATCCCAGCTGACTATACGCCGTGGCCGTCATCGCATACGCCAATGCATAATCCGGTTCGATGATAATTGCCTGTTCAAAGCAGTCGATCGCCTTACGTGAATCAGCCGGAGTAAGTTTGTTCCAGTAATGAAGTCCCTTCAGGTACAGCGTATAGGCTTCTATATTTTGTGTTGGTAATGTTTTTATACGCGAAGATATAGGCGATGATACCAGGTTCTCACGAAGCTTATTGGCAATTATACCGCTGATCTCATCCTGCAAGGCAAATATATCCGTCAGGTCACGATCATAGTTCTCACTCCATACATGATAGCCATCGGCCGCATTGATCAACTGGGCGGTTACACGCACGCGGTTCCCGGCCTTGCGCACACTGCCTTCCAATACCTTATCTACATTTAGCTGGATCGCTATATCCCGTATGTCGGCATTCTTGCCTTTAAACGCAAAGGCCGAAGTGCGCGAAGTTACCTGCAGGCCATCGATCTTGGTCAGCGCATTGAGCAGTTCTTCTGTAATGCCATCGCTGAAGTATTCATTCTCCGGGTCGGCACTCATGTTCACAAAAGGCAGCACCGCCAATCGGTTTACCGGCTGTCGTGTTTTACCTTGCAATGCAGCACGGTCCGGCACAACGATACCGCTATTGGCAATCGCAAATACACGCACCGGCTCTTTTACATTCTTCATTTCAAAATAGCCGAGCTCACGCGTTAGTATATCGGCCTGGTTGCGTACCTCGTCAAACACTTTCTCTGATACAAGAATGCTGCCCGATACCGCGAGCGACTCAACACGCGAAGCCTGGTTCACACCATCGCCATAGATGGCTTCATCTTCCATTATTACATC
This sequence comes from Ohtaekwangia sp., assembly GCF_036568665.1. Classification (GTDB taxonomy): domain Bacteria; phylum Bacteroidota; class Bacteroidia; order Cytophagales; family Cyclobacteriaceae; genus Ohtaekwangia. Next base: position 52,426 of record NZ_DATCSD010000050.1, on the reverse strand, counting down.
TCCGGTATGTATACCGATGCGTACATCCACTTTCGGATCGCGTTGCAACTCCTGCTGTATACGCATGGCACAATGAACACCATCAATTGCGCTTTTAAAAATACTGAGCGAGCCATCGCCATAGAACTGAAGGATACGTCCGTTAAATTCCGGTATAGTACTATCCAGTACTTCCTTCAGTCGCCTGCGCTTCAGGCGGGCCAGTTGTTCGTCTTCCTGCATCAAAGCAGTATAGCCCGTCATATCAGCAAAAAGTATAGCAGCCAGTTGTCGCATAGTGTGTAAAAATAACAACGAAAGGGCTGCTTCTAAAATGTATATTCGCTTTCGCGAAAGAGATAAAAAAATAGCGCTGGTGTGCAGCGCTATCCTCTCATACAAGTAATCAATTTACTCACCGGTAGGCGAGTGTAATGTTGCCATCGGCCGAGAGATTCACAGCAATGCCACCTCCGTTAACCGTGCCATGTATATATTTTTCTTCCGAAGTGCCCGAGAAATTAGAGAGCGGCACGTGCAGCGATTCGCCACGCACATCCAAGTCAAGCCCCAGGCGATCCGGTATAGTAATGTCTATACTGCCATCACTCGTTTTTACCGACAATGCTTTTTGCAGTGCGATGATGGTGCCATGCACATTGCCATCGCTGGTAGAGGCGCTAAAGGAACCCGACAGTCCGTTAAACGAAATCTCACCATCTGAAGTACTGACCGAAACATCACCGGTAATTTTATTCAAACCTATATTACCATCGCTGGTGGCCGCCTTCACATCGCCTTTTATATTTTTCATCGTAATGTTGCCATCGCTGGTGCGTACCTCTACAGCACCGTTCACATCATTCGTATCTATATTTCCATCCGAGGTCTTGCCATTTACTTTGCCCGTTATATCTGATATATCCAGATTACCATCGCTCGTCTTGAAGCTCTGGTCGCCTGTCAGTCCGCTGATCGCTATATTACCATCCGAAGATTGCAGCTCGCACGCTGTTTCCTTGGGCACTGTAACAATGAAGCTCACCTGGTACCTGTCTTTAAAATTGTTATAGTTAAGGGGATATTTTATACTGATGTCTAACGAGTTGCTGGTATTGGTAACATTCACCGTTACTTCCTTTTCCAGTTCCTTGCGGCTTATATTCAATACCTTGTTGCGTTTTTTTACAATATAGGTTACATCAATACTGTTACCGTTGCCAGGCGATACGCTGATGTTTCCGTCAGACGATGACAGGATAAGTTTAGCAGGTGTTGAAACATCATAGTGCTCTTTAAAAGAGAACTCACCTTGTGCATGACAGATGCCGGCTATAAAGAGGCCGGTGAAGATCAGAAGATATGTTTTCATAAGTCTGGTTAATGATTACAATTTAGTGTCCATCTATAGAAGATAGATTATAAGACTAAGACTCATTCGCGGGAACGAGGTTGCATCAGTGACAGAAAAAATCTTCATCTTCTTAAAAAATGTTCACAACCGAACAATCTCCATGACAGATATACTCTGGCGAGCTGGTAAAGATGGAAAGTAAATTTTTTCTAGATTGCGCCTCAATCGACACGGAATGGCTTTTATACAGGTATCAGGAATTGGTAAATACGGAGAAGAACAGAACCCTGTATTGCAAGACATCAGTTTTTCGATGAAGCGTCTCCAGCGCATTGCCATTGCCGGTGAAACAGGCTCCGGTAAAAGTACCTTGCTCAAAATTATAGCCGGTCTTATACAACCGGATACCGGTGAAGTTCGCTTCGAAGATCAACCTGTTGAAGGACCGGCCGAGCGGTTAGTACCCGGTCATCCCGGCATCGCATATCTCTCACAGCATTTTGAGTTACCCAAGTTTTTACGTGTAGAGCAGGTATTAACTTATGCCAATACATTAGGCGAAGAGGAAGCCACTGCCATTTACGAAGTATGCCAGATCACACACTTGCTCAAGCGCAAAACCGATCAGCTCTCCGGTGGCGAACGTCAGCGTATAGCCTTCGCACGATTGCTCATTACATCACCACGTTTACTCCTGCTCGATGAGCCATTCTCGAATCTCGATATGGTTCACAAAAATATACTCAAGGCGGTAATTGAAGATATACACGATCGTCTCGGTATTACGTGCATGCTCATCTCGCACGATCCGCTGGATATACTTCCCTGGGCTGATACAATCTTCCTGATGAAAGATGGAAAAATCGTGCAGAAGGGAGCTCCCGCAAAAGTATATACCAGCCCGGTAAATGAATATGCCGCAGGACTGCTAGGTAAATATACTTTACTGGTTCCGGCAAAAGCACAAATACTTGTAAAACTACTCCGGCTAAAACCCGGTAAAAAGAATCTCTTCATCCGCCCGGAAAATATAAAAATTGTAAAGAAAGGAAAGCATAATCTGTCCGGTCGCATTCAAACTATATATTACTTTGGCAGCTATAGCGAAGCCGTTGTTCTCGTGAACGATGTGTTACTGCTTATTCGCACCGATGCCAACAATCTGTCTGCAGGTGATATGCTGTATCTGTCGCTGGCAGCCGATACCGTGCGGTATATATAGGTCTTTCAGGGCGTGCCCCTTCGGGTCGAGCTCTCGGCACTCGCCATCCACCGCACAGCTCACACAGGCTCAAACAAATGCCTCCATCCCTCACGCAGTGTAACATTACTTTTACTCACCCTGCTCACTACACAGCGCAATTTGTTCCACGGGTGGTATCTCCTCATTTCAGTATAAATTTTCCCAACGAGAGGTATACATCCTGTGAGCCATGCGTGTATGCTATTTGCTGATAATAGATCACTAAATTAAACGCTATGAAAAAACAAAAACAGCAATTTGTGCTGGTAACCGGTGGTACCAGCGGTATTGGATATGAACTCGCTAAACTTTTTGCAAAGAACGGACACAACCTTATACTGGTAGCACGCTCCAAGAGCGATCTTGAAATGTGTGCTAACGAATTTAAAGCGTTGCATGGCGTGGACGTTATCACCATTGCCAAGGATCTTTTTGAACCCAATGCTCCGTTTGAAATATATGAAGAAGTAAAATTGCAGGGCGCGATTGTCAGTATACTAGTAAATGATGCCGGGCAGGGTGTGTATGGAAAATTTGCTGAGGAAGATATACACCGGCAACTTCGACTGGTGCAACTAAACATTGTAGCACTCACCGCATTAACCTATCTGTTTCTGCAAGATATGATCGTACGCAAGGAAGGGCGCATACTGCAGCTTGGCTCGATCGTATCTGAAATACCGGCACCACTGCAGGCCGTATATGGCGGAACAAAGGCATATGTACTTTCCTTTACCGAAGCACTGGTAAATGAACTAAAAGATACCGACATTACGGTTACAGCATTGCAACCGGGAGCTACTAAAACCGATTTCTTCAACAAAGCCGGAGCGCAAAACTCAAAGATTGTAAAAGAAACAGAACTGTCAGACCCGGCTGATGTAGCACGTGATGGCTACGAAGCACTTATGCGGGGAGATGATAAAGTCGTATCCGGTTTCAAAAACAAAGTACAATCCACCATGAGCAATGTTATACCCGATACCATGCTGGCCGATAACATGCGGAAACAATCCGAAGAAAGTAAGAAAAAATAGTGTCTTGTTATATTCATTGATTGGAGGAGACTGCTCTCTGCGGTCCCTTCTTTTATACCTGTTTATGAACCTTTCCGGTAATAGTTGCTATAGTATATACTGAACGATGCCGGTATTGCCAACAGAGCGAGCAACCATCCACCGCCAAAAAGAACTGCAATAAAATAGCCGGTAAAGAGTATAGCAGTTAACCATAAATACCCACGCAGGTTTATAGTCGGAATATATAGTATACTGGCCAGTAACAACAGATAACCCACAGAAAAGAAGTATAGCACAAGCGCAGTATTCACAGAGCCCAGGGCCAATAACAGCAGTAATTCGGGTATTAATATAATTGCGTAACGCAGCATCTGTTCTCCATATAAACGCATTCTGTTATAAGGAAAATTACGCAGGAGACTCATATAGTTTTCCGTGAACCGGTGTTCCTGGTAGATTAGTCCCGCATGGGCTACACTCGCCATCAGCATCATGATATATACTCCGGAGCGCCCTTCCATGGGTATATCGGGAAAGAAGCTGAATAACGCCAGCAACGCTGCGAGTGAAAATCCTTTGGTAATCAGCCATGCAAGTTTTTGTGTGTGCAATAATTCGTATACTGGCAAACTGAAAAGTGGTTTGGGCCAACTTTTTACCACCACCGATGTTATACTTCTGCCGGCACTTCCCAGGTTTCTCATCGTATAGGTATATATACTGGCGCTGGCGATGGTCAGGAATGCTATATACAGGAAGATCAGAACAGGTATATGAAATTGCCCATAAAATATACTCACTACGAGTGTCATTATGCCATAGAGTATAATAGGTATTAATATTACCAGTTGCACCAGGCACCAACTGCCCATCTGTCTGATCTGCGAAAAAGAAGTTACGCTATAATACAGAAATACCTGGGAGGAAGCCTGTAATTGCCGCACTATATATTGCCAGCTCTTGATGGTATAGAATAGCCACGCAGCCAGCACCACCAGCATTACTATAGGAGCATTCAACACCGCCAGTGTAAAGGTGAGGTTATTGGTGATCAGTTCACCCGGAGGAATATGTCCGGCCGGTGTAATAAAAAAACAATAGCAGAGCACTGTACCAAAGAAGAACGACAACATCCCGGCATGCTGCCTATAAAAACCGATCGCCATCAGGCGTATCAACACACGCGTGAGAGGTGCTCTCATATAGGCTCGCAGGTTACCGTACCATTATGCACCAACAACTCTTTCACTGGCGGAAGGCTGTGTGTCAACGGCTGGTGAGACGATAGTAAAAAACTGGTGCCTTCGCGGGTATATTTCTCTGTGATACATTCATACAATACACCCAGTGAAGCTTCGTCCATCGTAATCAATGGTTCATCCAGCAACACAACGTCAGGGGTACCGGTCAGCGCCAGTGCCAGCGAGAGCTTCTTGATCATGCCGCTGGAATATATACTGATCGGCTCCTGTATATACTCGTGCATGTTCATACGCTCCAGCAGTTCGATAGTGTATTTCGTAGTCGCATCTTTCGCAGCAGCAAACAAACGAATCATTTCATAACCGGTAAGAAAAGGGGGGAAGAGCGGCTCTGCTTCGGCGAAGTTTACACGCTTGCGGTAGTGTACGGGCTGCTTGCGGATATCCACTGTACCATTCAGTACAATGTTACCTTCAAATGCGAGAATGCCGGCCATCGTTTTCAGTAACGTACTTTTACCGGAACCATTTATACCTTTGATCCAGTAGATACTACGATCCAGCGTCAGTGCATCAATGGTCAGCACAGGCGTGTTGCCATACGTTTTCCGGAAGTGCTCAAGCCGAAGCATGCATTGTTTTCTCTATAAGTGTAACCTCCTCCAAAAACATTACAGCCCCCGGTATATTTATTTCTGCGTGGCTGCTTTCAGTTGTTCGCTATATATCAGCTGCTATATTTATCGCAGGTAACGACTGGCAAATGCTATAAATGCAGACCAGTCCGGAGCCAGTGTATGCGGCCACGATGCCGGCGAAAGGCTATATCACCACTTGGACAAACTGGTTATTACCGGTTGCCAACGGGGAATTTTTGCATGCTTTTTTAAAAGAATGGAAAGCAGCATGTTTTCATTTTTAAAAAGTAATATTTTTACAGAGGATGAATACATGGGAACACAGTGTTATTGGACAACGAAAGTTCGGGGGTAAGCCGGAAGACTATATTGAGATCCATCGCTTTCTCGATAGCAGTAAATATTTCTTTTACCACATCAAGCACCGATTACTCCTGCATAACCTCTACGGTGTTGAACTTGCTGTTGAGCTGTTTGGTGAAACAATTGTTAATGCCGATCGGGCAAACGTAATGGTACGCGATATTGCAGTGGAGCATATCCGTGAAGACCTGGATGGTAAAGTTCCTACACTGGCCGACTGGTTCGCAGGATATGAAGATACCGGAACCTTTTTTAATGTGGTGCCCGATCTGGGGAATGAACATTTGAACAGTTTTGTATGGAGACCTTATCTGCGAAGTGGTGTAAAGGATAGTCTGTGTATTACCATCAGTGATTTTGGCATTAAGCTGATGGAAATTTTCCACGGTGCAGATGCTGCGCTGAAGCTGACAGGTATATTACCGAAGGGATCTAGCGTGAGCGATTTTTTGAGAAAGGTGAACCTCACACAACGCTGGCAGTATACGCCACAGCGTGAAGAGATTGAATGGTTGAAACAAATGGACAATAATATATAGTATGGAGTGGTTGAAAAATCTGGTGGCATCATTCAGTAGCAGTAATAGCAGCGATCCGGAAGCAAAGCCGGTTGAAATACGTAAACCGATACCAGACATTCCGGATGTTGATGAACCTCGGCAACCGCCAGATCACCGGGATGAGATTGTCCAAATGCTGAAGGATACGAAGGTAATCACAGCAGAGTGGGATGCTGGTGGAGATTCTACTTTATGCAGCATTAAGGTGGATGGTGTATATGCAGACTTTGATCGGGTTCGCTACGCCATTATCGATGTGTTGTCGTTGCCGAATGCTTCAGAAAATTATGATAAAGGCAAAGGTGTTATCTCACTCAATGAACAAGGTGAGATTGTTTTGACATATTCGTGTCGTCAACATACGTATGGCGACAGTTTCTCAGAAACGATACCTGTCGCGATGGAAGATCCGGCAGGGTTACGATCTTTCCTGCATAAAGCCGAGGTAACGATCAATGCCCATGGCTCATACTCGGAAGCAGATAATGAGATAGAAGCGAGGGTTAACATTACAACGATTCATGGCGATGCTGTAGAAGTGAAAAAGGATAAGCTGGTATATTATGAAGACATGGCCCGTAACCTGGCAATGGATAAAATAAAGGAACCGCATGATCATCCCGGACAGGAATTATCCAATATATACCTGAGTGGTATGCTTACGCAAGATGCTGTAGTATATTTTCAGACTGAGAGGAGCTATGATCAGGTAGAATATCATAATAATAAAACCGTGGTATTGCCACTATAGAAAAAAATTGCATGACATTTTATTTTCATAAAATCAAGTTTGACGATCTTGAACTGGTGCTGAAGTTATACAAGAAAGAGAACCGGACGCAGGAACAAGTACTCAGTTATTTTGAAAACCCGGTCGCTCGCAACTATATACAGCAGCACTATGCATCGCTGACGCCCGTTGATGTGCGAGAGGTATTGAGGTTACCCAACGCAGAGCAACGTATGATGGCTATGAGCATTATACCGCACGAGGAACTCCTCAAGATCATAAAGGCTGAATTAATCGACAAGCAAACCATTCATAAGAAACAGGTCCGCTGGGACAAGCAGCTTCAGCCGTATGAATATGAATACGATGATGTATATACTTTATACAGGATTGCTGCTGAGAATTTTGGCATTCGTCAAAATAATATGGGCTTCACAAAAGCTCCTGCGGTATATATGGTGAAATGTAAATGTGCATCCACCGATCGTATCTATTACCAATATATACCGGAGTGGGTCGGCTCCAAAAACGATGCTATTGAAGCCATAGCGTGGACGTTTCGGATTCAGGGTACACACCTTACGAAAGAGCAATACCTGCATTTTATGTACGCAGAAACATAATTAAAAACGACATGGAAAAGTTTGAAAGAATATACCGGCATGGCGATGTGCTGATCTTTAAATTGGAAGAAGCACCGGCTTCGGGTATTGTAAAAACGGTTTCGCACCTGGTGCTTGAAACCGGAGAGGTAACCGGACATGCTCACCGGCTAAAAGGACAAGTTGAAATATTAACGGAAAATCCGTTGAGTAAAGAACTTGTTTTTCGCGTGGTGGATAAAGCCGTTTTATCGCACGAAGAGCACGATCATATTGTATTAGGTGCCGGCATTTACCTCAAGGCCTCGCAGGCAGAGTATAATCCGTTCACGAACCTGATCGGGTGGGTGAGGGATTAGATTTTTACTTCTTCACTTGCTCCAGCACCGGTCGCGGATCGAAGATTACTTTTAGTGAAGTGATCTTTCCCGCTCTTACAGTATACCAGCCACAACAGAATATTGTAACACCTGACATCGGCAGATCATATAACAGACAAACATCGTTGTCGTCAGCAAATACTTTGTGAAGGGTATATTGTAATTGCATCTTTTCCACATCCTTGAAATAGGCCTCAGCACCGGAACGTGATCCCAGCACACCTTCAAACTTCATGGAATCATCCGCATAGAGCCGCGCAGTAACATAGTCGTGTTTGTTCAACGCGTCTATGAATTTCAATACAATCTCGCGCGGAGTCAATTCTTTTACTTCTGCTACATTTCCTTTTTTCATAGCTCATGGTTTTCTGCCTGACTAAAAATAGTGTGCCATCACGCTCATATTTGTTGCACAAGCGTTCCGATAAAGTGTGTACATTTGTCTGTTGCCTGTTTATGCATCGAATAAGTACCCTCGTAGTTTTTGCTGTTTTATTTTCTGCTTGCACATCTTCACAAGAACCGAAGGCAACGGTTTCGTTTTATTATTGGAAAACAATCTTCAAGCTCACCGATGCCGAGAAGGAAGTATTGAAAGATAACCAGGTTGATCGCCTGTATATACGGTATTTTGATATTGCATTAGACGAAGGAAAAGCTATACCGATGTCGCCCGTGGTGTTCGATGAACATCCACAATCATCAGCGATCGTGCCCGTGGTATATATACGCAATGCTGTAATGCTGCAGCCTGCGCTTGATGTAGCCGACCTGGCGACAAAAACGGTAGACTATATCAACCAGATAAACGAAAAGCTCGCAATACCTTGTCAGGAAATACAGATCGATTGTGACTGGACACTAACGAGTCGCGAAACATATTTTTCCTATATAGAAGCCGTGAAGAAGCGCTGGGGCAAGAAGCTCTCGGCTACTATTCGGCTGCACCAGGTAAAATATTATCAGAAGGCGGGTATACCACCCGTTGATCGTGGTGTGCTGATGTACTATAACATGGGACGTATTACTGCCGATTCATCCAACTCCATTTACGATCGTGAAACGGCACATCGCTATATACGCAGCCTGCGCGGATATCCGTTGGCACTGGATGTAGCACTGCCGGTTTTCTCATGGGGTATACATGTGCGTAATAACACAGTGATCGGCTTACTGAACAAAGTAGATGATACAACGTTTGGGCATGATGCGCATTTTAATAAGAAGGCTTCGCCTTTCTTTGAGGTGAGGGAGAATGTTATTAAAATAGGACATTATTTTCAGCGGGGCGACCGGATCAAGATAGAATCCATACAGCCTGATGATCTGCAACAGATGGCGGACGATCTCTCAGAAGAAATGACACAACAACCGCATGAAATTATATTCTACGACCTCGACTACTTTAACCTGAAAAATTATGAGAAAGAAAAACAGTTCTTTCAAAAAATCAGTCATGCTTTTTAGCCTGGCTGCGTTAGCTACCTATGGTATAGTATGGGCTTGTGCCGATGGTTTTATGGAATACGATTATGATTCCAGCTTTACACCGGAAGTATATGTAGATGAATCGTATACTCCGTTGTTCTATTCACCGCAGGATGTATTTTATAGCATTGGCTTTGACGATGACTATGTGAAGCGATTCAACGATGATATTGTCATGGAATGGTCAGCTTACCTGAAGGATAAAATCACCAAGGAACAACTGCAGTATCTGTTGCTGAACGACAGCGCGGTAACCGCCATCAACCAATTATATAATGCAGTCTGGAAAAAGACACCGGCTCCTGCGCGGTTCAGTAAACTGAATCTGGCCGATGAAAAGATCAAAGGCTTTATCGAGTTTATGCACTATGCGAGGATCGTAGAAGTAAGCAGTACCACACCGGCATACTCCTGGTACTATGACGATGGAAAGAAAATTCCGGCGGTGGATCCGAAACTGATAGTACAAATAGAAAAGCTATATACCGATACAAAAGATACCTTCCTGAAGAATCGTTACTGGTTCCAGACGATGAAGGCATACTTCTATAGCAAAAACAACCAGAGCATCGTTGCCTTCTTTGAAAAAACAAAAACCAGTGTGCCACAGAATACATTATATTATCGCGGTATGGCGTATGTGGCAGGAGCGCACTATAAGAAAAAGAATTATGCCGCATCCAACTATATGTATAGTGTGGTGTTTGATAAATGCCCGGAGATGCGTGTAGTTACCACCTATAATTTTCATCCGCAGGAGCAAAGCGATTTTCAGGCATCGCTGGCAATGGCAAAGACTACCGATGAGAAAGCAGCGTTGTGGTCGTTATTTGGTTACTATGCCGATGAGAAGCTCGCTATACAAGAGATTTATAAATTAAACCCGGCCAGTGCACATCTCGACTTCCTGGTAACACGCCTGGTAAACAAGGAAGAAGTTCGTTTGAATGCTATAGCGTTTACTTCTGCAGAGGAGTATAGAAAAACACGCAAAGAGAAGCTGGATAAAAATGCACTGCAGATCGTAACCACCATTGCAAAAGAAGAAAAAACAACCAAGCCTTACCTGTGGAATATAGCAGCAGGCTATATGAATACATTGGCGGGTAATTATAGCATAGCCACGCAACTTTTTGATAAGGCAGAGAAGCAAGGTCCTAAATCTGAGCTGGCCTTTTTACAGTTACATTTAATGCGAGTGATTAACACACTGAGTGCAGTTACCAAAATGGACAGCCAGGTGGAGAATAAATTACTGCTCGACCTGACATGGCTCTATAACATTAAAAAGAATGATGCTACATTCCGCTATCAAAATGCGTTGAACTGGAGCCAGCAATATATAGCATCACTCTACAAGCAACAGCAAAATGTAGTGTTGGCGGAATTATTTGATCGCGACAAAAAATTCTACAACACTAACAGCAATCTCGAAGCTATGAAAGCATTTCTGGAGAGGCCGACAAAATCTCCGTGGGAACAACTGGCCCTGGGTATATATGATATAACCTTATCGGACATCTATGAATATCAGGCAGTAACAACAGCTTATGCCGGTAAACTGGATAATGCTATTGCACTGATGGAACGTTCGCAGAATGGTAAAGACATTGAGCTGCTGGGAAATCCATTCAATGGTAAAATCAAGGATTGCCATGACTGCGATCATGCAGCTACTCAAAAAGTAAAATATACCAAGCTCACCTTCCTGAAGAAAATGAAGGAGATGCAGGATCATGTAGATAAGGGTGAAGATGTATATAATAACAGCTCCTTATTAGGCAACGCGTATTATAACATGACGTACTTCGGTAATGCGCGTGTATTCTACTACGGTGCTATTATGGATCAGTATGGTAATTATATAGATAAAGACTATCAGTCAATCCTGTTAAGTTGCAACCTCGCCAACCAATACTATCAGAAAGCCTTTGATGCGGCTACTACACCTGAGCAAAAGGCCAAGTGTATGTATATGATGACCAAGTGCGAGCGCAATGCATTTTATACAGAGAAGTATCACAGCAGTAACGATTTCTATTCGGACCCTGAAGTAAGTTTCCTCGCGTGGAGTGGCTTTAAGAAACTGAAAGCTGACTATAGCAATACCAAGTACTACAAAGAAGTGATCAACGAGTGCGGATACTTCCGGAAGTATCTGGGATTGGAGTAAATTCAATGTTTCAGGTTCAATGTTTAAAGTTCAAGGCGGGACTAACATTGAAACCCTGAACTTTAAACCAACGAGTTTGTTACTGAAAAGTATGAGTTCAGCATTCCGGTTACAGTCGATCGATGAATTTTATCAGAGCAGAGTTGACCTGACAGAAGCGAAGCGTGGCTATCAATTCTCTGTACTGCGGATAGAAGACCGGCTGAAGGCAGGAGGTGTCTATCCCAACTATATCCGGAGAGATTTTTATAAGATATTGTTTTTCCGTGGCCCGGGTGTTTTTCATTATGGTGATCAGAGTATTCGCATCGAAGGCGATACGCTATTGTTTTTCAATCCGCGGGTACCCTATACGTACGACCCTGTATCGCAGGCGATAGGCGGATACTTTTGTATTTTTCAAGACGAGTTCTTTCAACAAAATCTTCGGTTAAAGCTGGATGAAATACCGTTGTTCATGCCGGGTACGCGTCCTGTATTTTCGCTCAATAAAGAACAGGCTACAGAGGTGGCCGGTATATTTGAGCGAATGATAGGAGAGATGAACAGCGACTATACATATAAATATGATCTCATCCGCAGTTATGTGAGTCAGCTGATATACTATGCCATGAAACTGGAACCGCTTGTCTATACGGCACACCAGACCAATGCGGCTACACGCATCACTGCTATATTTATGGAATTACTCGATCGTCAGTTTCCCGTTGATCTGTCGCCCGACCATAAATTACTGCGATCACCAAAAGATTTTGCCGATCACCTTTCTATACATGTAAATTATCTGAATCGAGCCGTAAAGAAAGAGACCGGCAAAACGACCACCGAACATATCTTTGAACGACTTATTGGTGAAGCGAAAGCCATGCTCAAGCACACCGATCTCAACATTGCCGAGATCAGTTATACTTTAGGATTTGAAGATCAGGCTCACTTCAACAACTTCTTTAAGAAGCGGGTAAAGATCAGTCCCACCGCCTTTAGGTCGGTTTGAATTATACAAATATCGGTTTGGATCATGCAAAGTTGCCGGCTGTTACGACCTATACTTTTGTATTCGTAAGCAATTCAGTTTACGATTTTAAAAGAGACAGTTATGCAGACATTGCAACAACCAATTCATTCCGGCTTCACAGCCGCGTCCACCGCAGAAGATGTTATAAAGGGTAAAGACCTGAAGGGAAAAGTAGCCATTGTTACCGGTGGTTACGCGGGTATAGGACTTGAAACAACACGGGTGCTGCACGCAGCTGGCGCTACGGTAATTGTACCCGCTCGTGATATAACAAAAGCGAAACAAGCACTGGCAGGATTAAACAGCGTGAAGATTGAGCCGATGGATCTGATCGATCCGGCTTCTGTTGATAACTTCGTTAAAAAATTCGTGGCGTCTGGCAGGCCATTGCATATTCTCGTAAACAATGCTGGCGTTATGGCCAACCCGCTTACGCGCGATGCACGCGGTTACGAATCTCAATTTGCTACCAATCATCTGGGGCATTTTCAATTAACGGTTGGGCTATGGGCTGCGCTGCGTCAGGCAAAAGGTGCGAGAGTGGTAGCACTCTCTTCGTGGGGACACCGTTATTCGCCCGTGATCTTTGATGATATACATTTCAACAAGCGGGAGTACGATCGCTGGCTGGCGTATGGTCAATCAAAAACAGCTAATGTATTATTTGCACTGGCATTGGATGCACGCAGCAAAGAACATAACATCCGTGCATTCTCGGTTCATCCGGGCACGATCGTAAGCACTGATCTGAGTCGCTATATTGAAGAAGAAGAGCTGCGAAAATTCGGAGTGCTGGATGAGCAGGGAAATCCGGTGATCGATCCTTCGCGACAATTTAAAACTATACCGCAAGGCGCTGCTACCAGTGTATGGTGTGCCACCAGCGCTATACTGCACGATATAGGAGGTGTATATTGCGAGAACTGCGATATATCGCCCGTTAAACAGGAAGTAAACAACGATATGAACGAACTTGCGATGCGCGGAGTATTGCAATATGCCATCGATCCGGAAAGTGCCGAACGTCTTTGGACCGTTAGCGAAGAACTCACCGGAGTGAAATTGAAAGTATAGCGCTCAAACTATAGAGGTATAAATAAACCAAGGGCGACATGAACAGGTCGCCTTTGATTATATATAGTGGAAATATATACCGGTATACTAATGGCTTACGGTAGTGGCTACATCAGCATGATTGGTTCCGGTGATCACTTCATGCCACTCCTGTATTTCTTTTTCCAGCGCTGCAGTTTTAGCACGGTAACGTTCCAGTGTATCATTTCCGAGGAACAAGTGCACCGGAGGACGTTTACTTTTGCCAAGTGTTACGAATGCCTGCGCCAGTTTTTCCGGATCGCCCGGTTGTTTTCTGTTTACCTGTGTAGCAAACTCGCGCATTGCGCCAACCGTAGCAGCGTAATCGTCAATTACCTGACCGCTTCGAATGAGTGATGACTGATCCAGAAAATTAGTGCGGAAGAAGCCGGGAGCTACCACCGTTGCAAAAATTCCGAGTGGTGCCAGCTCTTGTGCCAGCGCTTCGGTAATTCCTTCAATAGCAAATTTAGTAGAACCATATAGTCCCCAGCCTACATACGCAGAGAGACCGCCAACGGAAGACACATTGATAATATGTCCTGAACGTACCTTGCGCATATAGGGTAACACCGCGCGGATAACATGCAGTGAACCGAATACATTTACCTCATAATTCTGTTTGACTTCGGCATCGGTAGCCTCTTCTATAGCCGATAGCAAGCCGTACCCGGCATTGTTGACCAGTACATCGATCTTGCCAAACCGATCGATTGCTTTTTGCACGGCCTCACGCACCTGGCTTTCATTGGTAACATCCATCGTAACCGTAAACAAGTTCGCGTGATTGAACTGTGCAGCGAATGCTTCCGGACTGTTTCGTACGGTTGCTACAACCTGGTCGCCATCGGCCAATACTGCTTTTGTAATTTCCCAGCCGAATCCCCTGGAGGCTCCGGTAATAAACCATGTTTTGGGTGTTTTCATAAATCGTACTAGTTTTTGTTGTTTGATGAAACAAAGTTGGCACCGGCACCCGTGGTTTATTTTATTGTTAACAAAGATCAGTTTATGAATTTCAAAGATTTGCGTGGCGGCATTCCCGGTCTCACAGGTTACACCAACATGAAGTTGTGGTGAATACATCATTATACAAAACGCTATATAGGTACGACACCTTTTCGTTTACAGCAACAGAATTTTACATACAGCTTTATACCGTTCGTCAATATTTTTACCTAAACACTATATAAATAAAGCAGGGCAGCCAACCTTTTAACTTTACTCCACGTACTGTTGCCAGCGATATAAAATATCTGCAGCTTTGCACCAAGAACTTACCAATATGTACGATTCATCCATGTTCATATCATTCGCGATGTCTATCACTATAAATCAATCGGTTATCTGATTTTTATAGGCTGATGCGGAGAATAGATGTATGCCCTGTTCCTGCAATACTTTTAATAACCCACGACCTGACTCTATGCCGAGACCTATATTGGCCATTTTACTGTTTTGCCTGCTGGCGAGCTGCCAGCAAAAGAACAAGCTTACTGTATTAACAGACCACTATGAAAAACAACCTGCCGGCAATTCGGTAGTCCGGTCGTTATCCCATGTATTGCAACCGGTTAATATACATCTGCAGGAAGTAGTTGACACCGCCAGCCAGGAGCGTATACTTTTAGAACAGGTGAGTGCCGGCAAGGCCGATATGGCTATTGTGAAAAATGATATTGTTATTAATGACTCGCTATCCGATCTGCGTACAGTCATGCCGTTGTTTCCGGATGTATTGCTGATCCTGTATAAGAAAGATGAAGCTCACCCGACATTAACCGGGCTGATGCAGCAGGGGCAGGTTATGATCATTACTGATAAACAGGAGGAACTACCCCTGATTAACTCTTTCCTGGAACACATACGCCTGGAACCAGCGCATGTAACGCATCTTAAAAATTCGCAGGAGCCCAGAACTATAAAGTATGCTGTTGAACACGGTCAGGTAATTATACTGTTCTCTTCGCTCAACAATCCGCAGATCGCTGCTCTGTTAAAAGAGCATGCTGATTTTACACTCTATGAAATAGCGCAGCCGCAGGAAGACAAGGGCTCGGTGATCAATGGTTTTTGCATGAAGTTTCCACAGGTAATACCACACGTTATTCCGGCCGGTATATTTCGCGGGTTCCCTGAGAAACCGATCTATACCTTTGCCACCTACGATGTATTGGTTTGCCATAAAAATATACAGCCCGAGGTGATCTACGATCTTAGCAAAAGTATATTTCATGCTGAAGCAAGACTGGCACAGGATAATTTTGAGTTTGGCATGCTCACGGAAAATTTCAACAACCATACATTTATATTTCCGCTGCACGAAGGTACTCTGGATTACTTGAACAGAAACCAGCCAAGTTTCTGGGAACGTTACTCGGAATTTCTGGGATTGATCGTTACGATACTGGTGGTATCCGGTGGTGCTGTGTCAACCATATATCGCAAGCTGCAACAGCGAAAGAAAGACAAGATTGATGAATACTATAAGAAGGTGATTGATATAGGAGACAAGGCACACTCCGAAATGATTACCGGTCATGAATTGCGAAAGATGCTCTTCGAATTGTTCGTGTTGCGTAATCGTGCGTTCCAGTTATTGGTAGATGAACGTATTGATGCAAATAACAGCTTTGTTATATTCCTGTTATTGCTGCAGTCCACGGTGCAGTATATTGAATCGCGGGCAGACCAGTACAGCATAAAGGATTACGCTATTCTTCCCTTTGAAGAAATCAAGAAAGCGGATTCGATCGAAGACTGATCACTTGCCGTTGGATGATCTGTTCAGAGTCGTCACGATAAAAAATACGATCATCAATATAATGGCAGCAGAAGCCAACAGTGCAGCTGTATGAAAAGATTCCAGAAAAGCTGATCGTGCGTGTACCAGTAGCGTTGTGCTGCTCTGGTTGGGCATCTGCTGAGACGCTGCCCATGCTCCGCCCAATGTATTGCGTGCTTCTTCTGTTACAACTTCGGAAGCGGGCAGCATTTCACTGCGATATACTGCCGTTCCTATACTCCCCAATAATGCCACACCCAGTGCTGAACCAAAAGTAGTGCTGCTCTCTGATATACCCGATACTGCACCGGCCTGTTCATGAGGCGCTACGGATACAACCATATCTATACCCAGCGTAACGATAAATCCACAGCCGAGGCTAAGACAGGTGGATGCTATAATGAGTACGATCAGACTTGTATCGGCCTCGAGTTGCGTAAATATCAGCATGCCCGCCAGCATAATGATATTCCCCAATATGATCGTTGCCGTTCGGGGAATCCAACGGAGAGTCTGGGGGGCGAGCATACAACCTGCCATCGTTATAGCGGCAGGCAGCAGGGTAAGAAGTCCGGAGATCATAGGCGTAAGTCCTAATACTAACTGCAGGTATTGAGCAACGAATAAATATAGTCCTGACCAGCAGAAGAGTCCGAGGAAGAGTGTTGCCAGTGTAGCGCTGAAGGTGGGTATCGAAAACAACCGAAGGTTTATCAGCGGATTACGAATGATTTTTTGAGCATATAGAAATATACTTATCAGTAATATACCGGCTGCTATACTGATCCATGCGGCAAATTTTTCTATACCGGATTCCGCTATATATTTAATGCCATACGTTACTGATAGCATGCCTGCTAACAATAATACAGCGCTCAACAGGCTGAATTGTTTCGCTTCCGTATCACGATATTCCGGCAGCAGGCCGGATGCCAGGAGAAACAGGAACATAAGGGGAACACTGATCAGAAATACAGAGCCCCACCAGAAGTGTGTCAGCAAAACGCCACCGATCAATGGTCCCAGCATTGTGCCGCCCGAGTAGCAGGCGGTATATATACCAAAGGCGATTGTGCGCTGTCGCTCATCCTGAAACATGTTTCGTATAAGCGAAAGTGTGCAGGGGAGTATAATAGCACCTGTTATGCCCAGTATAGCTCTTGCAGCGATCAGCAGGTTAGCGCTACCGGCAAAGGCGGCCATTACCGAAGCTATGGCAAAGAGAACAAACCCGATGGTAAGCAAACGCTTTCTGCCGATGCGATCACCGAGCGCGCCCATAATGATAAGAAAACCACCTTCCATGAAAGTATATATATCGGTAATCCACAACAATTGCGCACCGGTAGGTTTAAGCGATGCACTGAGCGAAGGTATAGCAAGGTATGTAACCGTAGCGTCCATCGATACCAGCAAGGTTGGCAAAGCCAGCACTGCGAGACCTGTCCATTCCCTGCGGCCTGCGAGCGAAGACACAGGCGAGGAGAGTAGTGTTGCTTCTGTTTCCATGATTGATGGGTGAGAAATCAAAACTACAAAAGAGAGCCTGCACACAACAGGGGTGAGTACGACAAAAAGGAAGGCTGAATGCGGTGCGTTGTTCGATATTCGTTAACTGTTATCCGTTATCCCTTAATTGTAAAACAAGTTGATGCTCAACGAGCGCATTCCTCACTTCAACATTCGTTAATCGGTGTTTTACGAGGTATATATCAATGTATACCGGGAAAGTTCTTCAGGTTTCGGGCAAAGGTCTTTGCATTTTTTCCGCTGTTCTCAACAGCCCACACCGCCATAGCATACAGCACCGGTTTGAAACCAAGACCTGATTCGGTAAGACTGTATGTAACGTGTGGCGGCACCACAGGCTTTGCCTTTCGGCGCACAAGTTTATCGGCCTCGAGTTGCTTTAAGTGCTGGATCAATACTTTTTCAGTAATAGAGGGTATAGCTTTGCGCAGATCGCTATAACGTTTATCGCCCGACAGTAATTGAAAGAGAATGATCGGCTTCCAGTACCCGCCAATCTTTTCCATCACATAGGTAACAGGACATTCCTGGAACGCGGTCTTCTTATTGGCTTGTATCGTAGAGCTTTCTTTTACTTTTGTCATATACAGGGTAAACCTACTTCAGGGTAAGTACTTGTACAAAAGTAAGTACTGGAATACGTTTGTCATATCAAACTATAAAAATAGATTATATGAACATTACCATTACAGGTTCTCTGGGCAATATAGGCCGGAGACTTACTAAAACGTTGATTGCAAAAGGGTATAGGGTTACCGTTGTAAGCCACAACCATGAACGTGCAAAAGAGATTGAAGCATTGCAGGCTATACCCGCCATCGGTTCGTTACAGGATACCGACTTCCTGTTGCGAGCTTTTAACGAAGCAGATGCCGTATATCTCATGATACCGCCAGACCCTGCAGCTAATGATATGCGGCAATATATCCGGAGCATGGGTGAACGATATGCGCGCGTAATTGCGACAGCGGGTATACGTTACGTGGTAAACCTCAGCAGTATAGGAGCACATCTGCCTGCCGGAGCAGGCCCCGCAGGACCAAACTATTATGTTGAACAAACACTGAATGCATTATCGGGTACAAACGTGCTGCATCTCAGACCCGGAATGTTCTATACTAATTTTCTGGGTGCCATCAATATGATCCGCTATCAAAATATACTGGGCAATAATTTTGAT
This sequence comes from Ohtaekwangia sp., assembly GCF_036568665.1. Classification (GTDB taxonomy): domain Bacteria; phylum Bacteroidota; class Bacteroidia; order Cytophagales; family Cyclobacteriaceae; genus Ohtaekwangia. The sequence continues at coordinate 33,090 of NZ_DATCSD010000050.1, read as the reverse complement.
GCATCGGTAAACATGGTGCTGTCGCATCCACACGATATAGCTGATGTTGCTGCAGATGCATTGGATAAACTCTCCTTTACGGGAAAGAGCGTGCGCTATATAGCGGGTGATGAAAAGAATGGAAGCGAGATCGTACAAATACTGGGTCATGCCATTGATCAGCCCGACCTTGCCTGGGTAAATTTTACCGATGAACAGATGCTGAAGGGCATGACGCAGAACGGATTAACCGAAGAGATGGCGCGGGTATATATACTGGAAATCGGTAAGGCGCTGAGAGAAAATACACTGCTGGATGATTATCAGAGAAATAAGCATGAGGCATACGGCACAATACATCTGAAAGATTTTGCGAATGAGTTTGCTGTTGCTTACCAGGCAACATCTCCTGCAACCCTCAATGCCAAATAATCTGCCTTTACAAGAAATTTAGAAAGAGAAAACAGTATAAATGAAAAATGGAGCATTACCCGTCCGGTTATGCTCCATCTTAATTAACCTAACCCTTACCTATAAACATATGAGGTAAAAGAATAGGTCAAAACTATATATTGGAATGTTAACTGTCCTTTAAAAATCCTTAAATTAGACAAAAGGATATATTCCACCCATCATGGCGCTATTACGATATATGACTGGTTCTCCTCTCAAAAGTCACTCGTTGCGCAACCTTGAACATGAAACGTTGAACGATGAATGAACATCAAAGCTTCAGGTCTACTTTCTTTCCACTTGCCACTGCCTGATAAATAGCATCTACAATCTTCATGTCCTTTAATCCTTCCTCACCATCTACCGGCACAACGGGTTGTTTACCCTGAAGAATAATACCTGCCATTTCATCCATTTGTATGGTTTGGTGGGTAGTGTGCGGTTGTGTCAGTTCACCGAGGTGTGTCCGTCCTTTTATCGGGCCATAGCCTGTGGATGGTTGCAGTTCGGCATAACCTTTCTCTCCATCAAGGAAGAAGCGATCAAGGCTATTCATGCTATACGTTGAGAGACACGATGCTACAGCGCCACCGGGAAATCCCAACTGGAACTGGATGGTTTCATCAACTCCTTCCTTAAATTTCTGCGGATTGTTTTTGGTTTCCTGTGCCGTAACCCATATCGGATCTTCACCAACCATATAGCGCGAACCATTGATAGAATATATACCTATATCCATCATGGCACCACCACCGGCCAGTTGTTTATTTAAACGCCACTGATTGGGATCACCAATGGTAAATCCGGATAACCCCTGAAAGAAAAGTATCTTGCCGAACTCACCGCTCTTGCGCATACGGATTATTTCCAGTGTCTTCGGTTCAAAGTGCATGCGGTAGCCGATCAGTAATTTTACATTTGCTTTTTTACAGGCATCTACCATCTCCTGTGCCTCACGTGCATTTACCGACATCGGTTTTTCGCAGATAGCATGTTTACCGGCTTTGGCCACACGTATTACCTGGCTGTGATGCAAAGCGTTGGGTGTTATCACATACACAGCATCTATATCCGGGTTGTTCTTTATGTTGTCGAAGTTCTCGTAGTTGTAACAGTTCTTCTCGGGTATACCATATTTACTTTGCCAATCTTTTATCTTGGAGGGCGTACCGCTGATAACACCGGTAAGCTTGGCATACTTGCATGTCTGCATCGCTTCGGCTACACGCGTTCCGTAGCCGCCAAGTCCCATAATCGCTACGCGCAAAACGGGTCCTTCATAAGCACGATCATACGGTTGCCCGATGTTCTCTGATTTGAATGACGACAGCAACGGTAGTGCGAGAGCAGAAGCAGTAATTTTTTGAAGAAAGTCTCTGCGAGAATTCATGAGTGTTTGGGGTTGAGTTGATTGATTAAAACAAGCTATTGTAATCCAGTCGCTTATTAACAATGTATTACACGGAGTGAAATATAACAGGATGTGCGGATAATTCGCAATAGCTCATCTGTCTGCGTCCACGCTCATTCTTTGAGAAGCCCGTGGAATAGTAGTATCGGTACACATCAGGAGCGATATTCGCATGGCATGGTTTTATACCCTTCACCGGTATAGTAAATAAAGAGATATGTCGACCGTGAATATACCCGAAGCAGATTCCGTGAGCTATAGAGAGTTTCAGGAAGGCAATCCTGTACAGGTGCGGGCCGTAGCATCACCGGGACAGGAGCGTGAATTTGAGAAAGGAAAACAAATCAGTATATCCCATCAGAATATGAAAGCCACTGCCGTGATTGTATCTGATCCGATTGAAATTACCAATCAAAGCGAGTCTGGAAGAAAAGTGTTTTCGCTGATTGTCGAAAAAACCTGATGGTAGTTGTGATATATATACTGCATCCGGTTCATTCTCTACGATTCAACTCCGGGTGTGGAATAGTCTACGCTATAGGTATATCTAAAAAAAGTATGCCGATATATAAAGCCTTTTATAATCGATCGATTGCTATGATGCATCACTAGACCCTTGACAGAAAGTGAAATGGTGCGGGAATAATATTTTAGTATATCATTTACTATGCGTTATATCTTTATCTGCTTCCTGTTTCTTATTGGATCTGCCTATATATCTGTTGCCGTGGCACAGGGCAAAAGGCCAAAAATAACCGGGCAGGATCCGGCCAGCACAAACGAAGAACAATCCTATACGATTGAGTTAACGGATCTGGATGTAACAGACAAAGATGATTTTCTATATCCCTGGGGATTTACCCTCGCTGTATATCCCGGTAATAACTATACAGTAACAGGAAGTACCGTAACACCCGTTCTTAATTTCACCGGAACGTTGTCGGTACCCGTAACGGTAAACGATGGTAAACAAGACAGCGAAAAGTATAACTTCCTGATTACCGTAAATCCGATAAACGATGCGCCTGTTATCACCGGTCAGACAGCGTTGCAAACTACTGCAGGCACAGCCATCGCGATCAAGCTGGCCAATCTTACCGTCACTGATCCAGACAATAGTTACCCAACCGGTTTCTCACTGGCTATAGCAGCAGGTTCTGATTATACAGTAAGCGGAAACACCGTAACACCCGCTGCCGGATTTACCGGTAGCCTTACCGTTGGTGTTACCGTAAGCGATGGTGCCCTTAGCAGCAATCTTTACAACCTGAAGATTACGGTAGTACCTGGAAACGTAAAACCTGTTATTACCGGGCAGGTGGCATTGAGCACTGCTAAAAATAAAGCAATTACGCTGCAGCTATCGAACCTTACCGTAACTGATCCGGATGATGCATATCCGGGCAGTTTTACCATGACTGTAGCAGGCGGCAGTAATTATAGTGTGTCTGGTAAAACCGTTACACCTGCGCAGAATTTTACGGGTACACTTTCTGTGCCTGTTACGGTAAATGACGGACAGACGAACAGTGATCCTTATAGCGTAAAGATCAATGTAACCAACGAGTTGGTAATTACCGGCCAGGCTACTCTCGCCACCAACGAAGATCAGGCCATTACACTCAAGCTGTCCGATCTCGTGGTGAACGATCCTTCCAATACATATCCGGACGGTTTCACTATTCAACTCTCATCCGGAGAAAATTATACTGTGACTGATCAGCAAATTATACCCGCTGCTAACTTTAATGGCAACTTGTCGGTAGGTGTGAAGGTAAGCAACGGTACGGCTACCAGCGGAGTATACCAGGTAAAGATCACGGTTAACCCGGTAAACGATCCTCCTGAAATTGTTGCATGGGAAACAGACCCATTGCTTTATACGGTTACACATGAACCTGTTCTTATCTCCAAGACGCTGGATATACAGGATGTTGATGACAAATCGCTGGTGCTGGCGGAGATCAGCTTTCCAGCCGAAACCTATCATAGCGGAGCCGATGAATTGATCTTTCAAAACACCAGTGCGATCCATGGTATATATGATTCTCTGAAAGGAGTGTTATCACTGATTGGTACAGCTTCCCTCGAAGCATACCGCGATGCAATCCGGTCCGTAAAATATAATTATGCGAATGTAGACGATCCTCAAATTGAATCGAAGAAGATATATATCCGTCTGAACGATGGCAAGGCCTTCAGCAACCAGTATGAACGCGAGCTTGTTCTGCTGGAAGAGATCAGCTTTGATATACCCAATGGCTTTACTCCCAACAACGATGCGGCCAATGATACCTGGCATGTAAGGCCAACCAAACACCCCGAGCGATTTGAAAGAACCCAGATACGGGTATATAATAAAAGAGGCTCGCTTGTGTTTGAAACAACAGGTTTTACCAAAGAGTGGGATGGACGATGGAATGGCGAACTGTTACCACCCGATACCTATTACTATACTATTGATCTGAACCTGACCTATCTCACTAATAAATACAAAGGCATTGTTACGATTCTGCATTAATATTTCCGCGAAGCGCATATACTATATATTTGCTATTCGTTATCCGTACGCGCGTTTGTCCTTTCAAGATATCTCTGCATAACATCGAAATTTCAGAGCAATCAAAATATAGTTTTACACAGCTTTCTTCCATCATCTATGCAGACTACTATTACCTAAAGGCCTTACTGCGAATGAAGAGAATAAAGAAGATATACTGAGAATAGTTATTGCTCAAAAATAAAGAAGGCGATCATTGGAGTGATCGCCTTCTTCTTATGTCAGCTATACCAGCATCTGCTTTTCGGCATTAGTAAGTAACGTTGAGAGTAATCGGTACACTGCTAAGTGCCTTGGATATAGGGCAGTTTTCTTTCGCTCCGTTAGCGATAACTTTGAATTGATCAGCCGACAGATTAGCGATGGGCGCTGCCACCAGGTCGAGTGTAATACCTGTAATCTTGAGTGCATTGGTATCAAACTCTACAGTAGCTTTCGTGTCGAGGTTACCGGCTGTATGGCCGGCCTGCATCAGGGCAGCGCTCAATGCCATGGTAAAGCAGCCAGCGTGTGCTGCACCGATCAGTTCTTCAGGGTTGGTTCCTACACCATCGGCAAAGCGGGTGTTGAATGAATATTGTGTTTTGTTAAGGGTTGTGCTTTGGGTGGTTATATCTCCTTTACCGGCTTTAAGATCGCCACTCCAATGTGCACTTGCTGTTCTTTTCATAGTGATAACATTTAGTTAATGTAAAATATAGTTTGAGTTGTTTGTGATCCAGGCAACAATCTACTAACGAATTTTGTCGATTACAATTCTCGTTTTTCACCGGATGTAAATTTATCGGACAGGTATATTGGTTTGATACTCGTTGATGATTCTTTATTCAACAGGAGCCGGTAGTTTTTTACAATACAATCCGGCATTCTTCAACTGGTCAACAGAGGGAGCGAAGCATATCATTTAGCGGAAGGCGAGCGCTGCCCCGCACGGAAAATGAATCAATAAAAAGTATTTTACTTATTTTGGCATCACTGAACAGTAATACATGAAACGGATTCTGTTAATAGAAGACGAGAGTAGCGTGGTATCTTTCATCAAGAAAGGACTTTCGGAAGAGGGCTACGAAGTGAGTGTCGCGCTCAACGGCAGTCAGGGAGCCCATATGGCCATGACGTACGAGTATGATGTTATTATACTCGACATTATGCTGCCGGATAAGAACGGCCTGGAGATATGCAAAGAGATACGAAGCTATAATAAAAAAGTGGCCATACTGTTTCTCACCGCGTTGGGTACCGCCGAAAATATAGTGCTGGGACTTGAAACAGGAGCTGACGATTACCTCGTAAAGCCCTTTAAATTCATTGAGTTACAGGCGCGGATAAAATCATTACTGCGAAGAACAGATCCGGCACAACTCACTCCAACAACCGAACCTTACCTATACCGGTTTGCTGATATTGAGTTGAATGATCTCACCAAGATTGTAAAGCGTGGCGACTCGGTGATTACATTTACTTCAACCGAATATCGTCTATTACTTTTGTTTATGAAAAATCCGACACGTGTTCTTTCACGGACGGAAATACTGGACCAGGTATGGGGTGTAGACTTTGATATGGGAACAAATGTAGTGGATGTATATGTAAACTACCTGCGAAAGAAGCTGGAACAGAACAATACGTTGCGTGTTATTCATACTGTTATAGGAATGGGATATGTTTTAAAAGAAGAATGAAGACCCGGACACGCATAGCGCTTACGTTCTTTCTGATAACGCTTGCCATTATGATTGTGCTGAGTGGTGCAGTTTATTACTTCGTTATCAAATATACTTTTACCGATTTCTACAAGCGACTTGAAACCCGCGCTGCCGTAGCGGCCGGCATTATGCTGGAGAATGAATCAGCCACAGCATTTCAACAAATGCGCGACCGTATACTGGAAAAATTACCGAAGGAAGAAGACTATATATTTGAAATTACCGAAAACAAAAACTTTCAGAAGGAAGGTGAGGAGCTGCATTTACCGGAAGCATTCTTCAACGATATTATAGCGGGGCAGGTATCACGATATCAAAAGGATAATGTGTTTTTTTCGGGCATCCTGTATCAGAAAGATAATCGCTCCTATATTGTTATCGTATCCGCAGAAAACTATTACTACTCGCATCACCTGGTAAATCTCAGGCGTATTCTGTTACTGGCAATCATTTCTGTTTCGCTGCTCGTGTTTTCAGTTTCTGTTGTTTTTTCGAGATATGTATTTAACCCGGTGCGTGAAATTACCAACCAGGTAAAAGAGATCAATTCACAGAACCTGCATTTGCGTCTCACAACGTCCAGCATTCATGATGATGTGAATGAATTGAAGATGACCTTTAATACGATGCTGGATCGTTTGGAAACATCGTTCGCTACGCAGAATAATTTTATCAGCAACGCATCGCATGAGTTAGGAACACCACTCACCGGTATTATTGGAGAAGCCGATGTAGCACTTTCCAAGAGCCGCGATCCCGAAGAGTATCGCGAGTCGCTCAACATCATTCTGAAGGAAGCCGAACGGCTGGAACGGATTACGCGATCACTTTTATTCCTTGCTCAAACAGGTTTTGATGGCAAAAAGCAAAAGATGGAGATTCTGCGTGTAGACCAACTGTTGTGGGATGTAAAAGAAACGATAGACCGGCTTAATCCCCGAAACAAAGTATATATAGACCTTAGCCTGATACCTGATAATCCGCTGAAGCTAAAGATACTGGGAAATGCGCAACTGCTGCACCTGGCTATTTCCAACATCGTAAGCAACGCCTGTAAATATTCTTCCAATAAAGTTGTTACGCTTTCTATAGGCACTACCGATGAGCACGTGGTAATCGTAGTAAAAGATGTTGGCATTGGTATACCGGAGTCGGAGCTCAAGTATATTTATGATCCATTCTATCGCGCCTCCAACACACAAAACTTTGAAGGCTATGGTATAGGTCTTCCGTTGGCCAGAAACATAGTACGGCAGCACCGGGGGACTATTGTGGTTAACTCGCGTGTAAACGAAGGCACAACGGTACGGCTAACATTTCCCTTTGCCAATATCCGGAATATCAACGCATAATATGGAACCGATGGTTTTCTTAACAGATTTTAATGTTGTTTCAATCACATTCTAATTTCGTTCTTAGACCATCCTAACGCCTCGATGCCACCTTGCGCAAAAGAAAAATTATATGCGCAAGACTATTTTAATACCAACCGATTTTACCGTAATGCCTTTGTTGCTGCTGAGGCACGCGGCCGTATCTGAAAGCAGGGAACTCGATGTGATGTTCCTGTACAGTGCACTGATGCCAGACTCTATCACAGAGCTGTTATTCTATTCTCCGCAGAAGATGCTCGATGAAGCGATGAGCCAGGAGTTTCGTGACGGGTGTGCAATGATCCAGAATAAGTATCCTGAAAAAATTCGGAATATACGTTTCGAAGTATTTCATGGACGAAGCACAGATGCTTTCCGCACGTTGGCAGAATTGCATAAAGTAGAGGAAGTATTGATACCTCGTTCTTATACTTTTCGTCTGGATGAGAATAGCTTAAATCCAATTCCTCTCATACTGAAAAGCGGGGTGGCTGTTAGAGCTATTGAGCTTGAACAGACGGAGTATATTTCTGAAAGCGATCTGCTGGCCGGGTTACTCACAAGCCCGCTATAGACGCAGTTACAGATAATCATATATAGTATAGATTATGAAAGCAGGCTTTATAATTTCAGGTGTTTTGGTGCTTATCATTACCGGACTGGTTTGGGCCAGACAACGGATACAAAGTCCGGAGCAGTTGATCGTTGGTTCGTGGCGTGAACAAGCCTGGGAATACGAGCGGGTGCACGCGCGGAAAGACCTGGAAAAACTCAGGCGCCAGGAACCAATATCGCAGGTAGTAAAAGATCAACTCGGTAAACATCTCATCATTCACTCAGCAGAGCAATGGCTTTTTCGTCCGAACGGAATATTAGTTCTGCAAGGAGCCTCTGCAAAGACCGAGGTGAAATGGAAGATCAAGGGTCGGGGACATATACTCGAACTGGAGTATCACGATCACATGATCGAACACTATAATCTTACGGAACTTACAAGCGAACAGATGGTGCTGAACTTTGATTCAGATATGCAGGTGCGTGGTGTTGCTAAATTAACTTTTAAAAGATAAACGTGCTACGAAGATATAGTAATAGCAGAAACCTGGCTGATAATATCCGCTTGGGTATACTCACCGCTTTTACAGCCGGTATGGTAAACGTTGCTTCCTTTCTTATTTTCCTGTCGTTCTCCTCGAATGTAACCGGCTACTTTGCCATCTTCGCGGCAGAAATAGGAAGAGGTGATTATTATCAGGTGCTGGTAGTGGCCGGCTGGATCGGACTTTTCTTTCTTGGCAGTTTTACTTCTAACCTCATCATCATCCACATCAACCGGAATAAATATATAGCGCACGCTATGCCGCTGGTGCTGGAGATACTTTGCTTGCTTGGTGTAGGAGTATATGGCCAGTTCTTTTACCAGGAAACACTCTCCGAAACTGAAGCTCTATTGTCGTTGATGCTATTTGCTATGGGATTGCAAAATGGATTGACTGCCAGCATCTCTAACTTTGCTGTAAAAACAACACACTTGACTGGCGCCACTACTGATCTGGGTATATTACTGTCAATGTTTACGAAGAAACAATTTCGGAATACGCCAGAACTTACCGGAAAAGCTAAGCTCATTGCTGCTATAACGGTATCATATATAGCGGGGGCCGTTATAGCCAGTCTTACTTACCAGTCACTCCAATTCAAACTATTCTATGTGGTCTGCTCTCTGCTGGTCATTGTAATTGTATACGATGCCTATAAATTGAAACTGCAACGTTATCTCCATCTTACACAAAAGAAAAAGAAGGAAACAACCTATCATCTGCTCAAGCAACCCGGGTATAACGAAAACTACCCGCAGCCAGAGTATAAGAACAAATCCGCATAGCCTAAAAAATATAGCAGGATAACGCTGAAAAATTATCTGGATGGTCGATCCAGGAAGGGTTGGGAAGAGTCAGGTTCTTTACCAAAGCGAAGTATATGTCCGTCCGGATCTTCTATGTGCATCTCCAGTGCCCATGAAAAATTTCCGGGCGGCATTCGTATGGTTACGTCATTCTTCCGGAGGTAATTATATAGCTCTTCTATATCTCCATCGAAGCCAATCCACAACCAGGTACCCGGATTGCCCTGCGCACCCTGGCACAAGTAGATACCAGTGCCATCCCGATTAACACTGGTGAAGCTGTCATCACCCCAAGGTGCTTCCGTAAAGCCGAGCACACCAACATAGAAAGCTCGACTCATCGCCATGCTCTTCACGTACAAAATGGGTTGAATACCTTCCAATCGTATAGGAGGCATCGAGGTTGATGGTGTCTTTTTATCCATAAATATCTGGTTATATAAAAATAATTTTCCGGGTTGTAACCCTCTGTCTGATTTAAGGTATACCGTAATAAGTACTCATTCAGATGAATGAAAAATTATAGTGCTATGAGTGGTGTTGTTGACCGTTTCCCGGTTTTGGGATGTACTTGTGCGGCAACGGACAACTGTGTTGGTATGAAAATTTATATCCCCCATAGTTAGGTATATAATCTTAATATTTTCTTAATGTAAAATGATCTATTTATTAGATACAGATTAAACCTTTATAATCTCTATATACTATTTAGAAAATAATTTACGTTGTAGTACTTTTAGTTAAACTCATTTCAACTGGGGTACGTATACTCCATATTAACTGAACCGAGAAACCACCACGTTAATTATATGGCAGATGTAGCAATTACTATTAGAATATCTTGGGGCGAGGATGAGTTCGCTCAGTCAATAACAGAGATCGGTATCTCCGAACAAGACAATTCTATAGCCAGTATCCTGCTCGGGTCTGAGTTGGTTAAATATACCAGCATTCCTTTTTCGCTTGAGTCGATTATGACGGATGATGAGCGTGGCTATTTCGCAGCGTTTCTCCCTGACGATGACGATGATCAGATGCAAACTATATCAGCCATTGCACCAGCTACTGTTGCTATCGACTTCTTTGAAAAGATCCGAACCAAGCTAAGTAAATTATGCCCTGTCTATTTGCTTCAGGATTTGGGCGATATCGATGAGATCAATCAAACTCCGGAAGAACGGGAGCGGAGTAAAAGAGGAATTATCCTCGATTATCTGAATCTATGGGACTCGTTAAGCCAGATTGTTGGAACATTGAAAACTGCAGATGCTGCTAAATGCAGGGTGCAGTTTATAATGAATTACCACTGAACTTCTCCGTTGTTCCAAATTGCGTGTAGCAAATACGTTGCAACCTTTAATTAGTGAACCGTTGGCAGAAGTATAAAGCCTTTCAAATCAATCAGCATTCTATTACACTCTTGTCTTTCCGGAAGCGACCTTAACGGCGTTGCATTTTGTCCTTTATAAAATATACCAGTAAACCCAGTGTAATAATACCAACACCGGCCGCCACCATCTTTATACCGGTGGAAATCAGAATGCATAACCACATGACAATAGCTATATACACCGGCACAGGGAAGAAAGGCATTTTATAAGGGAAGTGTTTGCGCTTATTGTTAGCCAGCAACAGCAGTCCTACCGCCTGTCCGATAAACTGAACGAGTATACGCATGGCCAGAATAGCACTGATAACATCGCTTAACCGGAAGAGCAAACTGAATATAAATGCTACTGTGCCCAGGAACAGGATAGATACATATGGAAAATTTCCCCGTGGGTGCACACGGGCGAATACTTTAAAGAAAGCGCCATCTACTGCTGCGGCATACGGTATACGACTATAGCCTAATGTAGCGGAGAACACCGATGCAAAGGCAACCAGTAAAATGAGTGCTGTAATGATCTTGCCCGCCAACGGACCGCCCAGGCGATGCATGAACAAGCTGATAACATACTCACTCTGCATCGCTTCGTGCCAGGGTATAACACTAACGATACTGATGTTCATTAACATGTAAAGCACAAATATACCGGCAATCGACATCAACATACTCCGGGGTATATTTCGCGAAGGGTCTATAATATCACCCCCCAGGTGGCAAACGTTATAGTAGCCCAGGTAACTATACACTGTTTTTACAGAAGCAAAACCGATAGCGGCTGCAAAACCATGATTGAGTGTAATACCGTTATTGATTGTTTGCAGCGGCAATAGAAAATTTCCGTGCGTCATACCTTGTCCGATGATCCAGAGGATGGTGCCGATCACAACGATCCACAACAGCACACTAATCTTACCGATGTCTTCAATTTTACGGAACAGCAGAACCACGATAACAATTACAACAGCACCACTCACCATTTTACTTTCCCACGGAGTGAGCGGAGTGAGATATGAGAAATACGAAGCAAACCCGATCGCTGCCGATGCAATTACCAACGGAGCCTGTATAAGCGTTTGCCATACAAACAAGAAGCTCATGACTTTGCCTACCTTTCGGGAAGGGAAAGCTTCTTTCAGAAAATTATAGGATCCACCGGCAAGGGGATAGGCAGCGCCCAACTCACTCCATACTAATGCATCGATAATAGAAAGTATAGCACCGGCCAGCCATGCATATAAAAAATAAGGACCATTCATGATGCCAATCACCATGGGCAGGGTTATAAAGGGACCGATCCCTACCATGTCGGTCATATTGATCGCGGTGGCTTGCAAGAGTCCCAACCGTCTCTCTTTCAACGGTTCAGACATAGAGTATAAATAGCGTAAAGTTCAATCATCAAAAATAGTTGTCGTGTTATTTTCAAAAACTACCGGCTCCCCTAAGTACAGGAAGTGAGTGTGTGAGTGTGTCTGAATTTATAATTACAGCATAACTATACCTTTATCAGGAGCGTTCCCTGTATCGTATAAATTTTTCCTGAGTTCTGAGTCATTCACGCTTTGGAATTTAGCGTATTTCAAAAATGCAGTGCTATCGTTACTGGTAATTATCGCCTTTCCGTAAAGGATTGAATGTTATTTTAATATTAAGCATTTCGTCTCATTTAACGATTTAGCAACACACAGCCTTCATTCTTTTTATGACCTTTGGGGCAGATTTTTCAAAGAGAAGTGAAACCATTCCTGTATGCGCTTATCCTCTTCGTTGCAACAGACGCCTGTCTGCTCAATATAGATTTTAGCCAGTGCCTGGAAGAGGACGAAGTTGAATTTTATGATATAGCATTGGAGACAGCGCACGAACTGTCAATCCAGGTTGGGCGAAGACCGTGGGCAGCACCTATACAAGTCGCTCCCGATACTATATCTGATAAAACACTCACGTTAAACAGCAGCCAGCACGAACCACGGTGCTATAGCACTACTCCTGCAGAAGTAGCTGTAAATTCCGATGCCTGATTTTCAATCGGTGCTATAGTCTGCATTCCCCGCTCGCAGACACTTTCAAAAGTATACTTTATTTATGATCACAAAACTCGTCTTTCAATGAGAACGATATTATTATCTATTTGCTTATTTATATTTACTCCTTTACTGATACATGCCCAGATAACGACCAGCTCTATTAGCGGTAAAATTACCGATGCCAAAGGTGAAGATCTTCCGGGTGCTACTATACAATTGGTATATAAACCAACCAATACTGTTTATGGTGTATCTACCAACGCTGACGGGCGCTATACCTTACGAAATCTGAATCCTGGCGGACCGTATGATGCCACGATAACTTTTATTGGCTACCAGGTGGAGAAGCTTGAAAACATCAACCTTAAACTTGGCGAGACATTAAAACTGGATGTTCAGTTAAAAGAAGAATCAACCACACTGCAGGAAGTACAAGTAGTGGCGGATAATATACTCGACCTGAATAAAACAGGCGCGAGTAACAGCGTAAGCAAAGAGCAGATACAAACACTGCCTACTTTAAGCCGCAGCTTTTCAGACTTTACAAGACTTACACCACAAGCCAGCAACAACTCTTTTGCCGGTACTAACTTTCGCTATAACAACATTACACTGGATGGTGCTATCAATAACGATGCTATCGGATTCAGCCCTTCACTTGGTGGTGTGAGCGGCACAGCCAATCAACCCGGTAGCAGTACACGCACCAATTCATTCAGTCTGGATGCTATACAAGAGGTGCAGGTACAGTTAGCACCTTACGATGTAACGCTGGGTAATTTTACCGGAGGAAGTGTCAATGCCGTTTCACGAAGTGGTAGCAACAATGTTACCGGTTCGGTATATGGCTTTGGAAGAAACGCTGCGATCACTGGTAAATATAAAGGCAACGACAAAGTAGGAGATGGCTCTATCAGCAATGCGTATCACGATTATCAAACCGGTTTCCGTGTAGGCTTCCCGTTGGTAAAAGACAAATTGTTCTGGTTCACCAACGAAGAAATTACCCGCAGCCAGATACCGGTATTTTTCCCGGCAGGTGCACCTAATTATTTCATGACGACTGATATAGCCAACCAGATCATCAACAAACTTAAAACGCTTCCTGCATCAATCTATAATCCGGCAGGAGGTTATGATCCGGGTGCAACACAAGACTATAATATATACTCCAAGAGTGTGAAATTCTTTAACCGTCTGGATTGGGTGATCAACAAAAATCACTCACTGGCTATACGCAATAACTCTGTTATATCCGAAGCCAGCAACCTGGAACGCTCCACAACAGAATTTCAATTTGGTAACTACGACTTCATTCAGAAGAACCACAACATCAGCACCGTGGCTGAATTGAAAAGTCGTTTCGGAAATACAACCAGCAACAGTTTGATATTAGGCTATACCGATATAACTGATCGCCGTAATCCTACGGGAACAATTTTCCCGCAGATTCAGATCAACGGGATAGGAAGCGGCCATGCGCTACTCGGAACAAACCGCGAAGCAGCCGTATTCAACATGCGCCAGAGAACTTTTGAGTTTACGGATAACCTGCGTTGGTTTACCGGCAACCACTCGTTTACACTCGGTACACACAATGAATTTTACAAGATTGACTATACATTCATCAACTCTTACAACGGTCGTTTTGATTATGCCAGTTTAGCTGACTTCTTAGCCGACAACCCTTCACGCATGCGCGCTATATATAACCCCGGTGATAACAGCCTGAGCAATAACCTGGCTAATTCTCCGGCAAAGTTCAACATCTCGATGAACAGCATATATATACAGGATGAATTTGCGGCCACTAACAAACTGGTACTGACTTACGGACTTCGTGCAGATATAACGATCATGCCGAACACACCGCCAACAGATTCTCATGCTTTGTTCCCTAATCCTCCGGCCAACTACGGTACCACCTATACCTACAATAACCCGGTAGCTACAAACAACAACAAGTTTTTCGGGCAAGTATATATATCGCCTCGTATCGGATTTAACTACGATGTGAAAGGCGATAAGTCGCTGGTGTTGCGTGGTGGTAGCGGTGTGTTTACCGGCCGTATACCTTTTGCGTGGCTGGGATATGCGTATGTGAACGATGGCAAAACATACTCGGCACTGGATCTGAACCCGCCAAAAGCAGGAACACCGATACCAACAGACCCTACACAATTCAAGAACTTTGCTGCAGCCAACGGATCAGCCAATAGAAACGAACTTGATCTTATTGACAAGAATTTCCAGATGCCACGCATGTGGAGAAGCAGCTTTGCCGCGGATATAATGTTGGGCAATGGCTATAAACTGACACTGGAAGCTTTATATACCAAGACGCTGAAAGACGTACAGATCAAACAGATCAACCTGAAAGACTCTGTATACTATGCGGCTACCGATATTAATCATCAGCAACCGCTATATCTGTCAGGCGGCTCAACAGGCAACCGCGTGAGCAATAACTTCTCCAGTATATACCTGATCACGAACACAACTAAAGGCCAACGGTATTCATTAACTGCGCAACTCTCCAAGCAATATCCATTTGGCTTAGGGTTTATGGCGGCCTATACTTACGGACAATCGAAAGATATATTGAACGGTATACGCAACTCACCGGAATCAGGGTGGCAGTTGAACCAGGCGTTGAATCCAAACAATCCGGGCTTAACGTATTCTAACTTTGATATTCGTCATCGCATCGTAGCAACCGTGCAGTATAAGAAATCGTGGAACGAGAAACTTACATCCTATATTTCGTTGATCTCTACCAATCAGTCCGGTTCCCCTTTCACATGGGTAAATACAGCGAACAGCAACTTGTCGCGTTCAGGCCAGCAGGTAGACCTGATGTTTATACCGGCATCCGCTGATCAGATAAACCTCGTTGACAAGAAGAATGCAGACGGTTCTATTACCACTGCAGCACAACAATATGCTGACCTGGCTGACTTTATAAACAAAGATCCATACCTGAGCAAACACAAAGGAGAATTTACCGAGCGCAATGCAGCCAGAACTCCCTGGAATAATTTACTTGATCTTCGTTTGATGCAAGACGTGAATTTCAAAGTAGGGCAGAAGACACATCAGTTACAGATAACTTTTGATGTGATCAACTTCTCGAACATGCTGAACAAAAATTGGGGAAGAGTATATTTTACACCGAACACCCAGAACTCTTCGGTTGATATGGGCCTTCGTGTAACCCGTGCTAACAATTCAACAGCACAACCTGCCTATACCTTCACCAGACCTACAACATCTTATTCCATCGATCAATTCAGTTCTCGCTGGCAAGGACAGTTAGGTGTCAGATATAGTTTTTAATACAGAGTACGTTCAGAAGTACAAATCCCATTGTCGTGCTGCACATAGTGAGCGCGGCAATGGGATTACTTTTTTATATCAGACGATATACCAGAGTCGGATTGCTCGGAATGTCCGCTATGGCGTAATGATTCTTCCAGGATCAACGGCAGCACTATACGAAAGCGTGAGCCATGGCCCGGTACAGATTCCACATCGATAGTACCGCGCAGAACCTCGATCTGTGCTTTGATCAGGTATAGCCCTATACCACGTCCTTCCACGTGCGTATGAAATCGTTTATAGAGCTTGAAGATCTTTTCTTTATGAAGTTGTGTATCGAAACCAAGACCATTGTCACTTATCTCAATAATCGCTTTGCCATCTATAGCGTGGCTGGTAGCCGTAACGTTAAGCTTCCTGTCAGGCGAACGAAACTTGATGGCATTGCTCAACAAGTTATAGAGTGTGCTTTGCAGCATTGCCTTAACCGTAATTATTTTGGGCAATGCGTGGAAGTCTACTATAATTTCTTCTTCACCGGTAAGGCTGTCTTGTAAAAGGCTGATGCACTGCTTCCATTCTTTTTCAAATTCCGCTACCTCCAGGTATTGATCGGGTTCATTCCGCAGATCAAGCACCTTGTTCAGATCTTTAATGATCAGATCGAGGTCGGAAGCAGTCTTTGAAATAAGTTCAACCCAGCGTTGCACCTGCTCTATATCTTTTTCAGCCTGCGCTAATTCCGAGAGGCCAATCAAGCGCACAGCAGGTCCGCGCAGGTTATGCGACACGGTATAGGAGAATTGCAGCAATTCATTGTTATGCTTTACCAGCTCTTCATTGGTAGTGCGCAGCTCCAGTGTCTTCTCGGCTACGATCCGTTCAAGACCTCGATTCAGATCGCTGATGTCTTTATTACTTTCCGCCAGCTTGTTTGCCTGCGCCTGGATCTCTTCATTCTGTTCTGAAACTTCACGGTATAGATGTTTCAGTTCTGCATTCATCTGCTGAAGCTCGTCTGCCTGTGCCTGTATACGCTTGTTCTTATCGGTTATGATAATGTTAAGCGTTTTAATACGTGCATAGAAACGATAGTATAAAAAGGCCAGTATACCGAGTAACGTAATAACTGCCATGCCTGCGATCAGCAAAATGAATTGTTGTCGTAATCTGGATTCCTGTAAATGAATTTTATCCTGCGCCAACTGTTTATCCTTTTGCAACACTTTTATGTCGCGATCGCGTTGCTCGATCTCTTGTGTCTTCTCCAGATTCACAAATCTCCGCGCGAGGTCAGTACGATGTATAGAATCCTTTAACACACTCGCCAGCATAGAGAACTTGAGCGATTCTTTATACTGACTTTGTGAAGCCAGTAAATCTCTGCGTGTGTTATAGGTTCGTATCAGCAACTCATACGCGTGTGCACGATGACTGAATTGTTCTGACAGATCGAGCAGTTGTGCTGCATGGGCTGCATCACCCAGCTTTACATACAGATCGCCTTTTGCCCATTGAGCCCATGCAAGACCATACGCGTAATTAGAAGCCACAGCGCGTTGTATGCTCTCATCATAGAATGCAAGCGCCTCACGGAATTTCTTTTGTCGCACACCGAGTATACCCTGGTATAATCGCACATCGCTTACACCGCGATCGTCATCCAGCCTGGTATATATAGCATAAACAGAATCGAGGCATGTATGTGCAGAAGAAAAATCATTTAACTCCGTAAGCGCTGCACCTTTCAGCATGAGCGCATCTGCCTGATCGCCTTGTAACTGTCGCTTCGGACCGCTCTTTAATGCTTCGTTGGCAAGACGCAGCGCCTGCCGTGTATCGCCCAAATGAAAATTTACCCAACCGATGCGATTGCGTATAGTATAGATATCCGCTTCAAAACCTTGCCTTTTACTTACGTTCAAGGCATCGTATAGATTGTTCAGCGCCAGTTCGTATTCACCACGATCGGAAAATATTTTACCCATGTCGGTGAGTAATGTAACATACTTGCGGATCAACGATTTTCTGAAATAATACGCACGCGCAGAATCAACCAACACTACCGCTTCTTCAAATCGCCCTTTTCGAAAGAGTATAAGTGCGCGCAGATAACGCACATCATTCAGGTCTTCTTCATCGTTATGATGATCTTTTACAAGAACTTCGGCCTCACTTAAAATGGTCTCTGCTTTTGCCAGATCACCGGATGTAAGCACATTCCCTGCCTTGAGAACGAGCGCATCTGCCAGCAGCATTTTATCGGGCAATAATCTGCGTATAACGATAGATCGATCAAGATATAGCTGTTGTTTATCGTACTGGTAGCGTTGCCCATATAGCGCACTCAGGTTACGGTATATTTTAGATAACGTTAACGCGTTGGTACTGTCTTTAAATATCTCGTATGACTTTGTGAAATAGAATAGGGCAGAGTCATCTTCCACTTCTTCCAGGGCACATACACCGAGTTGAAGCAGGGTATATCCCTGGTTCGCACGGTCGCCCGCCTGTATAGACATCGAGAGCCCTTTATGAAGATCCTGATGAGCAAGCGTAAATTGTCCGGAGAGATAATCGTATACACCGCGATACGTGTGCGCAACTGCTTCACCTTTTATATACCCGATCTGCCGGCTAAGCGATACAGACTCATTGTTATACCGGATAACCCGGGCGTTGTCGTTGGTGATAAACTCGTAAGTAAGTTGATTGAGAAGATCAACCTTTTCGGTTCCGTTTACGATAGGAAGACGTTTTTCAAGGCTGTCTGTTAATTTCGACTGGCCAAACGCATTACCGGATAGTAAACCGAGTAAACACAAAAACGCAAAAGCCTTACTGCAATTCATTCCGGTATCAAGTGAACGATAAAGCAAAATTAACCGGATTCAGTTCTTAAAAAAATGACATTTGTCGACTGCAATACGCAGCCAATTTTATAGCGCTTAGGGGTGTATCTATAAATACGATCGACTGCATTTAGAGGAATGGTAAAATAATATTCTAGCGACTATATATAGCCTGTGCATGCTCCAGAAAAGGCAATTGTTGTTGATTGATCATGACCGATGCTTGTTCAAACGACATCCATGCAGCGCAATCCACTTCGGGCACAGCCATATATTTACCCGAACGCGGTGGCCACTCCATCTCAAACGTATTGGACACAATGGGTTGATGTTGCTCATCCCAGCTTCCCAGAAAACACCAGGCATGTACAATTTTACCTCCCTTTGTTTTGATTGTACCCAGCGAATGAAAAGGAGGCAAAGAAGTCAATCCTGTTTCTTCGTTGAACTCACGTTGTGCTGCTGCCAGCAGATCTTCATTTGCATCTGCTATACCTTTGGGGATACTCCAGGCACCTTCATTCTTCTTTATATAGTATGGTCCGCCCGGATGCACCAGGAAGAATTCCACATCACGGGTAGTCTTGCGACACATTAACAATCCGGCTGATAATACGGGCATTGATATATAGTTTGTATAACGAAAGATATAGAATACCCGCCATAAAACATATACTTTCCTGAAGCGTATCGACACGATCAACAGCGAACGTTCGCTTTGCGATATATATAGTTTGAAGAAAAATATATAGTCATTCGTATCATTTGAAAATTATTTGTGTATCTATGTTTATTGTTGACTAACGCAACGAAAAAACTAACGTTCGATAAAACTACAATCAAACCACAACCCAAACATGACAGAAGAAATCAATCAGCCACTACCGTATGCCTACACGCAGATTCAACAGGCAACGGAAGCTTCCGGTTTTACCATGGCATCGGATATACTTACGTGCTCACTGTTGCGTACACTGGCTGCATCCAAGCCGGGCGGTAAATTTCTGGAACTCGGCACAGGCACCGGATTATCAACCTCATGGATACTGGATGGCATGGATGATCGAGCTACGTTGCTTTCGGTTGATAATGACAAAACATTTCTGAATATAGCGGAGACCTATCTTGGAACAGACAATCGCCTGGAGCTTATAGCATCTGACGGAGGCGAATGGGTAAACAACAATCTTGATAACAAGTTCGACTATATATTTGCCGATACCTGGCACGGTAAATACCTGATGCTGGATGAAGTGCTCGCCATGCTCAACGCAGGTGGCCTGTATATAATTGACGACATGCTGCCACAACCCAACTGGCCCGAAGGTCACCACGAAAAAGCAACCAACCTGCTAAAGGTTCTTGACTCACGAAGTGATTTGATACTGACACGCCAGGCATGGGCTACCGGTATAGTGGTGGCTGTAAAGAAGTAAATATACCAGTTGGTTATTGTATCTTGCTTACTTATGATACAGATTCGAAAGACGTTGCCCGCAGATCACGATGCTCTCTGGGAGATCATTCAGCAAGTTATAGCAACCGGTGATACGTATGTGTTTGACCCGGCATCTTCGCGCGAGAAGATGCTGGCCTTCTGGTGCAGTGCAGACAAGCACACCTATACCGCATGGCAAAATGATGAAGTGGTTGGCACATTCTTTCTGAAGGACAATCAGCCTGATCTCGGTTCGCATATCGCCAATGCCGGGTATATGACGTCTCCGCGTGCGTATGGCCAGGGCGTTGGCCGAACAATGGGAGAGTTCTCGCTGCACGAAGCCAGGCGTTTAGGTTATACGGCCATGCAGTTCAACATCGTTATCAAAACCAACGAGCGTGCCGTAAAGCTGTGGCAACAACTGGGCTTTACTATCATTGGAGAAATACCCGAGGCCTTCAGGCATAAAACCCGCGGGCTCACCAATGCCTATATCATGTATCAAAAACTTTAGCGCTACGTATAGGTCCGCACCATCCTGTATATAGTCATGACAATTCAACATTGTTCGGACCTTCACATCGAGTTTCGCGACAATGCACGTTATCTGCAGGAACACCCGTTACAAACCGGTAGTGATGTTCTGTTACTGGCCGGTGATATTGTTCCTTTCGCAGAAATGAAAAAACATAAAACTTTTTTCGATTTCCTGTCCGATCACTATCATACAACGTACTGGCTACCGGGCAACCACGAATACTATGGTTCGGACCTCGCAGAACGAAGTGGATGTATACATGAGAAAATCCGCGATAACATTTTTCTGGTAAACAATTTAGCAATAGAACATGAATCCGTCAGGTTTATATTCAGTACACTTTGGTCACATATATCTCCGGTAAACCAACGGGAGATTCAGCGAGGGATGTTTGACTTTCATACCATTCAATATAGAAGTCAGCCCTTTACGGCGCATCACTATAATGAGCAACATCAGCACTGTCGTCAATTCTTGACAGAGACGCTTCAACAATCAGCAGCGGGCAAGACGGTTGTGATAACACATCACATCCCAACCTTTCTTCATTATCCTGAACGATATAGAGAAAGTATACTAAATGAAGCTTTTGCTACAGAACTGTTTGAGCTGATCGAAAACTCTCACGCTGACTATTGGATCTATGGACATCACCATCAGCCTGTGCCAGCGTTTAAGATTGGTGACACTTCGTTGATAACAAACCAGTTAGGTTATGTTAAACGAAAAGAACATCTTGCCTTTAACGCAGGCGCTACTCTTATCTGGTGAACGCAAGCCTATACCTGGCGCATCATTACGTGTCAAAAATTACTCTGCTGTTACTTACTGCAAATCCTATCTAAAGATAACAGGGTCAGTATATTTCTTGTGTTCAACGTACACAATGATGCATGTATGCAAACCTTTGCATATGCAATGGTTTGTTTAAAATGATGATTTTTCTTTGGGATTATTGAACTCTATTGGCGTTACTTTGTGTTAACAAATTTGTTAAAAGAAAATAACACCAGTTGTGTCCGGAAAAGGTTTAGGTAAACGACACAATATTATACCGGACGTGACGACACTACTCCTGACATTATATAACCAAACTATAATTCCATAACCTTAACTAATTTTTTTTGCATGATAGAAATCTGATTGAACCTTTTCCCCGACAATCACCGTAGTGGTTGATAAAATCAAGCCACTTAAAAAACCAATCACCCCGCATTTACTTACATATTTTAAACACACTATGCAATTGACCTTAACCAAAAGAAAAAGCTTTCCATGGATTGTCGTGATTGCACTTGTTCTCCCGTTGATAAGTCGTGCCCAAAAGCAGGATGCGTCTTCGGACAGCACATTGCAGGTCGCCACGCTTGACAAAGTTGTTCAGTATGCGCTTACGCACCAGGCTGCTGTTCAACAAGCGATCATCGATCAGGAAATCACGAACAAAGTAATCAAGGGTAAACTTGCGGACTGGTACCCACAAGTAAACTTCACCTATAACTATCAGCGTTACTTCGACTTGCAGTCGAGCGTGATAGGAGGGAACATCATCCGATTCGGGGTTGATAATACATCATCCGGACAGATCAATGCTACACAGACGATCTTTAACCGCGATGTACTGCTGGCCAGCAGCACAGCATCCAAAGTAAGGATACAGGCAGAACAGAATACCGCCAAGAGTAAAATCGATGTGGTGGTAAATGTTACCAAAGCCTTCTATGACCTGCTGGCAACTACACAGCAGATAAAGGTAAACGAAGAATCCATCGTGCGTCTCGAGCGAAGTCTGAAAGATTCCTATAGCCGCTATACCAGTGGCGTGGCAGACAAGACTGACTATAAGCGTGCTACTATATCGCTGAACAATGCCAAAGCATCTCTTAAAACAACACAGGAACAATTACTCTATAAAGAGGAATATCTCAAGTTGTTAATGGGGTATCCCGTACATAGTCATCTGGCTGTTCAGTACGACTCCGCACAAATGGAAGGCGAAATTCCTTTTGATACACTGCAGCAGATCAACTTCTCGCAGAACATCGACTATAAACTTCTCTTTATATCCAAAGAGTTACAGCATGCCAACGTGAAATATAGTCGCTGGGCTTTCCTGCCAACACTCAACGCGTTCGGTTCCTATATACTCAACTATCAGAACAACAATTTCGGTGAGCTCTATAACAAGAAGTATCCATACTCATATGTAGGAGCAACGCTCGCTATTCCGATTTTCCAGGGAGGAAAACGTATCGCGAAGATACAGGAGCAGAAGTGGGCGGAGAAGCGCATCGATGTGAGTTTGAAGAATATGGAGAACTCGCTGAACACCGAGTATGTACGCGCACTCGCGGCCTATAAAAGCAACCTGAGCAACTACCTGGCGCAGAAGGAAAATGTAGACCTCGCACAGGAGGTATACGACATCATTAACCTGCAATACAGAAATGGTGTGCGTCCGTATCTTGATGTAACAGTATCAGAAACCGATCTGCGTACTACCCGCATCAATTACTTCAACGCCCTTAACCTGGTACTGGCCAGCAAAATGGATGTGCTGCGTGTACTTGGACAAATCAATTACTAATTCAGAAACTATTACACTATGTCATTGAAGAATATACTATCGTATGCCTCTGTAACGCTGTTGCTTGCAGCATTCGCCTGCGGAAATAAAAACCAGCAGGGTATGCAGGGGCCGCCACCTGTAAATGTTGCCGTGCAAACTGTATCAACAGGCGATGCCGCGTATTATGATGAGTACCCGGCTATTGTAAGAGCCTTGCAGGAAGTAGAACTGCGCCCGCAGGTGAGTGGCTATATTACCGGCATTCACTTTACAGAAGGACAACAGGTAAAGAAAGGACAGAAGTTATACTCGATCGATCCGCAGCAAACTTCTGCTAACTATAATCAGGCACTGGCCAATCTTTCTGTACAGGAAGCTAACCTCGACAAAGCAAAGCGCGATGTAGATCGTTACCGCGAGCTCGACAAGAAAGATGCTATCGCGAAACAACAGGTTGATTATGCTGAAGCAACGTATGCTGCTGCCGAGAAACAAGTAGAAGCAGCCAAAGCAGCAGTGCGTTCGGTACAAACCAGCGTGCGCTATGCTACCATTGTTGCTCCGTTCGATGGAACCATTGGTATATCTGCTGTGCGTTTAGGTGCAGCCGTTACACCTGGTCAGACGGTATTGAATACTATATCTTCCGATAATCCGATCGCTGTAGATATCACGGTTGATCAACAGGAAATATACCGCTTCACCGAATTACTGGGGAGAAAAGTTTCCAAAGGTGATTCAACATTCCGCTTGTCATTCAAAGGAGAATTATACCCCTATCCCGGCAAGATCAGTGTAATAGACCGTGCTGTTGATCCGCAAACCGGTACTATAAAAATGCGTATCGAATTTCCGAACGTGAATCATAGCCTGCGCTCTGGTATGAGCGGTACATTGCTGGTGCAGTCCACTACAAGCAAGTCGGTAATTATACCTTACAAAGCTGTGAATGAGCAACTGGGTGAATTTTATGTATATGTAGCCGACAGTGCTAAAGCCACACAGGTAAAGATAAAATTGGGCAAGCAGATAGGTCGCAACATCATTATACGCGAAGGCTTGAAAGAAGGCGATGTGATCATTACCGAAGGTATACAGAATCTTCGCGAGGGCACACCGATCAATATAGCACCTCCGGCACCGGCAGGCAATGCCCCGCAAGCTGCTAAAAAATAACCGATAACATTCATCTTATAACCGAGAACAAATGATCTCAGATGTTTTTATAAAAAGGCCTGTTACGTCTATCGTGGTATCCGTAGTAATTGTACTTGTGGGTATCATTGCGATGACGACATTGCCTATTTCGCAATATCCTGATATTACACCGCCCACGGTGAACGTTAACAGTACCTATATAGGTGCCGATGCGCAGACGGTTGAACAGACTACAACCACCGCCATCGAAGCGCAGATCAACGGTACTCCCGGCATGTCGTACATGTCGAGTAACAGTACCAGCAGTGGAGCCAGTGCTATTACCGTAACCTTTGATATAGGAACGGATATAAACATTGCCACGCTGGATGTACAGAACCGCGTAAGTGTTGCTGAACCTGCATTGCCCGAGATTGTAAAACGTCTCGGTATCACGGTGCGCAAGCGTAACCCCAGTATATTTCTGGCGCTCGCGCTATATTCTCCGAATGGCACACACGATGCAACCTTCCTGGGTAACTTTGGAAATATATACCTGAAAGATGCCTTGCTGCGCGTAAGCGGAGTAGGGGATATCGTAATGGTGGGTGACGACTTTGGTATGCGTATATGGCTTAACCCGGAGAAGCTTGCCAGCCTGGGTATAACTCCCGCAGAAGTAAATGCAGCATTGGCAGAACAAAACCTGCAGATAGCAGCCGGTTCTATCGGTGCCAGTCCGCAGCCACGCCTGCAGGCATTTGAGTACAACGTACTTACCAATAGCCGTATCAACCGCGTAGAAGATTTTGAGAACATTGTAGTACGCAACAATCCACAACAGGGCAACCTGGTATATTTGAAAGATATAGCACGCGTAGAGCTGGCCAAGTTTAACTATGGTAACAACCCGTTTGTAATGCGCAAGCCGGCCGCCTTCATGCTGCTATATTTAGCACCGGGTGCCAATGCGCTGGCAACAAACGAAGGTGTAACCAAAGCACTGGCTGAACTGAAGAAAGGCTTCCCGAAAGATGTAGACTTCCTTGTGCCACTCGAAACAACTTCGGTGGTAGAGATCTCTATTGAAGAAGTGGTGCATACGCTGTTGGAAGCACTCGCACTGGTGGTATTGGTGGTGTTCCTCTTCCTGCAGAACTGGCGCGCTACATTGATACCTGTGCTTGCTATACCGGTATCACTCATTGGTACATTCATCTTCTTTATACCGTTTGGGTTTACCATCAACACACTGACATTGTTTGCCTTTGTGTTGGCGATTGGTATCGTGGTGGATGATGCGATTGTGGTGGTGGAAGCGATCCAGCATAACATGGATCACTATAAACTATCGCCTAAGGAAGCAACGAGCCGTGCGATGAAAGAGATTTCTGCTCCGGTAATTGCTATCGCCTTGATCCTCGCGGCCGTATTCGTACCAGTAGGATTTGTACCCGGTATAGTAGGTAAACTCTATCAGCAGTTCGCTATTACCATTGCCGTATCGGTAGTGATCTCGGCTTTCGTAGCATTGTCACTTACACCGGCACTGAGTATGTTGCTGCTGAAGCCGCACAACGGAGAGACCAGGAAAAATATACTCGATCGTTTCTTCGATAGCTTTAACAACTGGTTTGGCAAAGTTACCGGTTCCTATACCCGTGGTGTGAACACCTGGATAAAACGTACACCGTATGTATTGGTCATGATGATCTGTTTGTTCGTTGGTTTGTTCTGGCTCTTCAAACATAAACCAACCGGCTTTATACCAACAGAAGATGAGAAGCGTATGTATGTTACCTACGAAATGCCGGAAGGTACTTCGACCAAGCGTAACATCGAGATGCAACTTGAGATCCAGAAGCGCATTGAGTCTATACATGCAGTACAGGTAGTGGGTGGTCTTGCCGGTCTGAACATTTTGACTTTCTCAAACAAGTCTAACGTAGGAACACTCTTCGTAAACCTGAAGCACTGGAATGAACGCGATCTGAAAACAGAAAGTGTGCAGGCTGTAATGGGAGAGATACAGAAGCGTACGGCTGATATTAAAGAAGCACGTATACTTACCATTGCTCCGCCCGCTATACCGGGTCTCGGGCAATCATCCGGATTTACATTCGAGTTACAGCAAACTACCAGTACCGATGATATAAAACAGTTTGAAGGCGTTATGCGCAAGTTCCTGATGGCTGCTAACCAGCGTCCGGAAATAGCCATGGCTTATTCATTCTTCTCGGCACGCACACCAAGTTACCAGGTAGAGCTGGATAAAGAGAAAGCGAAGAAACTCGGTGTTTCTGTATCCGATGCCTATAGCACACTATCGACTTATCTCGGTAGTACGTATGTGAACGACTTTAATATCTATGGAAGAAATTTCCGCGTGGTATCACAAGCGGATACTTCTTACAGAAAAAACATCCAGGATATAGGTAAATATTTTGTACGCAACAGTGCAGGCAACATGGTCCCGCTCAGTTCGCTCATCACTTCCAAAATGATCGAGACTCCGGCTGTGGTATCGCACTATAATATATACCGCTCTGCGGAAATTATGGGTGTAGCGAAACCTGGCTATAGTAGCGGACAAGCCATTGATGCCTTGAAAGAAGTAGCTGCGCAGACTATGCCTGTGGGCTATAGCTACGAGTTTGGTGGTATGAGCCGTGAAGAGATCAAGGCTGGTAACAGTACGGGTCTTATCTTCGGTATATCTGTAATATTCGTATTCCTGTTCCTCGCTGCACTATATGAAAGCTGGTCAGTGCCATTCTCAGTATTGTTTGCTGTACCGATCGGTGCCTTTGGCTCAATTCTTACCTTGACACTGTTACCGAATCTGACAAACAATATCTATGCACAGATCGGGTTGATAACGCTGATTGGTCTTGCGGCCAAGAACGCGATTCTGATCGTGGAGTTTGCCAAAGAACGTGTAGACCGTGGAATGGAAATTGTGGAAGCGACACTCGAAGCAGTTTCACTGCGCTTGCGACCAATCATCATGACTTCGCTGGCGTTTATCCTCGGTGTGTTGCCATTGGCATTTGCTGCCGGTGCAGGAGCGGAAGCGCGTAAAACAATTGGCTGGACAGTGGCGGGAGGTATGGTCGCGGCAAGTTCGCTGGCTATATTTGTAGTGCCTGTATTATTCGTATTCATTACGAAGATCGCCTACAAAAACAAACCCAAAACACCTGCTACAGACCTTGCGCACGACACGCATTAATTTATAACAGTTATATATAAAGAAGAGCCTTGCCATGCAGGGCTCTTTTTTATTTGCCAACGAAAAGCGTAACTTCGATACCACCGGAGCACCTTCGCTGCGGCAAATGTATACACAAACACATCCCCCTCCAGACTATGTATACCCGAAAGACACCCATCACGCTTAACTGCGGCCTTGATCTTATCCGAGAAGTTCTCTATGGAAAATGGAAGATCAGTATCCTATACTATATATCAGAGGGTGTAAAACGCCCGAACGAAATTCATAGAAAGATACCCGATGCAGCACGCAGAGTTCTCAACATGCAATTGTCTCAACTGGAAGAACACGAGCTGATCCGCAAAAAGATCTTTGCCGAAATGCCGCCCAGGGTGGAATATAGCTTAACACCACTCGGAGAAAGTATTATACCCGTAATAGCAGAAATGGGAAAGTGGGGAGACGACAACAAAACTAAATTACAGGAAGTAATTTTAAAGGGCGAGCGATTGCCGGAACATTTAAAACAATGAACAATAAAAGGGCTCACAAGAGCCCTTTTACATTTATACTATATTTAGATAGTAGGAATCGTACCACCATCAATTATATACTCTGCGCCACTGAGATAACCGCCACGATCGGATACCAGGAAAGCAACAAGCTCAGCAACTTCTTCCGGCTTTGCCGGTCGTCCCATTGGTATACCTCCCAATGAATCCATCAATAATTTGAGTGCGCCATCTTTATCGGTGTTGGCATTCTGCGCAATGCGATCAATAAGATTATCGGCAGCGGTAGTTTGGATAAAACCGGGAGCAACTGAATTTACCCGGATACCCCGTGGCGACATTTCTTTTGAAAGCCCCTTGCTATAATTACTCAATGCTGCTTTAGCCGCTGCATACGCCAGCGTAGCATCGGGCAATGGCAACACCCGTTGAATAGAAGATATATGTATAATTACACCTTTACCTTGCTGCAACATAGAAGGCAGCAACGCCCGGTCGAGTCGTACGGCAGCCAGCAAATTAGCGTTGATGGTTTGCATCCAGTCGTGATCTGTTAATGCCAGTGCGCCACCGGCAGGAGCAGAAGAACCGCCTACATTATTCACCAGTATATCTACACCGCCCATGTATTTTAAGACTTCACGTGCAACCACTTCAACACCTTCTATCGTACTTATATCAGCCGGTATAAATAGTTCAGACGAAGTCAGGTCTGCCGGCACAGAACGTGCAGTAGCCATCACCGTTGCACCGGCTGCGCGTAGTCGCTGTACAATGGCTTTGCCGGTTCCTTTTGTTCCACCCGTAACCAGAACTCTCTTACCCGAAAGTTCGGTAGCATAATTGTTCATTACGTTTTGCATAGATATATACCTGATCAGGATCGAATGGTTAATGTTGCCATCAGGGCATCTTTCAATGTAAAGATAAACCGCAGTTGAATCGGGCTTCCGTCAAACGTTCCGGTTACAAGGGTGGTGGCAATCCATTCTGATTTCTTCTCCTGTATATCTTTCACCGCCAATGTATATTGATACTCTTCGAAACCCCGGGCAACCCAATTTCTGATAGCTTCTCTGCCGGTATATACATGACCTTCGTCTTGCACAACTGCATCCGGTGTAAAGCATGCTGCGATCCCGGCAACGTCTTTCTTATCCACACCGGTTACGTAATTCGTAAAGGCCGATGGTATATAAGCTTTCTCTGTCATAAATCTGTAGTTAAATGTGTTTGTTTTTTCATCCCGCGAGAATGACACTACAAAAATCAATCATGAATAATCGCTGATCAAGACAGGGACCAGATGTTCGGGTAGGGAATAATTATTCCCTATAAAAGGAAGAAGCTGCAAAGATAATTTGATGGAATGCCTATAGATACTGCAAAGTATATATCAGGTAGTTTCGGCAGAGCGTTCTTCGAGTTGTCCGATCTTCATCTTATCCGTTTGCTTTAACGCACGCTGACGAAGATAAGGACTGAACAACAACGCAATGAGGCAGGTAATTATACCCTGTATCAGAAATGTATTAGGCGCTCCGATATAGTGCGACAGCGCCCCGATCATAAGTGCACCAATAGGCTGCATGCCAAAGAATGCCATGGCATAATAACTGAGTACACGCCCGCGCATAGCTGGCGTTACCATGGTTTGAATTAATGTGTTGCTGATGGTCGTCTGCGACATCATTCCGAATCCGACAATTACCAGGAAAGGCAAAGCAAAATGGAGTGTGGTAAGGTGAGAGAACAACATGAGGCCCACGCCAAAGAGAATTGTATTCACAAACAATATACGTTTCAAACCAACGCCCGGGCTAAGCGAAGCCAGAAATATAGCACCGCCCAACGCACCCAGGCCAACCATGCTATTGAGATAACCAAAGGTAGTAGCCTTTCCGTGAAAGATCTCCCTGGCATAGATAGGCAGCAGCGTTATATAGGGCAACGAGAAAAGACTTACCAATGCCAGCATCAGCATAATGGTACTGATTGATGGAGTGTTCTTCAGGTATATAAATCCGTTCTTCAGATCCGTCATGGCGTTGGTGAGACGCTCCGGCTTTTTATAGGGCGGCAGATTCATAAAGAGGAGCGAGGTAATCACAGCAATAAAGCTGAAAGCATTCAATAAAAAACAGATGGCAGCTCCGAACTGGTGCAACACAATACCCGACAACGCAGGGCCTATCAGTCGCGCGAGGTGTACCATCGAAGAATTTAGCGCGATGGCGTTGGGTAAATGTTCTTTGTTATCAACCATGTCGTAAACCAATGCTTGCCGCGCGGGTACATCAAAGGCATTGATCGTTCCCAGCACAACGCTCAGTATCAAGATCTGCCACGCGGTATAGTGGCCGGATAAAACCAGCGCAGTAAGAATAACAGCCTGCACCAGCGATGCTATCTGCGTAAGCAATAAAACTTTATAGCGGTTAAAGCGATCGGAGATAACCCCACCGATGATCGAAAACATAAACGAAGGAAACTGGGCCGCGAACGCAGCAAGCCCCAGCATAAACGCAGACGAGGTAAGCTCATAAACCAGCCAGTACACAGCCGTGCGCTGCATCCATGTTCCGATCAGCGACAGCGATTGCCCTGAAAAATATAGCCGGTAATTTCTACTCTGAAAAGCGCGAAGTGTCTTGGCAATCATGGAAAACAAAGACCTAAAATTACGTGATAGAAGCGTTCACCGGTAATTATACTTTACCACAAGGGATGAAAGCTTTGATCATCGGTCGTTACAGCATGGTGCATCTTAAAAAGGTATGCCCGTTTTATCCATTCGTTGTTTCCATAATTCAATTTTCTTTCGCCATCCATAGATCATTTGCATCGTAATGCGTTAGCAAATCTCTTTTTGATTTTTCATTTTTGTATCTTAGATCGATATACCCTTAATCTTTATCCGGCTATCCCCCTGTTATCCATGAAAGTAATTACCCCCGTGTTAGCTTTTGTTCTGTTGATGATGTGTTCTCTTTCGTTAACAGCGCAGTGTCTCCAGGAGAAAATCTATTCCATACGAGATGTTGAAGACATCGAATTTTATCATGACACACTCTGGATTACCACAGGCGGAGGGATTGTGTTGGCAGACCTGGAAGGCAATGTTTTGAAACGATTTGCTGATGACGATTCGTTTGAACGATTAATCCCGACTGACCTGGTGAAAGATAAACAAGGGAACCTGTGGATGGCTTCGGCTAACCGGGCTGCACGCTATGACGGACTTCACTGGGAGTTTATAGATAAGCCCAATATATTTAATGCGATTGCTACAGATAGTCACGGAACATTATGGGTAGGTTCATCGTCCGGATTATATAAATATACCAATGGTACCTGGACGCTCTATGATGCAACCACCGGGCTGGGTAATAATTTTATCAAAGGAGTATATGTCGATACGAATGATGTTGTGTGGGTTATCTCCACTTTTTCTGTAAGCTTTTTTGATGGAACAAAATGGACAAACCTTAGCAATCCGTCCTGGGTTTCTCCCTTCGGTTTTGAAGATATCAATGGCGACAAAGATGGAAATATATGGGTAACATTAGGCTATGGCGGAATTGCAAAAATATCGGCTTATACAACCTGGAAACATTATAGCTGGGAGAAGAATGAAGTGCTGTTTACTATCTACGATCGCATAACAACCAGCGAGGATAAAGGGACACTATATTTTGGTGCAGAAGGGGGCTATACCGTCATGCAGAATGGTATACTTACCAATTATCCAACCGAGCACCAGGCTAACATTACTTTTCGGGACAAGAACAATCATCTCTGGATCGGAAGTGAGCATCTATATATACAGCAGGGGCAGAACTGGAATGAAGTGCTGCCGAAAAATGAGATCAAGGGAAATCTCATTTGGAAAATGATTAAAGGTACCGATGGCCGATATTATATAGGTACATGGACGGGATATAGTATACTGGATAACAACCGGGAGGTGATTCCTCAGTCGAAACCTTTTTCTAGTCAGTTTGAAGCCGGTGTATTGGATATAGCGGAAGAACCTGGAAGCGGTATATTCTGGTTCGGCACAGAAAATGGAATCTTCCGGTATAAAGATTTAACTGCCGACTATTATCCCGCGATAGAGATTGCTCAGTCAACACGCATAAATGCCATCTATGTTGACAAGGATAAAAAGAAATGGGCCGGTACATACGGAGCCGGTGTAACGGTTTTTGACGACAATACACAAGTTAACTATAAAGAAGGCGATGGCCTGCTATCGAATTATGTATATGCTTTCTATCAGGATGCCAATGGAGCCATGTGGATCGGTACATTGGAAGGTCTTAATAAATTTGAGAATGGTGTTATCAGCGAGGTAAATATAGAAGACCCGGAAGATCCATTTCCTTTTCCGCCAACGATCTATAAGATTTTAGAGCATCCTGTTACAGGGGATATATGGATGTCTTCAACTTTTGGACTGATCAAAATGCATGGCGATGAGATTACGCATGTGAAAGATTTAAACGGAGCAAGAGTCTGGGCGGCAGGTGATTTTCAATTTGATTCAAAAGGAAATATCTGGTTTGTAAGCTGGAGTGGTTTATATTTCTTCGATCATAATGAAGTAAAGGCATATAATGAATCTAACGGTTTAGATATAGACGATATCATGTCCGTTCTGTTGGAAGACGATCACAACGTATGGACTGGTACATGGGGAGC